>CAYZID010000016.1:0-43405 GCA_964478315.1 uncultured Myxococcales bacterium | reverse complement strand
GGACCGAGGCGCAGGAGGCCGCGTTTGGGCAAGGAGGCGAGCGGCTGGGCGCGGAGGCGTGGCCGCGTCACGTCGAGCTGCCAGCCGCTTGTGGGGCCGCGCAGCTCGACGCAGCCCACACGCGGGATCCAAAGCCGGATCCCAGAGCGGGATCCAGGTAAGTGGCGGCTCGGGGGACGCTCGAGTCCACCAGCCACGCTGGGAGATCGAGTGCAGGAGGTCGCGTCTGCGCAAGGTCCGGGAGTCCGGCGCGGCGGCGCCGCCCGCGGCGCACGCGGTGAGGTGGCGGTTGTCTCGCCGCGCGGAGCCCTGTACGGTCCGTTCCGATGAAGCATCTACTGGTTGACGTCTTCTTTCCCGCCGCCGCGGGCGCCCCGGACGAGGTCGCCCAGCGCGCCGCCGAGCGCCACCTGGACGCGGTGGTCTATGTGGCCGACGCGCCCGACGAGCTCCCCGCGCCCGAGGAACTCGCCGAGGCCGGTGAAGCTGCGGGGGTGCACCTGTGGCCGGGCTGCGTCCTCTACGGGCCGGGCTTTCGCGCCCTGGTCGTGGTCCCGGACTGGGAGACCGCGAACTTCGACGTGCTGGAGTCCCTCACCGACCTGGGTCTCATGGCGGAGGCGGTGGCCGAGATGGGCGGCGTCGTGCTCCCGGTGTCCCCCCACACCGACGTGGAGGGGGAGGTCACCCGGACGCCGGCCGCGTGGCCCGACACGGTGCGCGCTGGCGTGGTGGGGCTCGTGGCCCGGGGGAAGCTCCTGGGGCGAGACCTGGACATCGAGGAGGCGGCGCGCGCGGGTCGGCCCACCTTGGGCGCCTCGGGCCCCATGGCCCAACTCGAAGACCTGGGCCGCTTCGCGACCTTCCTGCCCATGGAGGCCCCAGGGATTGAGGGCCTCATCGAGAGCCTCGCCGCGGGTCACGGCGTGGCGGTGGAGAACGCGCCCAAGCGAACCCGACGCCCCCAGGACGAGCACGGCGAGGGGAAGCCAGGCGGACGCGACGGGCGACGGCGCCGCCGCCGACCGCGCCGCGGCCGGCGCAAGGAGGGCGCGGGCGAGGCCAAGCCCCCCAAGCGCGACAAGCCGCGAGAGGCATGACCCACAACCCGGGGTGAGTGCGCGGCGGGCGCGCGAGGCCGTGGGCTGGCGAACCGCCACGCGAGCGCGGCACGCGCGGGATCAGATCTCCTTGACGCTCTCCGTGGGCACCCAGCCCTCACGCCCGTTCGCCAGCTCCACGCGCGCCCAGGCCTCGTCCGCCTCCAGGACCCGGACTTCCATCCCTTCGGGGATGTCCACCCCGCGTGCGTCGCGGTGCCGTCCCTCGTGGAGCACGACCTCGTCCTGAACGATGACGCCCAGCCGGAATGAGCGGTCGGCGTAGACCTGGCCCCACAGCAGGAGCCCAAAGAGGGTCGCCGCGAGGCCGGCGCCCAGGGCCACGGCCGCGGGCGCCTTGCCGCCGGGCCGCAGGCGCCGCCACACCAGGGCGCCCAGGGCGAGGGTCCACAACACCAGGAACAGGGTGGCGAGCCACCCGCCGGGGAGGACGTGGGTGAGGGCGTAGAGGAAGCCGCCCGGCTCGGTGTAGATGAACTGGCTCTTGGTGCCCGAAGCTCGATAGCGTTTCTGGAGGAGCCGCCGGGTGGTCTCCAGGTTGGCTCGGATGCGCGCGGCCGCGTCGTCGGGCGGGTGCAGCCGCAGGGCCCGCCGGTAGCAGAAGATGGCGCTGCCCCACTGGCCCAGCCGGAAGTAGGCGTCTCCCAGGTTCGCGTAGAGGTGCGGGTCGTCCACGTGGTGCTCGCGGAGGGCGCGGGCATACAGGCGAGCGGCGGCCTCATACTGCCCCTTGACGTAGCGCGCGTTGCCCGCCTCGAACAGGGCCTGGGCCGTGTCCCCGGCGGGAGGCTCGGCGCGGCTGGGAGGGGCGGCCGCAGGCGCTGCCTGGCCGGGCGCCGAGGCGCCGGTGGAGGTCGCGGCTGGCGGCGGCTGGGGCGTGGCCGCGAGGGCGGGCTCCACGTCTCCCGCGGAGGTCATCACGATCGCGGCCAACAACAGAGTCCTCGGATGTGGGCCGCGGGGGCACCGTCGCGCCCGATGCGGGCGCACGGGCGCGGGCGGGGTGTCGAGGCGCGTGCTCACGGCGACCTCCTGGGTTGAACCCGCGCCAGCTCGTCGACGAGGCCACGGACGCGGGCGAGGCTGTCGCGCATCTGGGCGTCGGCGGAGGCAGCGGGGGCGAAGCGGGCGAAGTCGCAGTTCTCCAACTCGGTGATGAGCCGATCGACGAGGGCCGCGTCGTAGCCCACGTCCTGCATCCGGGTCCGGAGCTCGTCGTGGGTCATGCCGGTCACCGGGAGATTGGCGCGCTCCTCCACGAAGCCGGTGAGGGCGCGCGAGAGCTGGCCGTAGAAGTCCTTGACGAGTCCATCCCGGGCGGCCTGCTCGGCGGCGCGCAGCCGCTTGCGGGCGTTGGAGTGGGCGCCCCGATAGCGCCGCCCCTGGGGGTTGGCCGCGGCCCGCCGACGGAGGCGGTAGCGGGTCTCGACCACCAGAAAGAGCGCCAGGGGGATGGCGGCCAAGACCCAAAACAGCGGCGTAACGGCCAGGGGGCGGCGGCTGTGGGGGTGGATCTGGACGCCCTCGAAGATGGGCCCGATGTCCTCGCCTTCATAAGCGGCGCCGCCCTGGTCGCGGCGGATCTCCGGGCCCTCGACGGTCACCGGGGTGCCCGGCACCTGGGCGACGCGATAGGCCCCCTTGCGGGGGTCGAAGAAGGCGAACCGCACCTCGGGTGTGTTGAAGCTCCCGGGCTTGGTGGGGGTGAGGAGGTACTCGAAGCTGCGCTCGCCGTGAACCCCGGCGGCGTCCTTGTCGATGTGGTCCTCGGTGGACGACGGCGTGACGTTGAAGCGCCCGGCGGGGTCGACGATCTCGGGCCGCTTGACGCCCACCAGGTTCCCCGTGCCGGACACGGTGACCGTGAGCACGAGGCGCTGGCCCGTCCGCAGCTTCTTGGGGGTGTTGCCGGTGTTGTCCGACACGCGGGCCGTGAGGTTGAAGGTCCCGATGTGGGAGGGGACGAAGCCCTCGGGCCGCCCCTCGTCGGGGAGCGGCTTGATGGTCAGGGTGAAGGGCTGGGAGCGAACCGTTCGCCGTTGCATCCGAAAGAGGTCGCCCACGCGAATGCGGCCGGTCATGGATCCCACGGTGACCTTGCCAGGACGCAAGGGCGTGGCGAGCTGGACGGAGCGCGGCGCCACGCGCATGAGGCGGCTCCCCACGCGCCGGTCCCGCACGCGCGGCGGGTTCGCCGGGTCCAGCAGCTCCTCCACCAGAAGCCCATCCAGCTTGGGCGCGCGCACCAGCTCCCAGCTCTCGACGTTCACATCGCGCCGGAAATAGAGGTCCCAGGAGATCACGAAGGGCTCCCCCACGTAGTAGGTGTCGCGCTGCGTCGTGGCGAGGAGGAAGAAAGGCTTGCCCGCGAGCGCCGCCGCCGAGGGGAGCTGCCCGGGTGGAGCCGCGGCGGGATCCCGCGCGGGCGTCACGCGGACGGTGATGGGCTTGGACCGGGCGACGACGCGGCCACCGCGGAGCGCGGCCGCGGAACCGATGGTGAGCATCCCAGCGCGCTTGGGCACCACGCGATAGGTGAGGGTGAGGCTTCGATCGATGCGCCCGTTCACCATGGTGATGCGGCTGGACTGCCCTCGGTTCACGACGTCGAAGTCGTCGAACCCGGGCTCGCGATAGGCGTCGTAGGCCCCCTCCAACGTGAGGATGACGCCGAGGTCGTCGTCCAGGGTCAGCACCCGCGCGTCCACCTCGACCGTGACACGCGCGCCGCCCGAGGCCTGGGCGTGGCCTGCCGAGCTGACGGCCAGCACGGCCGCCATGACCAGGATGGCGGCCGCCCCGCGGGCGACCGCCTGGGTGCGGAGCGTCTTCACCTTGTCCTACCAGTCCTTGCGCGGCGGCCGCCGGCTCAGCGGGCTCCGCTGCTCCGCCCGCTGGGCTTCGAGATTCTCGGGGTTGTGATCGAGCTTGTCGAGGGCGTCCTCGAGCGGCTGGGGCTTGGGCTGCTTGGGCTTGGGCTGCTGGGGCTGCTGCTGGTCGCCCTTGTCCTTGTCCTTCTGCTGGTCCTTGTCCTTCTGCTGGTCCTTGTTCTTCTGCTTGTCCTCGTCCTTCTGCTTGTCCTCGTCCTTCTGCTGGCCCTGGTCGCCTCCCCCCTTGGGCTGCTTGAACTCCAAGAGGTAGAAGTTCTCCACGGTCGGCGTGACGCCCTCGACCTTGAGCGTGTAGGTCGTGGGTTCGGGCGGCGGGCCGGCGCTCGGCGCGTTCGAGCCGCCCCCCGAGGAACCCGCCCCGCCCACGGTCGCCCCAGCGGCTGACGCCGCCTGGTCGGGCTTGGGGGCCTGAAGGGTGAGGGCCTCGCCGTTGCGGGTGGGCGAGGATGTGTCCGAGCGCGCGAGCTCGTCCTGCCCGGTGGCGTCGTACTGGGTGAGGCGCAAGTCCCCCTTGCGGTGCTCGAAGACCGCGGAGACGACCACGGGCTTGTCGGGCTGGACGTCCACCTGGAACCAGTCCGGGTCGCCGGGGCAGATGCGCAGGAACATGGGGGCCCCCGGATTGCCGCTGGGCTGGGCGCCGGGCTGAGCTGGCCCCCCGGACGGCGCCTGCTGCCCGGGATTCACGACGGTGGCGTCCTCGGGGATGTCGTTGTCCTCGTGCTCGTCGTCCCCGTCGGGACACGGCGGGATGACGCGCACGGTGAGGTCGTACCGCTGCTCCACGTCGGGTCCGCCCGAGATCCCGATGAGGTAGCGCCCCTCACCCGGCGTGAGGAGGCTCGCCACGCGCCCGGCTTGGGCGCCCTCCCCCGTGGGCCCTCCGTGGTCGGTGAAGGAGCCAGCCTCGTCGGTGATGGTCAGCGACAGCGGACCCTGCGTCGCGCCGCTCGCGCCGCGCTCGACCGGCGCGGAGGCGCCCCCGTCCTCCTCGTCGCTCTCGGCCTTGGCGGGGGTCACGTAGACGAACAGGCTCTCCCCCTGGGCCAAGGTGACGGCGAACCAGTCGGGATCTCCGGGGCAGAGCTTGAGGCCAGGCAGCGGCCCCGGGGTCACGGTCTGGGCGTGGGCCGCGTCATCGTTGTCCTCGAACCGATCCTCGGTGCGCTCGCACGCGGGCCGCACCTTGACGTCCAGGGCGTAAGGGACCTCGCCGAGATCCACGTTGTCCACGTGCAAGAAGTAGTCGCCCTCGGCGCCGGCCGGGGCCCGCGTCTGGACGCGCGTGGGCACGTCGCCCGCCTCGGGGGCGCCCGCGTGAGCGGCGGCGGACGGGGTCCCCGCCGCGCCCCCCCCACGAGGTGCCCCGAGCCGCAAGGCGAGGCGTCCCTTGGCCGGGTCGCCCTCCACGTGAGCCTCCAGGCGATCGCCGGGCTGGAGGTGCACCCGAAAGACGTCCGGGTCGTCGGGGCAGGACATGAGCTGCCGGTGCCAAGTGAGGACGTCCCCGGACGGGTCGGGGGCCTCACCGCCGCTCTGCGTGGGTTGGGGCTTGGACAGGGCGATCTCGGCGGCCTGCCCCTCGGTCTGGTTGGGCTCCATATCGTCGTCCCGCGCCGCGCAGGGCGGGTCCACGCGCGCCAAGGCGACCTCCAGAGTCTGCCGGGAGGCCTCGTCGGTGGGGTCCAGCGTCAGGGCGCGGTCCAGGTGCTCCACCGCACGCTGCCACTTCTCCAGGGCCTCGGCCTCCTGGGCCTTCGCGGGATCCTCCCCCTCGTCCGGCGCCGCTGCGCCCCCCGGGCTCGCCCCGCCTGCCGCCCCGCCCACGGCCACCCCGGCGCCTTGTCCGCCGCCCTTCCCCTGGCCCTTGCCCCCCGCCGCGCCGGGGCCGGGTGCTGGCGCGCTCTTGGCGCGGTTCTCCAGCGCCAACGCCCACCGGGCGTAGGCCGTCCCCAGCGCCGCGGCCACGCGCTGACGAAGCGCGCGGTCGTGGGCGCCGGTGGCGCGCAGGAGCTCTTGGGTGGCCTCGTCGTGGCGGCCGAGCTCGCTGAGGGCCATGCCCCGGTCGTAGTGGAGCGCGGGGCTCTCAGGGACCTCCTTCACGGCCTCGTCGTACTTGGCGAGCGCCTCCTCGCCCCGCCCGGCGCGCAGCGCCTCGTTGCCCTCGGCGACGACGCCGTTGTCGGTCTTGAAGGCCTCGCCGTCGCAGGCGCTCAGGAAGCCCCCCGCCACGACCAGCGCCAGCAGCCCACCCCAGACCACGGCGCCCCGAACCCTTCGCGGGGCACCGCGCCCAGGCACCCGGCCCGGCCCGCGCCCTGTCGTGCACCTCATGGGGACCTCCTTCGACGCCGCCGGCTGCTCAGCCACGCTTCGATGAGCAGCAGCAACACGGCCGGCACGAGGGTCACCTGGTACCGGTCGGCGGAGAGCTCCTGGAACGTGGCCTCGAACTCGCGCTTCTCCAGGGCGTCCATGGCGCCCACCAGCTCGTCGGCCAACCCGTCGGGGCCCAGGTGGAAGTACGCCCCGCCGGTCTTCTCGGCGATCCTGGTGAGGAGCTCGGCGTTGAGCTCGCTAAACATGGGCGTGCCGTCGGGCCCCTTGAGGGTGCCCGTGACCTTGCCTTCCTCGTTCACGATGGGGACCGGCCGCCCCTGGGAGGTCCCCACGCCCACCGTGTAGATGCGCACGCCGAGCTTGGCGGCCAGGTCCGCGGCCGCGAGGGGATCCCCCTCGTGGTCGTCGCCGTCCGTGAACAAGATGATGGCCTTGTTCTTCGCGCCCTTGTAGCTCTCGGCCGCCAGCGCGCCCAGCAGCCCCCCCTCGTCCTCGGGGGGCTGTGCGTCGTCCCCTTCGGTCCCGGCGGCGCTCGGGGGCAGTTCGGCCGCCGTCCCTTCAAGCTGCTCCGGCGGCACGAGCACGCGCAGCGCCTCGATGATGGCGGGGCCGATGGCGGTGCCCCCACGCGGCATGTCCTCCACGCGGAGGTCGTCGAGGTAGGTCTCCACGACGTCGAAGTCGCTGGTGAGCGGCGTCTGGACGAAGGCCAGGCCCGCGAAGGGCACGAGCCCCACCCGGCCCCCGGTGAGCGTGTGGAGGAGCCGCTTCACCTCCACGCGCGCCGCCTGGAGGCGATCGGGCACCACGTCCTTGACCTTCATGGACTTGGAGGCGTCCAGAGCCACGGCGATGTCGATGCCGAGGTTCTTCACCTCGGTCTCGCGCGCCCCGAACTGGGGCCGCATGAGGGTCAACGTGAGCAGCACGGCCGCCAGGACGACCAGCGCCGCGCGCGCCGGCTGGAGCCCCCGCGCCCGGGAGTCCAGCAGCCCGGGCAGGGGGCCCCGCGCGGCGAGCTCCTCCAGCCGGCCGCGGCGCCAAGTCCCCAGCCAGAGGAACCCCCAGAACAGCCCCAGCGCCACGGCGCCCCAGAGCCAAGCGCCCACGTCCCCGAAGGTGAGGTCGTTCATGCCACCCCCCTCCAGCGCGTGAAGCGCAGCGCCCACTCCAGCGCCAACGCCAAGAGGCCCAGGAGCACCAGCGGCAGGAAGACGTCGGCGCGACTCACGTGGACCTTGTGCTTGAAGACCGTGCGCTCCAGATCCGCCACGTCCTGGCGGAACTTCTCCTCATTGTAGCTGGCGTAGAACTTGCCGCCCGTCATCGCGGCGACGGATTGGAGCAGGGCGGGGTCCACGGGGAAGGGCTGGCGCGGGCGCGTGTAGACGTAGTGCCCGGCTCCATCCCGCAAGGGGCGCCCGCGGAAGTCGCGCTGGGGCAGCCAGCTCTGGTCGTTGGACCCCACGAGGAAGGTGTAGACGCGCACGCGCTCGCCCGGGGGCAGGTCGCGGATGTGCCGCGCGATGGCCGCCGCGTCGAGCTTCCCCCCCTCCTGCTTGCCGTCGGTGATGAGGAGCACGAGCTTCGTCTTGGCCTTGGAGCGGCGCAGGCGGTTGTAGGCGCGGCCCAGGGCGTCGCCGATGGCCGTGCCCGCCCCACTGATGGTGCACCCGTTGGAGCAGCGCCCCGTGGATCGGTCGGCGTAGCCGTTGTCCAGGACGAGCTCGTCCAGCGTCCGCGCGAGGCGGCTGTAGTCCAGCGTCAACGGGAACTTGAGCCACGCCTGGGCGCCGAAGATCACGAGCCCGATGCGGTCGCCGTGGCGCGAGGCGATGAACCGCTTGAGGATCTGCCGAGCCGCCTCGAAGCGGTTCTTGGGGCGCTCTCCCCGCGCCAGCACGTCATCCAGCTCGTCGGCGGGGAGGTCCACGCTGTTCATGGACCCCGACATGTCGAGCGCCAGCATGATGTCCACGCCCTCCCCGCTGAGCACCTGCCGGTCCTCGGTCTGGGGCCGCGCGAGGGCGAGGATGAGGGCGGTGAGGGCCACCAAGCGCAGGGCGTCGGGGACCCACCACAGGCGCGCCACGACCCCCTGGCCCGCAGCGGCGAGGGCGTCGAGCCGCGGGACGGGCACGCGCCCCACGTGGCGCAGGCGCGCCATGCGCCACGCGAGCAGGGGCACGACGGCCAGCGCCAAGAAGAACCAAGGGGCGTCCCACCAGAGGTCCAAGAGCTTCACGCGCGACCTCCTCGCGCCTGCCCCGCGCGTGGCGCCGGCGGCTCGGCGCGGACGACCTGGGTGCCGGACCACTGGTCGCCCAGCCGCTGCCCCAGGGGGTGGTAGATGAGGACGAGGCTCTCCACCGGCAACCCCAGGGGCGCCAGGAGCAGCAGCGCGTTGCGCTTGAGCCGCGCCCCCCGCGAGGCCGGCGTGCGCCCGTCGTCCGCCCGCACGACCTGGAGGTTCCACAGGGCCTTGCCCGGGCTGCCAGGCCCGGCGAGGTCGCGGGCGGCCAGGAGCGCGCCGAAGAGCACCACGGCGACCCATCCCCAGGCGCTGAGGCCCAAGGTCCAGAGGAGCCCCAGCGCAGCGGCGGACAGCGCGCCGAAGAGTCCCACGTCCACGAGCCCGGCCCGCACGCGCGCCGCCTTGCTCGCGGGCTCCAAGGACTGCGCCTCGGGGTCGGCGCCCTCGTCCGGCGCCTCCTCGGGCTCCTCCCACGTCTTGTCCACCACGGCGCGCACGTCCACGATGCGGCGGCGCGCCTGCTCGTCCGTGGCGGTGAGGCGCGCGAACTTCATGAGATCGGCCTCGTCGAGCATGGCGCGGATCTCGGTGTCGGTCACCCCCTTGAGATCCGCCTCCCGCAGCGCCGCCAGGAGCTCGCGGGTGGTGCTCTCCAGCCCGTCGAAGCCGTAGCGCCCGCCGAGATACTCGCGCAGGACGTCCACGGCGCCGGCGTACCGCGCCGTGGGGTCGAGGTCGGCGGTCTCCAGGGCGGCGAGCTTGGAGAGGGCGAGCTCGTTCGGGGGAAGCGGCGGGGGCGGCGGCACGGCCGCCAGGAGGCGGCGGCGGAGCAGGCGGAGCACCAGGAGGGTGATGACGGTCGCGACCACGGCACCGCCCACAACCCCCAGCACCCAGATGAGGGTCCAGTTCGTGCTGATGACGGGCGCCGGCGGAGGCGCGGGCCCCAGCGCCGGGGAAGACACGCCGTCGAGATAGCCCACCACCCGCACGGGGAGACGGGGCGTGTGGACGGTGCCCGTGGTGCCGTCGGGGAGGCGATAGGGGATCTCGATGGGCGGGATGGGCTCCACGCCGAGCCTCAAGGCCACGAGGGGAAAGGTGTGAACCTCGGTGAGTCGGGCGCCGGTCGGCTGCGTCCCGGTGGCCTGGGCGCCAGACCCGGGCCCGGCGACGTCATGTCGCTTGGAACCCACCAGGGCGAAAGAGCCGAGGTCGGGGTTGGAGGGGACGAAGACCGAGGAGCCCGCGGGCGCCGTCACGGTGACGACCAGGGAGAGGCGGTCGGCGAGATGGACGGGGCCCTGGGCGGGGTCGAGCGCCGCGCGGACGGTGACGCCGTCGGCGCTTGCCGAGGTGGGCACCGCCGGGGCCTGGCCCGCGGCGGGGAGTTGGGAGGTCGTGGGGGCAAGCGCGGGCGTGGCCGGCGCGGGGGCGGCGGCGCGACCGGGCGCCCCCGGGGCGGCGGTCAAGCCCGCGAGGGTCGCGGCGACGGCGACGGCGAGGCCGGCACCAGCGAGGGCGGGGCGGCGGCGACTCACTGGCGCCTCGCGCGGAGCTGGAAGAACTGGACCAGGGCCTTGACGTAGCTGCCGCCCGTGCGGATGTCGATGGCGTCCACGCGGAGGCGCCGGAAGTGCTGGAGGAGGCGGGCGTGGGCCACGGCGGCGTCCTCGCGGTAGCGCTGGCGGACCTTGGCGCTCGCCGTGTCGAGCCAGCGGGTGGCGCCGGTCTCCAGGTCTTCGACGAGTACGAGGCCGACGTTGGGGAGCTCGGCCTCCATGGCGTCCCGGATGACGATGGGCACCAGGTCGTGGCGGCGGGCGACGACGCGCAGGGGCTTGTCGAAGGACTCCGGGGGGGCTTGGAAGTCGCTGAGGACGAAGACGGTGGCCCGCCGCCGGAGGATCTTGGAGAGGTAGCCCAGGGCGTCGCCGAGGTCCGTCCGGGGGCTGGCGGGCTCGTAGTGGAGGATCTCCGTGATGAGGCGCATGACGTGCTTGCGCCCCTTTTTGGGAGGCACGAAGCGCTCCACGTGGTCGCTGAACAGCACGAGCCCCACGCGGTCGTTGTTCTTGATGGCGCTGAAGGCGAGCAGCGCGGTGAGCTCGGCGGCCACGTCGCGCTTGGCTTGGACCACGGAGCCGAAGCGCAGGGAGGCGCTCACGTCCACGGCGAGGAGCACCGTGAGCTCGCGCTCCTCCACGAAGCGCTTCACGTAGACGTCGTGGCTTCGGGCGGTGACGTTCCAGTCGATGAACCGGATCTCATCGCCCGGCTCGTACTGCCGGACCTCGTCGAAGCTCATCCCGCGGCCCTTGAAGACCGAATGGTACTGGCCCGCGAGCTGGTCGTTGACCTTGCGTCGCGTGACGATCTCGATCTTCCGGAGCTTCTTGAGCAGCTCGCGGCTCAGCGGTGCGCGCGAGCGGGCCTCATCTTCGTCCACCATGGGTGCCTCCTCGGCGTCAGGGGCCCCCTCAGGGCACCTCGACCAGCTCGAAGAAGCGGCGCACGAGGTCCTCGCTCGTGAGCTCCTCGGCCTCCGCCTCGTAGGTGGGCGTCACGCGGTGTCGCAGCACATCCAGCCCCACGGCCTTGACGTCCTCGGGGATGACGTAGCCCCGCCGCTGCAAGAAGGCGTGGGCGCGCGCCGCGCGAGCCAGGTAGATGCTGGCGCGCGGGGAGGCGCCGTACTCCACGAAGTCGCTGAGCTCGCCCTTGCCCACGCTGGCGGGCTCCCGCGTGGCGAACACGAGATCGACGATGTACCGCTTGATGCGCTCGTCGAGGTAGACCTGGTTGACGACGTCCCGCGCCTCCAGGATCTGGGCGGGGGTCACCACGGCCTTGGGGGGCGCCGGGGGCTCTCCCATCATCATGTCCATGATGCGCAGCTCCTCCTCGCGCGAGGGGTAGCCGACGACCACCTTGAGCATGAAGCGGTCCACCTGGGCCTCGGGCAAGGGGTAGGTCCCCTCCTGCTCCACGGGGTTCTGGGTCGCCAGGACCAAGAAGGGCTGGGCCAGCGGGAAGGTCGTGTCACCGATGGTGATCTGCAGCTCCTGCATGGCCTCCAGCAGCGCGGACTGGACCTTGGCCGGGGCGCGGTTGATCTCGTCCGCCAGCACGAGGTTCGCGAACAGCGGGCCTTTCTTCGGGGTGAACTCCCCCGTCTGCTGGTGGTAGATCATGGTGCCCACGAGGTCCGCGGGCAGGAGGTCGGGCGTGAACTGAATGCGGTGGAAGGTCGCGTCGATGATGGACGCCAGCGTGTTCACCGTGAGGGTCTTCGCCAGCCCCGGGACGCCCTCCAGGAGCACGTGGCCCCCCGTGAGGAGCCCGATGAGGATGCGCTCGACCATCTCCCGCTGCCCGACGATGACGCCCCCCACCTCGCGAAAGAGGTCGTCGACGAAGGCGCTCTGCGCGCGCACCAGCTCGTTGATGACGCGGACATCTCCCTGCATGAGCTACTCTCCCTCGGCGCCGCTCGGGGCGCCCGTGGGTTCACGTCTGGGGCCCGGAACCCCGCCCCGGACCCTCCTATTCCACCCGCTGCGCGCGTGTTCTCCCGCGCCCGTGACGCCCGCCGTCCAGAGGCTCAGTCCTCGTCCGGAGGCTCCACGGCACGAGCGACCCAAGCCAGGTAGCCAGGCGCCCCCCCACCCACGGGGAGGCCCAGGATCTCCGGGGTCTCGTAGGGGTGGAGGGCCGCCACGCGGGCGCTCAAGGCGTCGAACCGCGCCGCCGTGGTCTTCATGACGAGCTGCGCCTCCTCGTCGCGTTGAACCTCGCCCTTCCAGCGATAGACGCTGGTGACGGCGGGCACGATGTTCACGCACGCCGCGAGCCGCTCGTCGACGACGGTCTGGGCGATGCCCTCAGCCGTCGCGGGGGGGCAAGTGCACAGCACCACCACCACGCTGTCGTCCGCCTCTCCTTGCATACGATCCTCCGTTGAGCCTCCTGGGTTCGGTCAGGCGGCAACCCCACGGCGCGCACCAGCCTCCCCCACACCAACCTCCCCGTGAGGCGAGCTACCGACGACTCCCCGAGGCCGGGAGGTGCTGGAACATCGCCCGCACGGGATCGCTGTCGTCCCCATAGATGTACGCGGGGCCCAGGGCGTTGCCGCGGTCGGCGGCCGTCATGTCGGCCACGGGGGCGGCGAAGGCGTCGCCCCCCCTCCGGCTGCGCCAGCTCGCCATGCGGTTCGCCTGGGCCTGGCCCCACTGCCGCTGGAGCAGGACGAGGTCGCCCAGGCGCTCGGGGAGCTGCTCGGCCAGGGCGAACAAGACGTGACCCGCCGCCTCGGCGTCCGCCGCGGCGCGGTGCGCGTCATCCAAGGGGACGCCCAGGCGCTCGGCCACGGCCCCCAGCCGCTTGGAGCCCTGGTTCTGGTGGAGCTCCCGGACGAAGATGAGGGGGTCGATCTCCACCGTGTCCGGCCAGGCGAGCCCGGCGCGCTGGAGCTCGTGGACGATGAACCCCTTGTCGAACGTGAGGTTGTACGCCACGAAAGCGCGCCCCTCCAGGCGCCTGGCGACCTCCGCGGCGATGTCCGCGAAGATCGGTGCGCCGTCCAGGTCCTCGGGCTTGATGCCCGTGATCTTCGTCACCTCGGGCGGGAGCTCGCGCTGGGGGTCCACGAGCGTCGAGTAGACATCCTCCACCTGGTCGCCGCGCATGTGCACGATGGCGATCTCGATGATGCGGTCCTCATCCCCCTTGAGGCCCGTCGTCTCCACGTCCACGACGGCCAGGGGCGCCTCACGCCACGCGATGTCTTGGTCGAGCATGGCTGGCGTCTAGCACCCGCGGGCCTGGCGGGCAACCGCAGGGGACGCCAGCGTGCGTTACGGCTCGCGCGGCTCGCGCGGTAGGCGCAGAGCGACCTGGTAGGCGCGGCGTCTGGACACGCCCAGCGCCTCTGCGACCTCCGCCGCGGCCTGGCGCGTCCCCTTGCCCGCCGCGAGGGGGCCCGCCAACGCGGCGGCGATCGCCTCGTCCCGGAGCGCCCCCTGGGGCGACGGCACCCGCACGATGAGCACCGCCTCCCCGCGTGGCGGGGGGCCCTGCGCCAGCCGCTCGGCCACCTCGGAGGCGGCGCCTCGGAACCAGGCCTCGTGCTGCTTGGTGAGCTCGCGGGCCACGGCGACGACGGCATCCGGGGCGCTGGCCGCGAGGTCGGCCACCACCGCTGGGAGGTCCCGCGCCGGGCAGTACAGGGCGTGGGTGCCCGGAGGGAGGGCACCAAAGATCCGACGGCGCTCCTTGGCCCTCTTGGGCACGAACCCGTGGAAGCAGAACGCCTGGGACGGAAATCCGCTGGCGCTGAGGGCCGTGACGACGGCGCTGGGTCCCGGCACGGGGACGACCTCGTGGCCCGCGGCGAGGGCCTCGGCGACGAGGTGGGCGCCCGGATCGCTGATCCCTGGCGTCCCGGCGTCGGTGACCAAGGCCACGGAGAGCCCTCGCTCCAACAGCGCCAAGATGCCCGGCGTGCTCTTGCGCTGGTTGTGGGCGTCGTGGCGCAGCAGGGGCGTGTCTACGCCCAGGTGGTCGCAGAGGACACGGGTCACCCGGGTGTCCTCGCAGGCGACGCGGTCCACCTCGCGGAGGATCCGCGCCGCCCGGAAGGTGATGTCCTCCAGGTTCCCGATGGGGGTCCCCACGACGTAGAGGACCCCGGGCAGGACGGTGCCGCCTATCCGAACAGCTCCGAGTAGTCGATCTTCACGCCGAGCGCCTCGCGCAGCTTGAAGTAGCGATCGCTAATGCCGTAGATGACGAGATCCTTGAGCTTGTCACCGCGCCCCAGCTTGGAGGTGCCAGCGACCTCGTCGCGGAGGATGCTGCCCACCAGCTCGATGTCGTCGGCCGCCAAGAGGCCGGCGTGGTTGGCGGTGAGCTCCACGGCCCGGTGCCAGGCGCCGATCTTGGGGAAGTCGTTCTTCGCCCAGTACTCGGCGAAGATCTGCTGGAGCATGGTCCGCTGCTGGGCGGTGGAGTTCTTGGCGAGCGTCTCGTGGATGGCCCCCACCTGCTGTTGGATGCTGGCGATCTGGGCCTCGTCGAGGTCCGCACGGATGGGCATCTCGAAGCCGGGGTCGGCCAGGGTGGCCGCGGCCAGGAACATGAGGTCCAGCGCCCGGTGGTCGTAAAGCGCCGCCATGACGTGCCAGCGGTGCATGTACGTGAGGTGCTTGGCCACGCGGAAGGCCAACGCCTTGGGGCTCTGCCCCTGCTCCATGTCCGGCCCGATGACCATGGTCAGCGGGTAGGTGGGCAGGATCTGGATGCCCATGGCCGTCTGACTGCGGTAGATGTCCGGGGGCGTGATGTTGAGCACACGGCTCACCGGCCCGATGACCGAGGCGATGAGCGAGCGCTCGGACAGATCCAAGCGGTCGCGCTTCTTGAGCCCGTAGTCCTTGAGGGTCTTCTGCCCCGTGGCCTTGCCCAGCATCTGATAGATGACGAAGAAGGCCTCGCCCAGCAGGCGCACCTGGCCCTCCGGGGCCACCAGCGAGTGCCACGCCGTGTCGTCGAGGACGCGGTTCGTCTCCACGACGTCCTGGGAGACGTACTCGTGGTAGAACTTGTCCTCCTCGTCCGTGGCCTTGCCCAGCGTGCACAGCAGGCCCGCCACGCACCAGGCGTGGTCGTGGTTCTTGGCCTTGCGATACAGACCGTAGAGCTTGTGGTAGCTCTCGAAGCGCTGGGGATCCCGCGCCACCATGTAGCGGTGCTGGTCCACCGCCTTGCCCAGGTCGCCCTGGGTCTCGTGGAGCTCGGCCAGGATCTCTCGGATAGCCGTGTCGTTGGGCCGCGACTTGCTCGCTAGCTCATAGGCGCTGATGGCGTAATCCAGCCGCCGCAAGCGCGAGCGATAGACCTCGCCCAGGTTGCGATACAGGGTGAACAGCAGCGCGGGCCCCTTGTCGAAGGAGCTGCCAGCCTTCTGCACACGCTGGATCATCTTGCGGTAGTTCTGCTCCAGCGCCTTCCACTCACGCTGGCGGGTGAGGATCTGGTCGATGGACTGGAAGGCCTCCAGCTTGGACACGTTGAAGTCCAGCGTGAGGTTCATGTACTTGATGGCCTGCTCCTCGTCATGGAGGTTGTCGCGGTACATGACCGCGGCCATCCAGGCGTACTTGCCCTTCTTTTGGCTCTCGTCGCTCTGCTGGATGAGCCGGTTGAGGATGCGAATGGCGTCCGTGAACCGCTGCTGGGGCACGTACATGCGCAGGAGCTGGAGAAGCGGCCCGGAGGCCGTCGTCTCCAGGTTGAGCGCCTTCTTGTAGGCCTCCTCGGCGGCGGCCTGGTTGCCCAACCGGTCGAGGTAGATGTCCCCGATGGAGAACTGGATCTTGTACTTGCGGAGCGGGTCGTCCACGAGGTCCAGGAGCTGCTCGCGGTAGGCGATGACGGACGGCCAGTCCTGGTGCGCCTCCAGCACCTCGATGATCTGCTCCAGCGCGTGGGCGTTCGTGGGCTGCTTCTCGATGACGCGGCCCAGGAACTTCTTCGCCTCCGCCGGCTGCCCCAGGCGCAACGAGCTCTCACCGAGCTGGAGGTAGACCTTGACGACCTCCTCCTCGCCCATCTCCCCTTCGAAGCGGTCCAGGGCCATCTTCGAGTACTTGCGCGAGTCCTCCCAGTTCTCCCGGGCGTAGGTGAGCCGCGCCAGGCCGCGGAGGGTGTCCAGATCCGCGTGCCCTTCCTCAACCGCCGCGCGGTACTCGTCCAGCGCCCGATCCGGGTCGAGCACCGCCTCGGCACACTGCCCCAGGCGCTTGTGAACGAGCCCCAGCCGCTCGTGGTCGCCCATGGCGTCGAGCTTGTCCACGAGCACGTCCAGCAGCGGCATGGCCTTGGGGTAGTCCTTCACGGCCACGTAGTGCTCGGCGAGGGGCCACAGCGTCGCCACGTTCTCCGAGTCGCCCTGGACGGCTGCCTCCAGGTGTGCCAGCGCCCGCTCGCTCGCCCCCATGTGCTCGCGCAGCACGCTGGCGAGCTGCACGCGGATGGGCGCCTGGTCGTGGGGCGACTCGATGGTCTGGAGCTTGCGCTCGAGAACCTCGACCACCTGCGCCCAGTTGCCCATCTCCGAGTGCAGGGCCACCAGGGCGTCCACGGCCGGGTCATAGCCCGGGCGCTCCGCGAGGGCCCGCTCGTAGTGCTGGGCCGCCCCGGCCTGGTCCTCCATCTTGGTGGCGCGCAGCTCACCCTGGCGGCACAGGAGATCCAGGCGCCGCTGGCGGTCGGTCTCCACGTTGAGCATGCGCTCGAGGACGTCCACCACCTGCCCCCAGAGCTCCTGGCTCTCGTAGAGCTGGGCCAGGGCCTGGAGCGCCTCGGCGTGCCCGGGCACCTCGCTGAGCAGCCGCTCGTAGGTCGAGATGGCCTGGTCCACGTCCTGGAGGCGGTCCCGATACACGCCCGCCATGCTGTGCAGCGCGGCCGCGCGCCCCTCGGCTGTCTCGGAGACGCCGTGCTTCTTCTCGAACAGCTCCACGAGCTCGTCCCAGCGGCCGCGCTCGGTATAGATGGCCTCCAGCTTGTCCAACGACTCGGCGTCGGACGGGTTGAGGTACAGCACGCGCTGGTAGGCCTCGGCGGCCTCGTCCGCGTCCTTGAAGACCTCCAAGTGCAGCATGGCGATGCGCCGCAAGAAGTCCGTGCGATCCTCATCGCTCTGAGCGGCGTCCGACGCGCGCTCCCAGACCTCGATGAGCTTCGCCCAGTCCTCTCGCTCGCCGTAGATGGCCTCCAACGCCTCCAGGGCGATCTCGTTGCCGGGATCGAAGGTCAGGACGTCCTCGTAGGCCATGATGGCCTCGTCCAGCTCCTCCAGGTTGCGCTCCAAGACGTCCGCGATCTTGAGCTTGAGCTCCACCTCGCGCGACGAGTCCGCCCGGGCCATGCGCTCCCAGACCTCGATGAGCGCGCGCCAATCGCCCCGCGCCATCTGGAGCCGCTCCAGGGCGCCCAGAGCGTCGCCGTCCACCTCGTCGAGGTCCAAGATGGACTCCCAAGACTCCACCGCGCGGTCGCGGTCGCCCAGCGACTCCTCCAGGACCCCCGCGGCGCGCGCGTACAGCCCCTTCTTCTCGCCGTAGTCCATGGTGACGTCGGCCAAGGTGTGGAGCTTGGCGACCAGGTCCTCCCAGCGCTCGAGCTGCTGGTCCAGGTCCACGAGCGCCCGCAGCGCTTCCTCGTGCTCGCCGTCCACCTCCAGCACGCGCGCGAAGTAGGCCGCGGCCTCCTCAAGACGCCCCAGATGGTCCCGCTCGATGAGCGCCGCCGCGAGCAGCGCGTCCACGGCGTCCTCGTCGCCCAGATGCTCGATGACGAGGTCGTACAGCCCACGCAGCTCGGACCACTGCTCCGTGATGGCGCCCAGCCGCGCCAGCTCGCTCAGCGTCTGCGGCTCCTCGGGGGCCAGCTCCAAGGCCGCGGAGAGGGTCACGAAGGCGCTCGCCGGGTCCTCTAGCTGATGCTCGTACAGCGCCGCCAAGCGCTGGAGGTTCATGAGCTTGTCGGCGGGGTCCTCGATGTGCTCGTTGCGCGCGGCCAGGAGCTGCGCCAGCTCCGCCCACTGGCTCCCCGCCTCGTAGATGGACTCCAGCCGCTGGCTGGCCTCCATGTTCCCCGGGGCATATTCCAGCAAGTCCCGGTAGGTCTGCGCGGCCCCGTCGTTGTCCTGGAGCTGCTCTTGCTGCACGGCCCCGGCGTACAGCCAGGTCTGGATCCGCTCCTCCTCGTCCTCGGTGTAGTAGAGCTTGATGCGGAAGAGCTCCACCGCGTCGGCCCATCGCTGCTCGGACTCGTAGAGGGACTCCAGGTTCTCGATGGCCGTGCGGTCCCCTTCGGCGAGCGCCAGCACCGCGTTCCACGCGTCGATGGCCCCGCTGGCGTCCTGGAGCTGCTCGGTGCGGATCTCGGCCAGCTCCCGCCACAGCTCGAGCTGCCCGGCCTCGTCGTACTCCTCGCTCGCGAGCTGCGCCTCCAGCACCCCGGCGAGCCCCTCGAAGTTGTAGCCCTCGCGGTAAGCGAGGCGCAGCGCCTCCAACGTCTCCTTGTCGTAAGGGGCCTCCTCGCGGGCGCGCTCCCAGAAGCTCTGGGCCGCCATGAGGTCGTCCAGCTTGTGCTGCCAGACCCGCCCCGCCGCGCGATACAGCTCCAACCGCCGCGCGTCGTCCGCCGTGCCCATGCGAAGCTCGCGCTCGTAGGCCTCCACCAAGCTCTGCCAGCTCTCGGCGGCCTCCAGCAGCCGCTCCAGCTCGTGGATGGCCTCCTCCGAGTCCGGCGTCACGGCGAGGACGTCCTCCCACAGCCCCACGGCATCCTCGGCCCGGTCCAGGTGCTCCTCGGCGATGCGCGCCATGGCCGCGGTGTAGCCCGCTCGCTCGGCGTCCTCGCGCGCGGTGTCCACGAGCTGCTGGGTGATCTCGTAGAGCTCCTCCCAACGCTCGTCGGCGCGGTGCATGGCCTCCAGCTCCAGCAGCGCCGGGCGGTGCATGTCGTTGATGTCCAGGACCTCGCGGTACGCGGCCACGGCGTCCTCGGGGCGGTCCAGCGCGCGGTACAGCTCGGCCAGGCGCATGAGGAGCGCGATGCGGTCGTCGTCGTACTCGGCCACGTGGGCCTCGCGCGCCAGCACGCTCTCCAGGTCCTCCAGGCGGTCCTGGGCCACGTAGATGGCGTCCAGGGCCTGGAGCGCCGCGTAGTTGTCCTCGTCCGCCTCGCGCACGAGGAGGAACACGCGCTCCGCCTCGGCGGTGTCCCCCAGCCGGTCGCGGGCGATGACGGCCGCCTCCAGCCACAGCTCGATGCGGCGCTCGTCGTCCTCGGACGCCTCGGCGGCGTCCATGAGGATCTCCTTGAGCTCCGCCCAGCGCTCCGTCTCCTCACCGAGCTGCCGGAGCTGAATCCGCAGGCCCTCGTCCTCGGGATCGAGCCGGAACGCGCGCCCGTACCACGTGATGGCCTCGGGCTTGGAACCCACCTCGTTGAGGTTCAGGTCGGCGATCTGCCGCAGCACGGCCATCTGGTCCAAGGGATCGTCCAGGACCTCCAGCTTGAGCTCCAACAGGTGCTGGAGCTCCGGCCACGCCTGCCGCTCGGTGTAGATGGGCTCCAGGCGCTCGGCGATGTCGGCGCGGTGCACCCCCTCGTCGTAGAGGCGCTGAAGCTCGCCGATGGCCGCCTCGTTCCGGTCGTCCAAGTACAGGACCTCATTGAAGGCCTCAAACGCCCCATCGGGATCGCCCAGCCTGCGCTCGGTCACGGCGCCCAAGGCCATGAGTCGGTCGATCTTCTGGGCCGGGTCCTGGGTGGCCTCGAACTGCGCCCGCAGCACCTCGGCCAGCTCGGGGTACATCTCCTGGTCCGTGTAGAGGTCGTGCAGGCGCCCCAACGCCTCCTCGTGCTCGGGGTGGTCCTCGACGATCGTCTTGTAGACCTCGATGGCGCGCTCGGGATCCCCGATGCGGTCCACGAGGAAGGCGCCGTTCTTGAGCCTCAGCTCCAGCGCCTGGAAGTCGTCGTCCGCCTCCTCGGCTTGGCTCCCGTAGAGGGCCACGAGGTCCTCCCAGAGCCCGTAGGTCTCCGCGAGCCGCTCCAACGCCCGAATGGTCTCCTCGTTCCGGCTGTCCACGCGGAAGGCCCGGGCGTAGCTCTCGAAGGCGCGCGTGAAGTCCTCCAGCTCGCCCTCGGCCAGGGCGGCCATCTCGTGGAGCGTGGACACCTGCCGGAAGGCGTCGTCCTCCTGGTGGGCCACGATGATCTCATACTGGGACCAGAGGTCCTCGTAGTCCCCGCGCGCCAGGAGCACGGGCCGCAGCACCGCGAAGGCCTCCTCGCGCTCATCGCGGTCGGCGACGATGGCCTTGAGGGCGTCGATGGCGTCCTCATGCTCCGGCGCGCGCTCCAGCAGCGCCCCGTAGGCCGCGATGGCCTGGCGCGGATCGCCGAGCTGCTCGTCGTCGTCGAACAGGCGCGCCACCCGGAACTGGAGCGCCGCCCAGATGGCCGTGTCCTCGGGGTCGTCCTCGCTGAGCAGCTCCTGCTTGGCTCGGAGGATCTCCAGCAGGTTGAACCAGTCCTCCTGCTCCGTGTAGAGTTCGTCGAGCTTGTCGAGCGCCTCCACGTCGCCAGGCGACCACTCCAAAATCTGGCGCCACGTGAAGATGGCGTCGTCCAGGTTGCCCTGCTTGTCGGCCTGCACGCCCCCGCGCAGCGCGGCGTAGTACTTCTTGGTCTCCAGGTCCTCGGCGCGCTCGATGCGCTGGCGATAGACGTCGTTGAGCTGCTCCCAGTCCTCCGTCGCCTCGTAGAGCTGCTCCAGCGCCGTGAGGGCCCGGTCCTGGCTGGGGTCCAGGTTGTGCAACGTCTCGTAGATCTCGATGGCCCGCGCGCTGTCGCCCAGGACGGTGGCGCACAGCTCACCCGCTTCGGCGTAGAGCTCCTGCTGCTCGGCCACGTCGCCCACCATGGGGGCCTTCATGAGGAGCATGTCCACGAGCTTCGCGGGCTCCTCCTCCTGGCGCGCCAGGGCGATGAGGGCGTCCACGGCGTCCATGTCACCCGGGTCGATGTCCAGCACGGCCCGGAGGTGCTTCTCGGCCCCCTCCACGTCGCCCGTCTTGTCGCGGCACAGGGTCGCGATGGTGCGGTGCGTCTCCTTGCGCCGGTCGTCGTAGTCGATGTCTTCGACCAGCGACTGCAGGTGCAGGATGACCTCGGCGTGGTTGTCCAGCTCCTCGCCCAACCGGAGCAAGTGCCCCAGCGTGGTCTCGTTGCCCGGCGCCTGGCTGGCCGCGGCCATGTAGTGCTCGAAGGCGCTCTCGGGCTGCTGCCCCTGCTCCTCATAGAGCGCCGCGATCTTGTAGTGCCAGTCCACCTTCTCCAGGGGATCGTCCGAGGCCTCCTCGCGCACCGAGTAGACGGCCACGAGCTTCGTCCAGTCCCCCTGTCGATCGTAGTAGGGCTCCAAGATGGGCGCGATCTGCGCGGCGTGCTCGGGGATCTCGAAGAGCCGCTCCAGCGCCTCGACGACCGCCTGGTTGTCGGGATCCAGCGCCAGGATCTCGGCGTACGTCTCCACGGCGCCGTAGACGTCCTCCAGCTTGCTCTCGCGCAGCCCCCCCAAGCGCGTCTTGAGCACGACGACGCGCTCGGTGTCGTCGCCCACCTGCTCGATGAGATCGCCCAGGAGCTGGGTGAGCTCCTCCCACTGCTCGGTGGCCGTGTACAGCTCGTCCAGCCGCAGCATGGCCGGCAGGTGCCCGGGCTTGAGGTCCAGGGCCTCGATGCACGAGCCCACCGCGTCCTCGTACCGCTCCAGCCGGTCCCGTAGGAGGTCGGACGTGCGGAACAGGTAGTCCAGCTTCTGGTCCACCTCGGGGCTCAGCTCGACCTTGCGACGGTAGATGTCCAGCAGCGCGTCGGCGCGGTCGAGCTCGATGTAGATCGTCTCCAGCGCGTCGATGCTCTCGGCGTGCTCGGGCTCCTCGTCCAGCACGTTGTGGTAGAAGACGCGAGCCTGCTCCAGGTCCCCGATGCGCTCGTGCCAGGCGCGGGCCACGACGAGCTTGATAGCCAGGCGCGCGGCGGCGTCCGCCGGGATCTCCGCCTGCTCCGTATACAGCTCCACCAGCGCGGGCCACCGCTCCAGCTTCTCCGTGAGCTCCTCCAGCGGCTGCCGGACGTCCTCCCGCTCGGGCTGCCGCGTGAACAGCCGCGCGTAGCTCCGCCACGCCAGATCCTCGTCCGCCGCCGCGTCGCCGTAGAGCTCCGCCAGGCGCTCCAGCAGTGCGACCGCCTCGATGTCGTCCTCGATGGCCTCCGCTTCCAGGAGCCGGATCTCCAGGATGTCCGCCAGCTTCTTCCACTCGGCGCGAGCCTCGTAGACGGGCTCCAACATCCGCGTGATGCGCCCCCGCTCGCCCTCCGCGGCCAGCATCTCCTCCAGCCGCGCCACGGTCTCGGCGTGGTTCCCGTCGTGCTCCAGCGCCGCCTCATAGTGGTCCACGGCCGCGTGGGCGCCCTCCTCGTCGGGCTGGACGCCATAGCTGAGCATCCCCAGCGCCGCCTCGATGTCCGCCAGGACCGTGCGATGTGTGTCGCCATCGAGCAGGATGTCGCGCTTGCGCTCCAGCACGTCGCGCAGGGGCGCGAACCGCTCCTCCCCCAGATAGATGCTGATGAGCTGGTCGTGGACGTCCGTGAACGTCGGGTAGTCCTCCAGCATCTCCGTGTAGATGGCCTCGGCCTCGGCGTTGTTGCCCAGGTGCTCGCGCCACACGGCCGCCGTGGCGAGCAGCAGCTCCCGCCTGGCGTCGGCGTCGAGGACGATCTCGAGCTTCTTGTCGAGGACCACGAGCAGCAGCGCGTAGGCGCCGGTGTCCGTGTAGATCTGCTGGAGCGCGTCCAGCGCCTCGGCGTTGGCGTCGTCCAACGCCAGCACGCGGTTGAAGTACTCCAGCGCCATCTCGGGCAGCTCGACCCGGTCGCGGTAGACGTAGCCCACCTCCAGCAGCACCGCCACGCGCTCCGCCGGATCCTCGATGAGCTCCACGGTCTCCTGGAGGACCACGACGTAGCTGTCCCAGTTGCCGCTGAGCTCCGCCAGGCGCTTGAGCTCCGCGTGGAGTTCGGTCGCGTTGGGCGACTCCTGCACAGCCTGGACGTAGGCGAAGAACGCCGAGTCCACGTCGTGCAGGTGCTGCTCCTGGACCTCGGCCAGCTCCAACAGCAGGCGCCGGCGCTCGTCCACGTCCTCCGTGGCCTCGAGCACGATGTCATAGACGTTGGGCAGCGCGTCCCACGAGCCCAGGTCGCGGTAGATGGGCACCAACATGCCCGCCGCCTGGGCGTGCCGCGGCTCCAGCTCCAGCACCGCCTCCAGGTTCTTCACGGCGCGCCGCGTCTCGCCCAGCTCGTCCTGCCAGACCGCCGCCGCCTTGAAGAGCAAGGACGTCCGCTCCGTCGGATCGTCCATGCTCTTGGCCTGGGACTCCAGCGTGCGCACCCAGTCCTGGACGGTCATGTAGTTGCGGAAGAACCACTCCAGGTTCTCCCAGTCACCCTCGGCGAGGTACTTCTTCTTGAGTTCGGCCTGGGCCTTGCGGTGGTCCCGGTCCAGCTCCAGCAGGCGCCGCCACGCGTTGGCCGCCTGGTCCTCGTCGTGCAGACGGCTGCTCGCCGTCATCCCCAGCTTCTCCAGGAGGGCCACCTTGTCCGGCCCGTCCTCGGCCATCTCGGCGCGCAGGTCCAGGATGCGCACCAGCTCCTCGTAGTTCTTCTCCCGCTCGTACAGGGACTCGAGCTGCTCCAGCGCCTCGGGGTGGTGCGGGTCGGCCTCCAGCACGCGCTCCCACAGCGCGATGGGCGTCTCGGGTTTGCGGATCTTCTCGGCCGCCAGCCGCGCCAGGGCCAGGAACGCCTCGTCCCGCTCGGCGCCCTCCTCCAAGAGCTGCACCTCGGCCTCGGCGACGCGGATGTAGCTGTCGAAGTCGCGACGGGATTCGTAGATCTCCTTGAGGACGCGAATGGCCTCCCGGTTGGCCGGGTCCAGCTCCAGGATCTGCTCGTGCGCCTTGATGGCCTCGGTCGCGTTGTTGAACCGCTCCATCATGATGGAAGCGATCTCGCGCAGCAGCTCGATCTTCGTCTCCACGTCCTCGACGTGGTCGGCCTTGCGCTGGAGGACCTTCACCAGGTCCGGCCACCGCTTCATGGCCTCGTACTCCGTCGCCAGCGCGTCCAGCGCCTCGCGGTTCCCGGGGTCCAACTCCAAAATGGCGTTCCACTCGCCGATGGCCTTGGAGCCCGCGTTCAGCTCGTCCTTGTAGATGTCGATCATCTCGCGATGGATCGCGATCTTCTCGGCGGGATCGGCGTCGTCACCCAACCCCTTGAGCTTGCTCTTGAGGAGGTCGATGAGGGCGTGCCACTTGGGGATGGCGGCGTACAACCGCCGCAGCGCCTCCTCGGCCTCCACGTCGCTGGGGTCGGCGTCGTAGACCTTCTGCCAGAAGCCCGCCGCCTTGTCGGGCTGGTCCCCCTCCTCGGCGAGCTGGGCGAGCAGGCGGTACATCTCGCCCGCATCCTCCATCCCACCGAGCTTGGGGTCCTTCAAGAACTGTTCGAGCCGCCGCCAGTTCCGCTGCTCCGCGTAGAACTGGATGTAGAAGTCCTTGAGCAGCTCGCGGTCCGGGGCCTCGCCCTTCATCTTGCGGAAGGACATCTCGGCCTTCTTGGCGTCGCCGAACTCCTTCCACACCATCACGCCGTTGTGGAAGTGGAGGAAGCTCGCGACGTCCTCCACCTTGCACATGCGCGCCTGCTGCATGAGCACCTGGAACAGGCGGCTCTGCTCACCGTCGGGCGCCCACTCGGGGAACCGCTGGTAGACCGTCTCCAGCGTGTCGAGGTCCGCCTCGGCGATCGCGCCCTTGATCAGCGCCTCGAACTTCTTGTGGTCGCTCGTATCGGCTTCGAAGGCCTCGAACAGCTCAGTCGTGCTCATGGATACCTCAGGAAATGGCCGTCTCCGGGTCGGAGCCGACGCCAGCCGCCCCGGAAGATCCCGCTTTTCGGCAGGATTCATGCGCATTTCCGGCTATAGCACAGGCCCCCCAGCTTGAAAACCGGACCACCGGCGTTCTCTCGCCCCTGGCGCGCCGCGCCCCTCGCCGAGCCCCTCTCCGGAACCCCCGAACGCGCTGGCGCGGCGAGGTCTTAGAGGCCCCTCAGAGGGCGGCGGCCGCCGCCTCGTCGTGAAACCGCGGTCGGAACGCCCGGAGAGGCGCCACCGCCGCCTCCCCCAACGCCACGCGGTTGGTGAGCAGCACCATCACCAACCCCCGCGCGCGGTCGACCCACACGCTGGTCCCCGTGAACCCAAAGTGCCCCACGGCCGTGTCCGTGATCGTCCGCCCCCCCAAGCTCGCGCCCCCCGGCGACGGCGTGTCCCACGCGAGCGCCCACGTCTCCCCCGGGGCCGCCCACGCCGCGCGGTCCCAGAAGGCTCGCACCACCCCTCCATCCACCTCCCAGGCCTGCCCCGGCAGCCGCCGCCGCCCCGCCGCGGCCCGCGCGAGCCCCAACGCCCAGCGCCCCACCTCGTCCGCCGTGGCGAACATCCCCGCGTGCCCGGCGCCCCCCCCCAGCGCCCAGCAGTTCACGTCGTGGACCTCCCCCACGAGCCGCCGCCCGCGCCGCGGGCACCACCCCGTGGGGACGGCCCGGCGGCGCGCGGCGCCCGTGGGCCGATAGCGCCCGCCCCACCCGCCCCGCTCCACCGCGCCCGCCAGACTCCGCCCCAGGCGACGCTCCAGAGCCCACCCAAGCAGGATGTAGCCCAGGTCGCTGTAGACCGCCGGCGCCCCGCCGCCACCGGCCGCCGCCCCCCGTGCCCGACGCCGCAGCGACGCCGTGAGCCGTCCCAGGGCCCGGGCCTCCCCCGGTCGCCACCCGGCGACATGCCCGTCCAGCCACGCCACGAGATCCTCCCAGGCGGGCAGCCCCGCCCGGTGGCCGAGCGCCCAGGCTGCGGGCTGCCCCCCCAGGGCCGGCCACGGGGCGCGGAGGTCCAACCACCCGGCCGCCACGCCGCGCATGGCGAGCGTCCCCACGGCCATGGGCTTCGTGAGCGACGCCAGATCCCACAGCGCGTCGAGCCCCACGCCCCCGACGGCGGCCGTGCCCACGCGCGGCCTCCGGCCCGCCGCGTCGGCGGCCACCCACGCGGCCGCCGCGGGGAAGGCCCCCCCATCCCGCCCCGCCTCCAGGAGCTCGCGCAGCCGCTTGGAGAGCGCCGCATCCACGCGCAGGCCCGCGCCGCCCGAGCTCACGGCGTGCGCTCCACGACGAGCCGCGCTCCTCCCGCAGCCCCCCCACCCACGGGGACCTCCAGCGTGGCCGCATACCCCGTCGCGGGGCCCACAGGCAGGGGCGCGTTGCGCGCTCCGTGTCCCACGGGCAGCCCAGCCGCCGCCGGGACGCCCAGGTCATCCGCCTGGCGGGCCACCAGGGCCTCGATCTCGGCGACCTGGGCGGCCGAGACGCCGGTGAACTCCCCGACGACGAGGCCCGCGACCCCCTCCAGCGCCCCGGCCTGCCGAAGCTGGGTGAGGAGGCGGTCCACCTTGTAGGGGACCTCTCCCACGTCCTCCACGACCACCACGCGGCCGCGCAGAGCGGCGGCCCAGGGGGTCCCCACGAGGGACGCGAGGAGGCACAGGTTTCCCCCGCCCAGGGGCCCGCGCGCGACGCCGGCGCGCAAGGGTCGCAGCCCCTCGAATGGGTCCACGCGCCCCTCCCGCCACGCCGCCCGAACGCGCCGCGCGCTGGGGGCGTCCAGGCGCGGGAGCTGGGTGATGGGCGGGGCCAGCCAGGCGGGCCAACCCGCGCGGTCCCAAGCCGCGAGCAGCGCCGTGCCGTCCGAGAAGCCCCACAGCGGCGCCGGGGGCGCGTCGCGAAAGAGGCCCTCCCCGGCCGCCTCCAGGGTCCGCGCGGCGCCGTAGCCCCCCCGCGCCATCCACACCGCCGCGCGGGCGCTCGCGCCCTGGGCGTCCCCCCCGGCGGCGCCCAGGGCGGCGCGGAGCTGGGCAGCCCGGGCGGCGTCCGGCGCGGCGAGGTACACGGGCGCGAGCGCGGGGGGCAGCGCGGGCATGGGCGTGACCGAGGCGGGGATGCCCCAGCGCCCCAGGAGCTCCAGGCCGCGGGCCAGGTCCTCGGGCCGCGCGGGCCCCGAGGGCGTCACGACGTGCGCCTCCGGGGCGTCCACGGACACGCCCTACGAGGCCGACCGGACGACGCGCAGGGTGGGGCGCGCGCCGGCCTTGCGAGCCCGAGTGCGGGAGACGTTGGGGCGCGGGCGGCGGGTCTGGAGGAGCTCCACGCCGCTCTCCAGGTTGTTGAGATCCACGGTGATCCCGTAAGCCTTGAAGATCCTCTTGAGCGTCGGGTAGTGCTTGACGAGAGAGGCCTTGACCGACTCGTAGCCGTGCTCGGCGGCCTCCTGGCGCTTCCAGAAGGCCAGGGGGTTCATGCTGAAGAAGCGCGCGTCGGCCTCGGCCGGCTCGATGAGGATGATGTCGCCGCGGAAGCTCTCGTCGGCGCGGAGCTTCTCCAGCCCCAGGCGCAGGCGCGAGTGCAGCAGCGTGCGGAAGGCCTGGTTGAGCACGACACCCATGCCCATGTCGGCCAGGGACAGCCGCCCCTCGCCGCCCAGGCGGTGGAGGTTGTTCACGAAGGGGCGGAAGGGGTTGTAGCAGACCACGAGCTGGGCGCCGTGGCGCACGGCCGTGGAGATGTTGGCCGTCTTGCGAATGGCAGCGTCGCAGTAGTCCTGCTCCCGCCCCGGCGGGCCCACGCGCGCCGGCTTGAAGTAGCCGGGGATGGCGGTGGAGGCCTGAACGGCCTCCGAGATGGTCACGCTCGTGTCCTCGTCGTGCCCGAACACGACCCCCTGGGCGGTGTTGAGGTTCGTGGCCCCGATGTAGAGGCTCTTGCCCGTGTGCAGCTTGTGCTGGCGGAAGGTGTTGGGCAGGCCGTTGCGCTCCAGGTTCTCGCGGATGTAGTCGGCGATGCGCCGGTTGTCGAAGAGCCCCGACGGCAGATAGCCACCGCGCTGCCCCCAAGGCCGGCGGGTGACCTCCAGGATGAAGGGCTCCACGAGGGCCTCCGCCGTCTGCACGTTGGGGTCGTCCAAGAAGTGGCGGGCGCGCTGGCGCAGCTCGCGGTGGCTCCGCACCACGAGCTGGGCGAGCTTCCAGGTGACCCGCGGGCCGTAGGTGGTCATGTCCCGCGCGAAGCGGGCGGGGCGCGTGGCGAACTCGCGATAGTTGGGCAGGTAAAAGTGGGCGGGCGTGAACATGGTCACGCGCTCGGAGCGCCCCTGGAGGGCCCCGTAGAGCTCGCGGGGGCCCAAGCCGGCCGACAGCGGCGCCGCCAAGAAGGCACCCGCCGAGATGCCCAGGTACATGTCGAAGTCGGTGACCGACAGGTTCGACGTAAAGCGGTCGAGGGCCAACAGCCCGCCGACCTTGAAGGCCCCGCCGCTGATGGCGCCGCCGGCGAGGACCAGGGCCCGCCGCGCGTTGGGCTTGGGCCGCGAGAGGTCCGACTTCTGGATGATGGTGATGCCCATGGAGCCCCGCAGTGTGGACCGGGTTGCTGACCGAGAGGCTGGCCCGTGATGGGCCGAGCCCATGACCGGGCCCGCCCCGTCACCGCCGGCTGGGACCCGTATTCATGGGACAGGATAGGGGCCCCGAGCCGCCCCAGCAACAACCCGAGCCTGGACGGTGATCACCCTCCAGGGCCGACCCCCGCGCGAACGCCTGCCCTCGTGGGGCACGCTGGGCCTCGTCGGCTCGGATCGTCCCGGCGCGACGCGCGGTGAAGTAGAGAGAACGCTGCGGGTGGAATAGGATGCGGGCGCTCCGCTGGCGTCCCGCCCGGCGACGCGACCCGCCCCCCACCCCACGGAGGCCCCCCATGAGCGCGCTCGCGGTCAGCGTCGTCATCCCGGTCCTCGACGAGGAAGACAACCTCGGGCCCCTGCACGACCGGCTCGTCGAGGCGCTCGAGCCGACCGGGCGCTCCTGGGAGGTCATCTACTGCGACGACGGCTCCACGGACGGCTCCCTGGAAGTGCTGCGAGGGCTGGCCGCCCGAGACGACCGCGTGCGGGTGCTCAGCTTCCGGCGCAACTTCGGCCAGACGGCGGCGCTCTCCGCGGGCTTCGACCACGCCCGGGGGGCCGTCGTCGTCGCCATGGACGCCGACCTCCAGAACGACCCGGCGGACATCCCGGCGCTGCTCGACAAGATCGACGAGGGCTACGACCTGGTCAGCGGCTGGCGCGCGCACCGCCAGGACAAGCTGTGGACGGTCACGCTCCCGAGCCGCCTGGGCAACGCCCTCATCCGGCGCGTGACGGGCGTGCCGCTCCACGACTTCGGCTGCACGCTCACCGCGTACCGCCGCGAGGTGCTCCAGGACGTCAAGCTCTACGGGGAGATGCACCGCTTCATCCCCGCCTGGCTGGCGGCCATCGGCGCCCGCATCACCGAGCTCCCCGTGCGCCACCATCCGCGCCTGCACGGCAAGAGCAAGTACACGGTCTTCAAGGCGTTCCGCGTCATCCTCGACCTCATGACCGTGCGCTTCCTGGCCGGCTATGCCACCAAGCCGCTCTACTTCTTCGGGCGCATCGGGCTGGGGCTCTTGGGGCTGGCGGGAGGGCTGTGGACGTGGACCATCGCCAAGAAGCTCATCTGGGGCGACCCGCTGTTCACCGATCCTTTTTTCTACGCGGGCATCTTCGCGGGGCTCGCCGCCCTGCAGTTCTTGTTCTTCGGGCTGCTGTCGGAGCTCATCATGCGGACGTACTTCGAGTCCCAGGGCAAACCGACCTACAGCCTCCGCGAGACGATCAACCTCGCCCCATCCGCCCCCCCTCGCGCCCGGCCCCAGCGCCCAAGCGAACCGGCGCAGCCGACGGGTACGGCGGCCCAGGACCCGGCGCGCGCGCCGCACTGGGGCTCGGCGGACGCGGGCGCAAGCGGAGACGCCTAGCGTGTGCGGCATCGTCGGCTTCGTGGACCCCGGCGGCCGCACGCCGGAGCCCGCCCGCGTCCTGCGAGCCATGCGGGACGCCCTCACCCACCGGGGCCCCGACGACGCCGGGGAGCACCTCGCTCCGCCGATTTACCTGGGCCACCGCCGCCTCGCCATCGTGGACCCGTCGCCCGCCGGCCACCAGCCCTTGGCCGCCTTCCCCGAGGGGCCGGGCCGCCCCGCCGAGCGCGACGGTGAGGGCATCTACGCGGTCGTCAACGGTGAGATCTACAACCACGAGTCGCTCCGCCCGCTCGTCCGCGCGCGCTACACCGACGCCGCCATCGCGCGCACGGACTCGGGGGTGGTACCCTGGCTCTGGGCCACGCTCGGCCCCGACTTCCCCCGGGTGCTGTCGGGGATGTACGCCCTGGCGGTCTGGGACACGGGCGCTCGGCGTCTCCTCCTGGCGCGGGACCTCGCGGGGCAGAAGCCCCTGTACTACGCCCCCCTGCCGGGCGGCGGCCTGGCCTTCGCCAGCGAGCCCAAGGCGCTGCTGCTGCACCCGCTCGTGGGGCGTACCCTGGACCCGCTGGCGATCCGCCGGTACGCGACTTACGACTACGTGCCCGGCGAGGCGACGGTCTATCGCCAGATTCGCCGCCTGCCTCCCAACAGCGCCCTGGACTGGCAGGACGGCCGCTGGTCCACCCGGCGCCTCCACGCGCCCCCCCTGGGCGACCCCTGGGCCACCTCGCTGGAGGAGGCCGCCCAAGCCCTATGGACGCGCGTCGCGGACGCCGTGGAGGCGAGGCTCATGGCCGACGTCCCCTTGGGCGTGTTCCTGTCCGGGGGCTTGGACTCCACGGCGCTCGTCGCCGCCCTCGCCGAGCGCACCGACCCGCGACGCGTGAAGACCTTCTCCATCGGCTTCGCGGACCCCACCTTCGACGAGTCCTCCCACGCCCGCGTCGTCGCCCGGCACTTCGGCACCGACCACCGCGAGCGCCGGCTGGACACGGCGACCATGCTCCGGCTCCTCCCGGAGATCCTCCGCACCCTCGACGAGCCCTTCGCCGACGGCTCCCTCGTCCCCACCTACCTCTTGGCCGCCTTCGCCCGCGAGGAGGTCACGGTGGCCCTGGGGGGCGAGGGCGGCGACGAGCTCCTCATGGGCTACCCCACCTTCCTGGGCGACGTCGCCGCGCGGCTGGCCGCGCGCCTGCCGCGCCGCCTGCTCACGCACGCCCTCCAGCCCCTCGTGGCGCGCCTCCCCGTGTCCCTCGACTACCTCTCGCTGGACTTCCGCCTCAAGCGCTTCCTCTACGCCCTGGACCTCCCCGCCGACCACCGCCACCCGGTCTGGGTGGGGGGCCTCCACCCGCGAGACCACGCCGCCGCGCTGGCCCCGTGGATCCTCGCGGACGCCCCCGACGACGCGCTGTTCGCGGACCTCGACGACCTGGCCGCGCGCTTCGCCCGCGCGGGCCGGCGGGGCGACCACCTGGCGCGCATCGCCTGGGAGTACTTCGGCACCTACCTGGCCGACAGCGTGCTCACCAAGGTGGACCGCGCCTCCATGGCCCACGCCCTGGAGGTCCGCGCGCCGCTCCTGGACGCCTCGGTCGTCCACTTCGCCATGCGCCTGCCCACCCGCCTCCGGTTCCGGGCCCCCCGCACCAAGCGGGTGCTGCGCCGCGCCCTGCGAGGGCGCGTGCCCGACGAGGTCCTCCGATGGCCCAAGAAGGGCTTCGGCTTCCCCATCGGCCGGTGGCTCCGCGGGCCCCTCACCCCCTGGCTGCGGGAGACGCTGGAGCACGATCGGGTCGCCCGAGGGGGCCTGCTGAACCCCGCGTGGACCGACCGCCTCGTCGCCGAGCACACGGCCGGCCGCGCCAACCATCGCAAGGCCCTATGGAGCGCGCTCGTCCTCGAGCTCTGGCGCCGCGGCCCCTACGGTCCGGGGACCTGAGCGCGGCGGGATACGGTGCCTCGCGCCCCCACCCGCTCCCCAACACGCGCGGGCCGGGCCCCATCGGAGACTTCGCGCGCGACGCCCATCCGGGTGTTTGACATGAGCCCCGCAGTCCCTAGACTACGCCCACACGATCGCTGGCGCGCGTGCGCTGGCTCCCTTCCCAAGACGCCACCGTGAATCCCCGCCGCGCCGGGACGTCGGAGCAGCATCCGGCCTCATGGCACGACGGACCAGGTGGTACGACACTCGGGCCCAAGGCCCACCGCCCCACAAAACCAGGAACTAGGAGGCAGTTGAAATGCGCAAGCTCTTGACCAGCTTGGTGATCGGACTCTCGACCTTGGCCGTCGTCGCGGCCTGCGACGTGGAGAACGGTACGGACACGGACGGCGGCACGACCCTCACGGACGGCGGCAGCACCGACACGACCACGGGCGCCGACACGACCACGGGCGAGACCCGCTACTACGCCATCCGCGTGGACGACTCCCCCAACTACACCTGCTCCAAGAACCAGAAGGCGCACGGCGCCGACATCGACGCCGTGGGCCTCTACGACGGCGACACCAGCCTGGGCTGGTTCGCGGACGTGACGGGCCAGATCGGCGACGCCGCCAACTGCGACGATCCGGTCGCCTCGAAGCACACCAACTTCGACGAGGTCAAGGGCGCCCCGGACGGCACGCTCTCCGACGGCTACGTCGCCCTGGGCGGCGGCTACGTCATCGGCGAGTTCACCAGTCGCACCGAGCTGGTCCCGGCGTACACGGTCCAGGTCATCGAGGTGGGCGTCCAGGAGTGCGGCGACGTGGGCTGCAAGGACGAGGACTACAGCGTCTCCGCCGCCACGGACATCAACTGCGCGGACAACTCCTGCATGGTCCTGCTCAGCGATCAGGCCGCGGGCCACGCGACGATCCCCCTCACGGGCATCTAGCGCCCCCCAGCGAGGGGCTCTCGGGTCCCCTCGCGCTCCGATCTCCGAGAGGCTCGGCGGGCTCCCGTCGGGCCTCTCGTCTTTGGAGGCCCGGTCGTCTTTGTGGGCCGCCCCGGGGGGCGCTACGCTGTGGGCCCAGCGCGACCGCCCCGCCTCCATGCAGCCCCAGGAGACACCATGCCCAAACCTCCCTCACCGTTGTCCACTCGCCCCGCTCACCTCGTCCTGGCCTTCGGCCTGGCCCTCGGCTCGACGCTCACGACCCCGGCGTGCGACGCGCCGGGTGCGGGGAGCGCGGCGTCGACGGACGCCACCGGAGACGGCACGAGCGCCGGGGACGCGCCCACCGTCGCGGGCCCCTTCCACGCGGTGCTCATCCTCGACGACGCGGACTTCGCGTGCTCGGTGAACCAGCGCTCCCACGGCGCGGACATCGACGCGGTGGCGCTGCTGGACGCCGAGGGCAAGCGCGTGAGCTGGTGGGCCAAGGCGCGCATGGTGCCGGGCGACGACAGCAAGTGCGCGGCCCCCCTGGCCTACCGCTTCACGGTCGCCAGAGAGGCCCAGGGCGGCGCCAACGCCACGCTGGACGACCACTATGTAGCCCTCGCTGGCGGCTACGTCATCGGGGAGTTCAAGGACGCCCAGGAGATCACGGCCGACCAATCCGTCCACGTCTACGAGGTGGGCGCGTCGGTGGGGGGACGCGACGACCCCTACAGCGTCTGGCTGGCGACCGACCTCACCTGCACCCCGGACGCCGATCCACCCTGCGCCCAGCTCGTGGAGCCCCGCGCCGTGGGCGAGTCGGTGATCCCCCTGGCCGGATTCTGAATCACCTGGCGGCGGTCAGGGTGTCTGGCACTGGGCGTCGCGACAGACCTCCTCGGGTTGGCAGGCGTCCTCGACAATCCACAGGACGGTGTCGGGCAGCTCCCCCTCGTTGCAGCGCAGGACCTCCTCGCGGTCCTGCGTGGGCTCGTAGTAGCAGATGCGCTCCCCGGGGCGGCAGGTAGCCGGTGGAGGATCACCTGGAAACGCGAGGCAGCCCGGGAGAACGGCCAGGCCCAGGGCCACGGCCCCGAGCGAGAGACGCGGGCTCCTCCGGGGGCCTCGCCCATCCCGTCGCCTCACAGCACACCTCCGTCGTAGCCGAAGTACAGCGCCACACCCACGTGCACGATGGCGAGGACCACCATGAGCACGGCGAAGATGCGGTGGAGGCTCCGCCAGCCTCGCAACAGCCTCCGCGTGACGCTCAGGGTGTGGAGGCGCCGAGACAGGAGAGCCAGCTCGGTGAGCTCGGCGACGTCGCGGTCGCGCCCCGGGGTGCCGGGCGGAAAGGTCTCCCGCGCCAGCCGCTGAGCGCGGCGCCGAGTGAGGCGCAGGTCCACGGCGAGGACGGGGAGGGCGACGAGACAGCCCAGCGCGGTCTTGGGGAGGAGCGGAGGGGGCGCCCCCAGGCGGGCGATGGCGGGATCGAGAGCGGACGCCGCTCCCTCCCCGAGCGCGTCCCGCAGCGCCCTGGAGAGCTCCTGGACCCGCTCTCGCAGCGCGGCGGGTGCCAGCTCGACCCCGGCCACCGTGTGCGGCACCAGGGTGTAGATGAAGCGCCCCACGATCCCCGTCACGACCAGCACCCCCAGGCTGACGAACGCCGTCACCGCCACGGTCGACCGGAGATCCAGGGCCGTGTGGAAGACCACGAGCAGGGGCCCGAAGAGCCCCGTGACCACATGGGCGTCCAGCCATGTGCGCAGGCGCCCCAGGCCGCGCAGGCGCGCCCAGTGGCGGCGCAGGAGGAAGCTCAGGTTCACGAGGATGAGGGCGGCCCCAGCGATGCCCAGGCCGTGCCCCACGGTCCCCGAGGAACGCCACAGCCCGTGCAGCGGGTGGTCGACCCGATCCCAAGTGTCCGTGAGGTAATAGGCGCCCGCTTGGACCCAGACCAGCGCGACGAGGGCCACGGCCGTCACCGCCAAGACCACGGCCAGTCGACTCGGCTGGTTGGGGGGGCTTGGTCTGCTGGGGGGCGTCCGCGCGCTCACGACGACCTCTCGCTCACGGGAACCTCCATCCGAGCAAGGCGAACAGACGCACGTGGCTGGGCAGATCGCCCCCGACCCAGGCGGCGGTGAGGTCCAGCCGCCAAGGGCCCGCGGGAGCCCAGCTCGCGCGCCCCTCGACGCTGTGCTCGAGCTGGTCGTCGCCCAGGAGCTGGGCGTGGAAGTCCGCGAGCGCATAGCGCGCGTCCACAGCCCAGCCGCCCCCTACGTCCGCGCCCAGCTCCAGCGTCCCCACTTGGCTGCGCACGGCGCGGCTCGCGCTCAAGCGGTAGCCCGCGGCCAAGCGCAGGTCGAGCGGCGTCAGACGGCGCACCACGACGCGCCCCGCGCCCCCCCAGCGCGCCCCCTCCGCGCTGCCGAACCCGTAGGATCCGTCGGCCCACAGCGAGACCTGTGCGCCGAGATCGAGGCGCGTCCGCAGCCACGCGGTGTCACGCGGCGTCGCGACGATCCCCAAGGGGCCCACGCGCTCCGCGAGCTCGCGGTCCAGGAGCTCGCGGTCGTGGGCGAAGTGGGCGTCCACGGCGAGCCAGGCGATCGGCCTCACCGAGCCCCCGACGTAGGCGTGGGTCAACGCGAACCCGGGGCCGTCGCCCAACTCCTTGGCCCCGGGCACGGCGGTGAGGGTCGCGCTGGCGGCGAAGTAGAGGTCCGTGTCGTGGGCGAGCGTCCCGCGCAAGGCCACGTCGGCGCGGTTGGATCGCCCCCGCCACACCGACCCGTCGGCGTCCAAGCGGGCCGAAGCGCGCCAGTCGTCTGCCATCCACGCGCCGCGTAGCCCGCCGCCCCCCGTGACCATGTCGGCCCGGAACCCGGCGTCGAGGAGGTCGGGCACCACGCCACCCCGGAGCCCCAGCGCGAGCCCCGCGCCCAACCCCACGTGGCCCACGATCCCGTCCACCAGCCCCGTGCCCGTGGGCGCAGCGGTCCACAAGCGCCCCAACCGCAGGCCCCAGGATCCCACGGGCGGGCTGTGACCGGGGCGCACCGAAGCCGCGCCCGCTCGCTGCGCGTCCCCGTCGCGCGACTCGTAGCCGAGCGCCGCCTCCCGCAGCTCATAGTGGGGGCGCGAGGCGTTCCCTGGGCGCGTGCTCAGGCGAGGCCCCAAGTCCAGCCTGCCCGCCACGTCGTGGTCCCACGACCAGCGCCCCCAGCGCGCGTGGAGGCGCGATCGCAGGCGGAGGGTGTGGACGTCCCGGGGGCGGGGACGGGTGTCCAGGACGCCGCCGTAGCGCAGGGTCATGTCCCCCCAGACGCGGCGCCGGGGCCTGGGTCTGGCGCGAGCGCCCTCGAAGGGCACGAGCGCCCGCCCCCGTGCGCGCACTACGGCCCAGCGGCGCGCGGCCTCCGCGGGGGCCACGCGGTGGATCTTCGGGAGTTCCTTGACGACGTGTCGTTGTCGGGGCGCCGACGCGTCGGCGGGATCCACGAGGCGAACGCGTGCGCCCGGGCGCAGGGCGGCCGCGCCGCCGTGGGAGACGACCCGCGCGACGAGCTGATGAGGTCCCGCGTGGAGCACTTCGAGAGACACGTCGGGAGCGCCGGCGACCCGGAGGTGGGTGTGCGGCGAGGCCCCATCCAGGGTCCCCAAGGAGGCGTAGACCAGGCCGCGGCGCACGGCGCGAATGACGCCGCGGGGGACGCTCCCCCGCACGTCCGGGTGGGCTGGCGCCGCCGCCTGGGCCGGAGCATGGCGGGGCAAACGGCGGCGCCTGGCCGCGACGGTCGGGGCCACGCACAGCGCGGCCACCAGCACCCACGCGACGCGCGGGCCGGCGCGGCGCGCGCCGCTCAGCCGCGAGGGTGACAACCGTAACACCGGAGACTCTCCCACTCGTAGTCCAGGATTCCGAAGTGCTCAGGGTCCGTGTCGGCCTTCCCGTGGCAACGCCGACAGTCGAAGGTCTGGGGGGCGTAGCCGTCGTAGTGGCACTGGTTGCACGCCAGGCCGCGGTGCTCCCCGCTCGCGATGGGGAAGTAGCCCTCGTGCCAGCCCGCCTTGGTGGGCAGCCAGCTCAGGTCGTCGTGACACTTGCCACACCGATGGTCGAAGGACTGGGCCGCGTGGGGTGGAGAGCTGGCGGCGTTGTAGCTGGACGCGTGACACGAGAAGCACAGGGACGACGTCCCACCGTAGCGCCCGCCCGCGTGGCAGTCCTCGCACGCGGCGGTCGCGTGGGCCCCGCGCAGGGGGAAGAACAGGTCGTGCTCGATCCGCGCCGGCTGCCAGGCGTACTGGGTGTGGCAGGCGTCGCACTGGGCGCGGAAGCCGGCGGCGATGTGGTCGGGCTCCACGCCCGGTCGGCGTCGGTCGGCGTCGTGACAGGCCACGCAGGCCGTGGGAGTACCGCGGTAGGTCTCCTGGCGCGCCCGCCCGTGGCAGGCCGTGCAGTCCGCCACGGCGTGGGCACCGGCCAGGGGGAAGCGCGTGTCTCTGTGGGCTTGTAGACGCGCGCGGGCCTCCCAGCCGCGCTCGTCGTGGCAGCGGGTACACACCGCCCCCATGGCCCCGCGGTGGGGGTCTTCGTGACACTCGGCGCAGGCGCCGGGCTGCCCGCTGAAGGTCACGGTGTCCCCATGACACTGACTGCAGCGCACGATCGCGTGGCGACCCAACAAGGGGAAGCCCGTCCCACCGTGGTCGAAGGCCACGTCATCGCGCACGGGCCGCCACCCGGCCGTGGTGTGGCAGGCGGCACAGCGCGCGAAGCGGGGCCCAGCGTGAGCCTTGGGCGCGCCCGACCCGCGGGCCACGGGCGCCCCCGTGGGCCGGGTCGCGGCCTGGACCTTGGAGCCGAGCGGGGGCTTGGGGGGTGGAGGCGCCGGGCTTGGCGGTGTCGACGCGCGAGCAGCCCCGAGGAGGGCGAGCCAGCAGGCGGCGACCCAAGTCAGCCCCGACGCGAGACGGGCGCGGGTCACGGTCGACCTCCCGCGGAGACGTGGGGATTCGCGTGGCAGTCGGCGCAGGTGCGCTCGCCGAGGCGGTAGTCCACGGCGACGAGCCCGTCGCCCAGCGCGACCCTGTGGTGGCACTTGGCGCAGGGAACCTGGGCGTGCTTGCCGTCCAGTGGGAAGCGGGTCTTCGCGGCATGGTCGAAGTCCGGCAGGGCAAAGCGTTCGGTCCCGTGGCAGTCGTCACACCGCTTGGCCCGGTCGCTGGGGACGGCGAACTGCCCTCGGTGCACGTCGTCGTGGCAGCCCTCGCAACGGAGCGACAGGCCGGTGTACTGGACGACGGCGGGGCCGCCGTCCGGGCGCGACACGGCCTTGTGGCAGGACGCGCAGGCCGCATGAGCGTGGGCGCCGCGCAGCGGGAAGCGCGTCGTGTCGTGGTCGAAGGGGTGCTCGGCGTCGCGCCAACCCGCGGTGTCGTGGCAGCGCTGGCAGCCCTTGGGCCGCGTGTCGGCGCCCGCGTTGGGGTGCCGGGTCGGCGCGTCCATGAGGGCGTCAAACTGGCCGCCGTGGGGATCGCCGTGGCAGTCCCGGCATGTCCGCTGGGGCATGTGGAGGGGTGTGGGACCGGGGTTGGCGACGCGCCTCTTGGCCTGCCCTCCGGCCTGGCCGCCTGGGGACGCCCCAGCCGTGTGACAGGCCGCGCAGGGTGTCGCGAGGTGGGCGCCGGTGAGCCGGTAGCGCGCGCGATCGTGGTCGGCGAGGGAGAAGGTCGAGGGCGTGAAGCCGCCCACCTCGTGGCAAGCCTCGCAGCGCGTCGCGGGGCGCGCGGTCACGAAGGTCTCCGGGTGCCAGCGCCGGTGGCAGCGCGCGCAGCGGTCGAAGCGGAGGCCCTTGTACTTCCCGGCGCGGTGGCAGCTCGCGCAGGGGACGCGCCGGTGGGCGCCGCGCAGGGGGTAGGCGGTGGTGTCGTGGTTGAAGCGCTTGAGCCCCTTGGGGCGCAGGTGCTTCCACCCCTCCGCGTCGTGGCAGTCCTCGCAGCGCGGACCGAGCGCGCCCTGGTGGGGGTCGCGGTGGCAGGAGGCGCAGCGCCTGTCCACGGGCACGGCGAGCTTGGGCCCGTGGCAGTCCACGCACTGGAGGCGAGCGTGCTTGCCGGTCAGCGGGAAGCCGCCCGGCCCGTGGGATGGGGGGACCACGGACCGGACACGGTTCCAGCCCTCTGTCGTGTGGCAGGAGGCGCATGAGGACAGGGCCGTCCGCCCAGCGTGAGGGTCTGCGTGGCAGGTGTCGCAGCGCTTGGCCTGCGCCACCTCGTAGACCGTCTTGCCGGTCCTGGTCCGGTGACATCGGGCGCACCGAACGCGGGCATGGGCGCCATCCAAGGGGAAGTCGGTCTTGTCGTGGGAGAAGCCCGAAGCCGGCCGCCAGCGCGCCTCGTCGTGGCAGCGGGCGCAGTCGCGACCGAGCTGGTGGTCGTGGGGGTCGTCGTGGCACCCCACGCAGGCGCGCGGGGCGCCCATGTAGCTGGGCCGGCGCTCGTGGCAGGCGCCGCAGTCCAGGCCCTCGTGGGCGCCGCGCAGGGCGAAGGTCGTCTCGCGCTCGTGGTCGAAGTCCGCCGGGGGGGCCCAGCGGATGAGGGGGAAGGCGCGCCCGCGATGCTCCTGATGGCAGGCACCGCAGCCCTTGCCCGTCTCGCGGATCTGGCGCGCATGGAAGCCCTCACCGCGCTCGAGCGGCAGCTCCACGCGCCCGTGACACGCCAGGCAGCGCGACGCCTCCACGCGGTCCCCGCTGGCGTGGCACCGCTCACACTTGTCGTCGAGCTTGGCGTGAGCGCGGCTCAGGCGCCCCGGACTCAGTGGGTTGGGGCCGGCTGCCTGCGCAGATGTCAGCCCACTCAAGGTCCACGCCACCAACGCGGCGCCAGCGAGCAGGAAAAACCGGCGAGCGCTCGCCGGCTTCGGGCGACACGCCGGCCGAAGATCGGCGGGACCCGAGACCCTCCCGCTGCCTTGACACGTGCTCGACACGGCGCAAAGGATGCTCCCGCTTCGCGATCAAGTCACGGTTCAGGAGACGGCATGGAAGTGCTTGGGGGGGCGGGCGCGCTGCTCGCCCTCATCGCGGCGTGGCTCCTGTGGATGCTGCGGGCACGCCTGCGGGGTCAGCGACCGGACGCCGAGGAGGTGGAGACCCTGCCCCCCGACCTCCAGCGCCGAATTCCGCCCACCCTCCACCCGGTCGTGGATCCGTCCAAGTGTATCGGCAGCGCCGCCTGCGTCCCGGCCTGCCCCGAGGGGCGGGTCCTGAGGCTCCACGACGGCTACGCGCACCTCGTGGAGCCCCAGCGCTGCATCGGACACGGAGCCTGCGCGCGCGAGTGTCCCATGGGCGCCATCACGCTGGTCTTCGGGACGGCCGAGCGCGGGGTGGACATCCCCCACGTCACCGAGACCTTCGAGACGAACGTCCGCGGCGTCTACATCGCGGGCGAGCTGGGCGGCATGGGCCTCATCCGCAACGCCGTGCGCCAGGGCGTCGAGGCCGCCGAATACATCGCGCGAGACCTGGCCTCCCAGCCACGCGAGGCGGGCTCCAAGGCAGCGGGCCCCGAGAACGCTCCAGCGCCCTCGGATCCGCTCGATCTCCTCGACGTGCTCATCGTAGGCGCTGGGCCCGCGGGGCTCGCGGCTGGTCTGGAGGCCCAGCGCCGCGGACTGCGCGTCCAGCTCATAGACCAGGAGCGCGAGCTCGGGGGCACGACGGCCCGCTACCCCAGAAAGAAGGTGGTCATGTTGGGCGCCTTGGAGCTCCCGGGGCGCAAGCCCTTGCGACGCCGGGAGATCTCCAAGGAGGAGCTCATGGAGATCTGGCGCGACGTCGTGGGCGAGACCTCGCTACCCATCGCCTTGGGCCAACAGCTCAAGGGGCTCACAGGGAACGTCGAGGCGGGCTTCGAAGCCACGACGAACGAGGGCACGTGGCGGGCGCGCCGGGTGCTCCTCGCCATCGGTCGTCGTGGGACGCCACGGAAGCTCGGCGTACCCGGCGAGGATCTCCCGAACGTGGCGTACGCGCTGCGCGAGCCCGAGGAGTGGCGGGGCACGCGCTGCCTGGTGGTGGGCGGGGGCGACTCCGCGCTGGAGGCGGCGCTGGCCCTGTCCCAAGAGGGCGGCGCGGTCGTCGCGCTGAGCTATCGCGGGGACTCGTTCTTCCGCGCCAAGCCCACCAACCAGGAGCGCATGAAGGCGGCCCAGGAGGCCGGCGAAGTGGCGGTCTACTTCCAGACGGTCGTCCGCCGCATCGAGCCGGAGCGCGTCGTCTTGGGCCCCAGCGCCCAGGGAGACGCCCCCGGCGTCGAGGGCGTCCCAGAGACCGTCTTGCCCATCGGACAGGTGTTCATCTTCGCCGGAGGGGAGCTGCCCACGGGACTGCTCAAGGCCGTGGGCGTGCAGATGGAGCGGAAGTTTGGCACGCGGTAGGTTGGCGAGGAGGCGCGCGTCCTTCGGGGTTGCGCTGGTGGTGTTGGCCGAGGCGGCGACGCCCGGCTGCCGGTCGTCCGAGGCCGAGCGAGATCCCTGCGCGTACTGGGAGCCCAAGCTCAACAACGCCGCCCAGCGCCTCCTCGCGATCCATCGATTGGCGGACGCGGGGTGCGAAGGAGCCCGGCCGGCGCTGGCGCCGCTGCTGGACGATCCGGTGGCCGGGGCAGCCGCCTTGGAGGCCCTCACGAAGCCCGGGCGGGACGCCGTGGCCGAGGCCGCCGTCCTCCGCGCCCTCACGCGCCCAGCGTTGGCGGCCCGGGCAGCGGAACTCGCCGGGCGCTGGCGACTCGACGACGCCCGGGCGCCCCTCCTCCAGGGTCTCGCAGAGGAACGCTTCGTGGCCGCCCGGCCAGCCATCGTCGAGGCCCTGCTCGCGCTGCCGCCCAGGGCCGACACCGCGCAGGGTCTGGCCTCAGCGCTGGACGCGTTGCACGCCAGCGAGGCGAGCGCCGACCGCGACACACCCAGCGCCAAGCTCGCTGTGACCCTGTGCGACGGGCTCGGAGGGATGCTGGACGCCCTGGACGCCCCCGCGGCGGCGGTCGTGACCAGCGCCCTGGCGCGCTTCGCCGCGCACGCCCCGCTCACCCCGGACGACGCGCCCGGCCTCGCGGCCTTGCGAGCCCTGAGAGCGGCCCCCCCGACCGCGCGCGCTCGGGCGGGCCAGGCGCTGGTCGGCGCCGAGGGTGAGCTGGACCCGCGCACACGGTTGACGTTGCTCTGGGGGCTCACCCCATCGGCGGCAGCGGGGTTCGCGTTGGAGCTCCTGTCCGACGCCTCCTGCGACGAGGAGCTGGCCCTGGAGGCCAGCGCCGTGCTGGCGCTCGACGGGCGCGAGGCCGCCGCGCGCGCCCTCGCGGAGCCCCGGGCGGCGCCGCTGCCCCGGGCGGCGATCGTGCCTCTCGCGCTCGCAGCCGCCCGAGGGGCCACCGGGGGGTTGGAGAGGCGCTTGCGAGAGGGCCACGCCGGCCATCGTGCCGCCGCGGCGGAGGCCTTGGCCGCCCTGGGGCTGGGTCCTGGGGCGGACCTTCACGCGCTGGAAGCGCGCCTGAGCCGGGAGGCCTCACCGCTGCTCCGCGCCGTCCCCACGGGGCTGTGGTTTCAAGCCGCGGAGAGGCTGGTGGGGCAGGGAGCCGGCGAAGACGCGGGCGTCCACGCCGCCTGGGCGAACCTCCCGGAGATGTGTGACGCCCTGACGCGGGACCGGCTCCGCGCGGCCGCGGCCGCGAAGGAGGCCGCCGACCTGGTCGCGCGGAGGGGCCCCGAGACGACCGCCCCCACCCCGCGCGCCGCGGCGGCGGCACGGGCGGACCTCGAAGCGCGGCGCGAGGCACGTGACGGAGCCTTCGCGGAGGCGCGCCGGTTGGCCGCCCGGGTGCGCGCGGGCGAGGTCAGGGAGCGGGCGGCGCTGCTGGCCATGGCGCGGAGCGCGGAAGGCGGAGGGCCGGCGGCGGCGCCCGAGCTCTGGACGAAGGCTTTGGAGACCGCGTGCCGCCCGCTCCGCTGGTGGGCGGTGTCCGCGGCGCTCGGGTCCCGGGGTGGGACCCCGCCCCTTGGGCCGAGTCACCGCCAGGGACTGGAGCGCGTCGACCCGGGGCTGGCCTTCGTCCTCGCGCTACGTCTCCAGGCCTCGGGCGAGTGACGGCCCGCCCATCCCCAGATCCGCCACCTACTCTGGGATTCGGCTTTGGATCCCGCGTATGGACGGCGTCGAGCTGCGCGGCCCCACAAGCGGCTGGCCGCTCGACGTGACGCAGCCACGCCTCCGCGCCCAACCGCTTGCCTCCTTG
>CAYZID010000015.1:41740-45079 GCA_964478315.1 uncultured Myxococcales bacterium | reverse complement strand
CGCCCACACGCGGGATCCAAAGCCGAATCCCAGAGTAGGTGGCGGATCTGGGGACGAGAGGCAGCCGCGGCGACCTCCTCGCGGGGCTGGCCGTGGGCGCGTTGATGGCGACGGTGGCGGGGTGTGCCGGCACGGCAGGTGGCCCAGCGGCAGCCGACGCGCTCAGGCCCGAGGGCCACGACGTGATGGACGCGGGGGACGCGGTGACGGGCGACGCGCCCAGCCACCCCGGTGATGGCGGCGGCGAGGGGGACGGCGTCCAGGACACCGAAGCGCTGGGAGACCCCGGCCGCTGCGTCTGGAACCTCGCCTACCAAGAAAACACCCAGCCCGACTCCCTGAGCGCCGCCCTGGACCCCGCCCACGGCGCGCGGGGCTGCTATGTCCTCGTGGACCCCTTCGACGACGCGGCGGTGGCCGCCGCCATCCCCAGCCTGCACGCGACCGACAACCTCGTGGGCTGCTACATCTCGGTGGGCACGTGCGAGGACTGGCGAGCGGACTTCGCCTCCCTGAAGCCCGCTTGCACGGACAAGGGATGGCCCCAGTGGCCGGGCGAGTACTTCGTCCGCGACGTGGAGGCGGCGCGTCCGTGGATGGAAGCGCGGCTGGAGCAGCTCGCGGCGTGGGGCTGCGATCTCGTGGAGTTGGACAACATGGACTGGGCCGAAGACCCCGCCGCGGCGTCGCGCTACGACCTCGACGTCACCCCCGACCAGGCGATGGTCTATTATCAGGGGCTGTGCGCCTACGCGCGCGCCCTGGGCGTGGGGTGCATGGCAAAGAGCACGGCCGAGGGAGCCCTGGACTTCGACGGCCTCACGGTGGAGTCGTCGCCCGAGGAGTTGGACTGGTGGGACCAGGGCGCCCTCCGCGCCTTCGCCGACGCGGGGAAGCTCGCCGTCATCTTCCACTACGGCGAGCCCGACTGCGCCCAGGCGGAGGCCTTCTACCGGGAACGGTACGGCGCCGGGCTGTCCTGGCTGTGCGAGGCCCCCGCCAAGGGCGGCTACGTACACGACTGACCGCGTGGCCGGGAACGACGCCGACGCCCCAGGCCCCGATCCGCCACCTGCTCTGCGGACCGAGGCGCAGGAGGCCGCGTGTGGGCAAGGAGGCAAGCGGCCGGGCGCGGAGGCGTGGCCGCGTCACGTCGAGCGGCCAGTCGCTTGTGGGGCCGTGCAGCCCGACGCCGCCCACACGCGGGATCCAAAGCCGAATCCCAGAGTAGGTGGGGGGTCGGGGCCAGGTCGCTTCCGTTGAGGGGCCGCATTCGCTACGCTGAGGGCGCCGCGGGCGGGCCGAGAACCGCTCGGGGCGAGCTGGCTTGACGCGCGGCACGGACCGGGGGGCTCTCATGAGGCGATGGACGACGGGGCGGGGGACGAGCATCCTGTGGACCAGCCTGTGCACGGCGGGTGTCGCGGCCGCGTCGCTGGTGGGCTGTCGAGGGGGGTTCGACGTGCCGGGCGGCCTGAACCCCGTGGACGTGGGGGCCACCATGGACGCCGGGGCCTTGGGCGACGGCGGGAGCGCGGACGGCGCGGGCCCCGCGGATGGGACCGGAGCGGACGCGACACCGGACGAGTGGGTCCGTCCCCTGACGTGTGGCAACGGCCTCGTCGAGACGGGTGAGCAGTGTGACGACACCGAGCCCGGCGCCGAGGACCGGCCGGACGACGGCTGCTTCGAGTGTCACCTGGAGCCCGGCTGGACCTGCTCCGGGGCCCCGAGCCTCTGCGACACGCGCTGCGGTGACGGGGTGCGGGTCAAGGGCCCCGACCCCGACAGCCCCATCGAGGCGTGCGATGACGGAAACACCCTCGCGGGGGACGGGTGCTCGCCGGCGTGCGAGGAGGAGCCCGGCTGGGGCTGCGATGGGAGCCCGAGCACCTGCGAGGAGACCTGCGGGGACGGTCTCGTGGTGGGCAGCGAGGACTGCGACCCCGGGGACGGGGTGGAGATGCAGGGCTGTACGGCCTGCCACGCGACGGAGGGATGGAGCTGCAATGCGGAGGGGACCTCGTGCGCCCCCGACTGCGGGGACGGCCTCACCGTGGCCGACGAGGCCTGCGACGATGGAAACCCGGACGAGGGGGACGGCTGCACGCCCGGCTGCACGGTGGAAGACGGCTGGACATGCGACAACACGGTGGTGCCGAGCCTCTGCACGCCGCCCTGCGGCGACGGGATCCGCCAGCCGGGGGAGGAATGCGACGCCGGTGACCTGGACCTCAACGACCCCGCGGAGACCGGCTGTACCAGCGACTGCGTGGCGGCGCCGGGGTGGATCTGCGACGGGCCGGACGAGCAGCCCTGCTACACGGAGTGCGGCGACGGCATCCGAGCGGGCAACGAGGCCTGCGACGTGGGGGACCAGAGCTTCCCGGCGCCCTACGACCAGGCGTGCGTGGGCTGCCAGGTAGGCGACGGCTGGAAGTGCGACCCGGACACGCAGCCGTCGGAGTGCACGCCCGTGTGCGGTGATGGGACCGTCGTCGCTCCCGTGGAGGGCTGTGACGACAAGAACACCGAGAGCGGGGACGGCTGCGACAAGGACTGCCAGCCCGAGCCGGGATGGTTCTGCCCACCCGCGGGGGGCTCCTGTGAGACGGTCTGCGGCGACGCCCAGTGGGCGGTCGCCGCAGAGGCGGGCAAGGGCGAGGGCTGCGACGACGGCAACGAGGCCAAGGGCGACGGCTGCGACAGCGGCTGCAAGGTGGAGAAGGGCTGGTCCTGCGCGGGCGCGCCGGGGGACGCGAGCGTGTGCGGGACGGTCTGTGGCGACGGGATCGTCGTGGCCCCCTACGAGTCCTGCGACACGGGGGAGAAGGGGACGGACGACGGGTGCAGTGACGCCTGCCAGGTAGAGGACGGATGGACCTGCTCCGGGGAGCCCTCCGAGTGTGTGAAGCTGTGCGACGACGCGGACGGGGACGGCTACGGCTTGGGCCAGGCGTGTCTGGGGCCCGACTGCGACGATGGCCGCGCGGACGTCTACCCCGGGGCCTACGAGCTGTGTGACAACGTCGACAACGACTGCGACGACGCCACGGATGAGGAGGTCACGAGGCCCTGCTCGTCGGAGACCCCCGCCTTTGCGCACGCCGGGGTGGGCCTGTGCAAGGCCGGCGTCCAGCTCTGCGAAGGCGGCGTCTGGCAGCCGAGCTGTGTGGGCGAGGTCCTGCCGGTAGCCGAGGCGTGCGGTGACCAGCAGGACAACGACTGCGACGGGACCACCGACGAGGGCTGCGGCTGCCTCTACCTGAACAAAGGCGAGGGTGTCTGCCTGCTGGGTGTCCCCGACCCGAGCGACCTCGCCCAGTGCTTGCCACCGCC
>CAYZID010000015.1:9714-41640 GCA_964478315.1 uncultured Myxococcales bacterium | reverse complement strand
CCAGTACGAACCGAACGAGTCGAGCTGCGATGGGCTGGACAACGACTGCGATGGCACGATTGATGAGGGTTGCGGCTGCTTCTACCTGAACAAGGACAAGGGGGTCTGTCTCCTGGGTGTCCCCGACCCGAGCGACCTCGCCCAGTGCTTGCCACCGCCCCAGTACGAACCGAACGAGTCGAGCTGCGATGGGCTGGACAACGACTGCGATGGCTCTGTGGATGAGGGGTGTCCGTGCGACTACTTGGGCTCCAACATGGGGGTGTGCGCGCAGGGCTTCCTGGACAAGTCCGGGGCCTGCACCAAGCCGTCGGCCTACGAAGGGACGGAGCAGCTCTGCGACGGGCTGGACAACGACTGCGACGGCGTGGCTGACGTGGGCTGCCCCTGTGAATACCAGGGGAAGGCCCAAGGCGTGTGCGCGAACGCGCTCGTGGGCCCCGAGGGGCTGTGCGGACAGCCGGAGCACTTCGAGGCGAACGAGGCGAGCTGCGACAACCTGGACAACGACTGCGACGGGCTCGTGGACGAGGGGACCGACCAGCCCTGCTATGAGGGGCCCAACGGGACGGTGGGCCCCGGACGCCCCTGCCACGGCGGCGTCCGAGCGTGCGTGAACGGCAGCCTCGGGGCGTGTACGGGCCAGGTGCTGCCCGCGACCGAGGTGTGCGGCAACGGCATCGACGACGACTGCGATGGGACGGTGGACAACGACGGGCCTGGGATCGTGGTGTGTGACGGGCCGGGGACGTCCATCGACTGCAAGAGCGTCGTCCCCCAATGCAACGGAGACGGGGGGCAGTGGGGGTGCGCGGTGACGAACCCCCAAGCGGAGAACTGCGGGACCCTCGGGCGGGGCAACGGCGTGGACGACGACTGCGACGGCCTCACCGACGAGGGCTGCAACGCTTGTGCGCTCGTAGTGCCTGAGGGCTACCTCATGGGAATCTCAGGCATCACGGTATTCCATTCCATCCAAGAGGCGATCAACGCCGTCGCGCAGTCTCCAACAATCTATGGGCACCGCGTGTGCGTCGCGGTCGGGGGCGCCTGCGCGAGTTCCCAGACAGCCCAGACGGCCACTTATGTGGAGACGCTCCAGATGCGGAACGGTGTGGACGTGCAGGGAGGGTACGAGGCGACCTATGGCGTCACCGGAGTCGAGCTGACGCTCGCGCCGTCCCACTGCGTCACCGAGGTCAAGGCGACCGAGCCACAAGGGCACACGTTCGACCAGACCATCACCGAGCCAACGACCCTCTCTGGGTTTACGCTCTACGCATCCAACACGGCCATCGACGTGATTGGGGGGCCCTCCGGTGACGGAGGAGCTGGTGGTGCTCCGAGCGGCGGCACACCGGGCGGAGTCACCCCCGAGTCAATGACCGCAGTCGTGACGATCGCCGGGGCCCACGGAGCCAAGCTCGTGGGCAACAGGATCTACGGTGGGAAGGCGGGGGACGCCAGCTACGGCGTGGTGATCCAGAGCCTAGACCCCGCGTCTCCCGCCCAAGCCGAGCTGGTGGGGAACACCATCGAGGGCGGAAACGCCAGCGTGCTGTCCGTCGGCGTCCTGGTGAGCGGCGCCCAGGCGACGATCCGCGCGTGTCAGCCGAACACGACCGATGCGGCCGGCCGCTGCCCCGACGGGTGGGCTGACAAGATCCACATCTCCGCAGAAGGCAACGACACCGATCAGGCGTACGGGGTCTGGCTGGACGGGGCCTCCGACACGCTCGTGGACCAGGCAGCCATCTACGCAAACGCGACCAAGGAGGCCGCGGCCGTGGGCGTCGTTGGGAACGCGGCCGGCGTGCGCGTCACGCGCAGCGCCCTGGACGCCTTCGGCGGCAGCGTGCGCAACGCCGGGCTGCTCGTGCAGAGCTGCGCGGGCGCCTCCCCGTGGATCGCCGACAACTTCTGGATCGCGGGTTCTGGGGCATCTGGACAGCCGGCCACCTACGGCGTCCTGGTCCAAGGGGACTGCGCCCCCCTCATCGAGGCCAACCTGAACATCATCGGTTGCAGCGAGGGGACCTGCGGTGAGGCCTATGGAATCCTCTGCGAGGCCGAGCCAGATGGAGCAACGGGCGCCTGCGACGTCGTGGACAACGCGTCCATCGTCGGATCCACCAGCTACCAGCTCCCCGAACGCGCAGTGGGGATCGGCTGTCGGGGCGGGGCGTGCCGGCGCATCGCGCACAACGCCAACATTCTGGGCGCCGACGTGGCCCTGGAGGCCGTGGGCGTGGAGCTCGTGGGGCAGCTCCCCCAGGCGTTCATCGACTCCAACTGGTCCGTGGGCGGCTGCGGAAGCACGCTGTCCGCCGGGCTCGTTGCCGAAGACGCTGCGGCCCGTGTGCAGAACACAGTCTTCGAGGGGCGCTCGTGCAGCGGAGACATCGACGCCTCCAACACCCAGTCGTACGGGGCGCTGGTGAACACGTCGGCCAGCGGGAACGAGCTGGACCTCCACTCCAACCTCCTCACGCCGGGGTGGCTGTGGGGGAGTTCCTGCTACGCGGTCGCTCTGGCGCTTGGCGTCTCGGATGGCGCCCCGAACCCCATGGGCCCCACTGGCGCCTTCCGAAACAACATCATCGAAAAGGCGGGCTGCGACACGGGCCTCGCGGTACCACTCGCGACGTTCAGCAACGCCCTGCCGCCCCGGATCCTCAAGAACAACGACCTCGTGACGGACAGCGGCTACGTGTACTGGGGGGCCACCACGGGCGGCTCGCAAACCCTGTCCTGGCTGAACGCCCTGGCCCCATCCCCCTGGTTCGACGCCAACATCTCGGCGCCTCCCGGGTACTCCTCCGACTGGCCCCACTTGGACGGCCCGGGCTCTCCATGCGTAGACGCCGGCACGCCCGAGTTGGCCCCGCGCTGGGACATGGACGGGGATCCCAGACCGGCCGACGACGCAGATCCGCCCGACATCGGGCCGGACGAGTACGGCCCTGGCTACGGAGTTCAGCCCGTGGGGGGCTGAGAGGTTCGCGCGCGAGCCCCGAGCGGGGCCTTTCGGCTCCACGCCCGGGGGGCCTCACGCCCCCGGGGCCTCTACTGAGTTCCCATCCTGAAAAGGCGGACCGAGCCACGGCGAGTCGATGTGCGTGCCAGGTGCGTTCACGCAACCCGCCGGAGTAGCAGCGCTACTTCAAGTGGTTGCGGGGACGCGCATGGTGCGTGCAGCGGCCGTCGCGGCGACGGGAGGCTTTTCAGGATGGGAACTACTGAAGCACAGAGGGCCCCGGAGGACCGGGCATCGCCCCCGGGGGCGGCGGCGGCAGGACCAAGGTGCCCCCTTGGGCGAGGGCGTCGTGGGTGATGGCGAAGTCTCGCGGCAGGGGCGCGCCGTTCCACGTGGGCGCCGCGTCCGGGTCGTCCCCGAGGAGGATCTCCACGTCCCCGGCCTCGCGGTGCAACACCACGCGGTCGAACAGCGGCGCGCTGAGGGCGTAGTCGCCCGTGCAGACCATGGGGTAGATCCCCGCGGCGGCGAAGACGTACCAGGCGCCCAAGGTGCCCCCATCGTCGTTTCCAGCGAGCCCCCCCGGGCGGAGCTCGTAGGCGTAGTCCGCGTACCAGGTGGTCCAGATCCGGGCGAGCTCCGGGTGCCCTCCGTAGCCGAACAGGAACGGCGCGTGGATGTCGGGCTCGTTCCCGTGCCAGTAGTACGCGTTGGGCAGCGCGAAGTCGAAGCGCTCCCGGCCCTGGCTCACGAACTCCTCCAGGCGGTCCGTGAAGGCCTCAGGCCCGCCGAGGAGGGTCACGAGGCCCTGGGGGTCGTGGAGGACGAGCCAGAGGTACTGCCAGGCCGAGCCCTCGACGTAGCTCTCGTCGGCCACCGTGGGGCTGTACTCGCGGAACGTCCCGTCCGTGAGGCGCGGCGCGAAGAACTGCGTCTCGGGATCCCACTGGTGCTCGTACCACCCGGCGCGCTCGGCGAGCATGGCGGCGTCCTCGGCGTGCCCCGCCTGGGCGGCCACGTGGGCCAGGCAGGCGTCGTCGATGGCGTACTCCAGGGTCTTGGAGACGGAGCCCGTCTGGACGTCATCCGGGACGTAACCAAGGGCCAGCCATTCGGTGACCTGGTCGCGCCCTGGGTGGCCCGTGGGGGCCGGACCGTTGGCTAGCGTCCACATGGCCTGGTAGGTGGCCTCCAGGTCGTCCAGCGCGTCGCCGAAGCCCTTGAGGAAGGCGTCCCCCAGGACGACGTCGGCGCTGGTGCCGATCATCGACCCGGAGTAGCCCACGGCCAGGGGCCACTGAGGCATGGTCCCCCCGTCGCGGGCCATGCGCTCCAGGGAGCGCAGGAAGTCGCGCTGCCGCTCGGGATAGAGCAGCGACATGAGGGGGTGGAAGGTGCGGTACGTGTCCCACAGCGAGAAGTCCGAGTAGTAGGTGAAGCCGTCCGCCGTGTGGATCTCCTTGTCGAGGCCCCGGTAGCGACCGTCGGCGTCGGTAAACAGCGTGGGCATCATCTGGGCGCGGTAGAGCATGGAGTAGAGCAAGGCCCGCCGCGTGGGCGTCCCGCCCTGGACCTCCACGCGCCCGAGCGCTTCCTCCCACTCGGCGCGCGCCGCGGCCCGCACGGCGTCGAAGCCCGCCCCAGGGAGCTCGGCCTCCAGGTTGGCGCGCGCGCCGTCCAGGTCCACCCAGGAGACGGCCCCGCGGAGCTCGACCACGGGATCGGAGGACGTGTCGAAGCGCAGCACGGCGCCCGACCGCTCGCCCTCGGCGGTCGTCTCCACGTGGGTCTCACCCGGGTAGTAGCCCTCCACGTCGAAGACGCCAACGCCGCTCGGCGGGCGGGACGGGCGGAGGACGAAGTAGAGGTCGTAGCCGTCGAACCGGCTCGTGAACTGCCCGTCGTTGTGGAGCCAGCCGGTGACCTCTCCGGTCGCCGCGTCCACCGACACGTCGCTCGCGGTGACCACACCGTCGCCCAAGGCGTGGGTGACGTCTACCAGAATGAGACCCTCGGGGACGCTCGCCCCGCTCACGGCGTCTCCGGCCGCTCCCGACGTTGGCCCGAACGTGTACCGGTGCGCCCCCGTGCGCGCCGTGGCGGTGAGCTCGCACAGGATCGGCGGGTCGGCGACCTGGAGCCGGTAGTAGCCGGGCGAGGCGCCCTCGAGGTCGTGGTCCAGGGGCAGGTTGGCCGCGCCCTCCTTGGCCGTGAGGGTGACGGGATCCCCCACCTGGGGGGTGACCAGAACGTTTCCGTAGTCCGTAGAGCCGATCCCCGAGAGGTGGATGTGGGAGAAACCCATGGCCTCGGTGTCCAGGTACAGATAGCCGCCGGCGTGGGTGACGCCCTGGGTGTGGGGAACGGTCCCCTCGGTGTCGGGCGAGAGCTTCACCATCCCGAAGGGGACGGCGGCGCCCGGGAAGACCCCACCGAAGTTGATGCCGTCCAGGCCCGTGCCCACGAAGAGGTCGGCCACGTCCACCGGGGCGGGCTCGGCGGGGCCGGCCTCCGCTTGCCCATCCTGTCGGCCATATTGCTCCACGGCGGGCCCCCCATCCGCGGGCGCGCTGTCATCCGCCGTGTCCCAGGCCGCGTCGGCCGCGGCGTCGACGGAGGTGTCCCCGACGGCTGGGGCGGGATCTCCGCACGCCGCGAACCCCACGAAGGCGGTGGCGACGACCGCGAGAGCGGTGCCGGGCTGGAAGGGCGAGGAGGGGGCAACGAAGGGCTTGCGCTGGTTCATGCCGCCCAGCCTACCGGTTCGCTTGGAGGAGCGCACGCCCTCAGAGGGCCGCGCCGTCCCCCTCCACCCAATGCCCGCGATGAGGCGCTCAGGGCCGCGCCACGACCTTCTTGAGGAAGACCTTGGGGCTGCCCTCCTTCGCGGGGTCGAGCTTGAACTTGCCCACGACGGGCGGCGGCACGAGCCGCATGATGAGACGCAGCTCCACCGTGGCGACCGTCTTGGGCGGGTCGAACCGGAGCTCCCTGGTCCCACCAGCGGGGACCCGCGTGTCGCGCACCCGCTTCACGGACAGAGGGGGGAGCGTGGGCTTCCCGTCGGCGCCCGCGAAGACCTGGTTGAGCACGGAGTCCGGGCTCTGGGCCATGGGGTCGTCGGTGAAGTTCTCCCACACCTTGGCGCCGGTCTTGTCGAGGCCCACCGCCTTGAGAAGCACCATGCGCCCCGGGAACCCCGTGGGGAACGCGTGCCCCGTGAGGTTGCGCAGGCTCACGCGGAGGCCCGCGTCGTCCCACGCGGCGTCCAGCCTCACGGCGTGGGCCAGGATGGACGGATCCCCCTGATACCAGGCGCGGTGCGGCCCCACGAAGCGGTGGCTCGCGTGGTCCTTCCGACCACTCCCGGGCGCCCCCTTGCCCGCCGCGCGGGGCATGTGACAGTCCACGCAGCGCTTGCGCGCGCCCTTCATGGTGGCGTGCTCAACGCCCGTGGCACACATGGGGACGCCCTTGGGGTTGATGATCTGGCCGTGGCAAGCCAGGCACAGGTCGTCACCGTGACCGGCGTTGGCCTTCATGTGGTCGGGCGCCGGTCCGGTCTCGTGCATGCGGCTACGCCCTGGCTCCAGATCGTGGGGGCCGAACATGCGCCCCGGCGGCCCCCACTGGAGCGCCTTCGCGCCCTTCTTTCCGTCCGCGAGGTGCACGGCCTGCACGGTGTGGCAGGCGAGACACCCCACGCCCTGCAACGCCAGCAGAGACTGGCTCGCGGGGTCGGTGTCCTTGGGCGTGTGGCACAGAGCGCAGCGCCCGGCCACCTTCGGCCCGTCGTTGGCCATGCGGGCGGCGCGCATGCCCGCGTAGATGGGATCCTTCGTGTGGTGGGCCCGGGCGTGCATGCTCTCGGTCCACTCGTCGTAGATGGCCTTGTGGCAGCGCGCGCAGGTCTTTGGGTCGCTGAGCTTCGCGAGGTGCGCCTCGTCGAACACGCGCGCCTTGGCCCCCTTGGCCCCCTTGGCCCCCTTGGCCTCCACGGGCTGGCTCTGTACCTGTGCGGCCGGCTTCTTCGCCGGGACCTCCGCCGGCTGCTTTCCGCAACCGACACCGACCACCATCCCCGCCACGGCGAGGCCCCAGGCCCAACGAGACACCGCCCCGAACGCTACCACTGAAAGATCCCGACCCTGCACGCCCTACCCTCCCACCCGCGACCGCGGCGCTCCCCTGCGCCCACGCGAGATCGTCATGCGCCAGCGGAGCCTATCAAACACGGCGCGGACGTCTAGACGAATGGGTCTAGACGCCCGCAGGGGATGACCTACGTCCAAGAGGCGGGCGGAGAGCCCCCGGGTCAGTTGTGGAGGAGGATGTCCCCGTTGGTGGTCCGCAGGTCCACCGTCCCCGCACCGTCGTACAGGACACCCTCGTAGGCGTCGGGCCCGGAGTAGGTGGGGCGCCAGTCGAGCCCCTCGATGAGGACCGCGCCGTCGCCCGTGGTCGTGGCCGCCACCTGGGCGCCGAAGTCGTAGGGCACCTTGCAGTCGATCTGACCGTCCGTGGTCGCCAAGATGACCTCGCCCCCGCGCGGCGGCGACACCCGCGCCGTGATGGCACCGCTCATGGTGCGCGCCGTGACGCTACCCAGGATGGAGTAGAGCTCGACGCTGTCGCCGGTGGTGCGAATGTCCAAGTCCCCTTCGTGACCGTCCACGCTGACGAAGCCGTTGTCCGTGCGGACCTTGACGTCCCCCGACGTGTGGGTGAGCTCCACGGACCCCTGGTTGGTGGTGAGCTCTCCCACGGGCAGCTTCACGACGCGGATGGGGGCGTTGTCCGTGAGGACGCTGACCTCCACGCCGGGCGGCACCGTGAGGTTGAGGTCCACGTCTACGTGACGCGAACCGCTCGTGGGGGGCACCCCGGCCGTGATCTTGAGGTCGGTGGCCGACCCGGACTCCACGAGCGTCACCTGCCGCGCCGCGTTGGCCGCGTCGACCTTCTCGCTGTAGCCCCGCGCGGTGACCTGCACGACGCCGGAGATCTTCGTGGCCCCCTCCTGCGCCTCCAGGTGCACGGCGCCACCGAACGTCTCGATGAAGACCCTGCCCGTGGGCGAAGCGTCGGACTCGAACGTGAACGAATCGCTGGCGCTGTGGGTGCAGCCGGTTGCGCCCAGGGCTCCGGCCAACGTGAGCGCGGTCAGGGCCGCGAGGCGTCGTGTCTGCGTAGCCATTGTCACTCCCTCCATGGCAACTCGATGTGGGCCAGACTGCCGAGCCAGCCCGGGTATTCAAAGGGCCTCATCTGGCCCCAAGAGACGCCGCCCATGGGCTCCATGAGCCGCCGTTTCCCCGGCCGCCCGCCGGCCCCCTCAAGAGCCACCGATGACGCCCATCGCCACCAACACCAGGACCGTCAGGCCCACGGTGATCACGGCGCCCACGAGCACCCACGGCCAGACGGGGTCCCCCCCGTCCGGCTTGACAGCCTCGCCCTGCTGCGTGGCCGTGAGCTCCTCGGGGATGCGGCCCTGTGTCGTATCGGCCTCGCGCGCCGAACGCAGGCCCGGTGCCGACACCCGCGGCCCCACCTCGCCCCCCGGACCGGCGCCCTTGGAGTGCGACGCCGCCAACCGCGCGGCGCGCGACGGCCGGCCCGCCGGCCGCTCCAAGCCCGGGACATCTCCCCCGGTGCCCGCCGCACGGCCATCTCGCACGGGGGCCAGCGCCGTGAACGTGGGACGCTTCCAGGGCTTGCCCCCTTCGGGGGTCTCCAAGGCCCCGAACCCCTGCTCGTCCATGCGCGCCTGGAGCTCCTTGAGCCCGGGAATGGAGCTCATGTCCATGGCCATCGTGGCGCTCACGTCCTCGTCCTCGGGGATGCCCGCGCCCGTCTGGGCGTAGCGCTCCACGTCTTGGAGGAGCACCCGCGCGTCGCCCTGGCGCAGCTTGGGCTCGCGCCTCAGCGCCTTGGCGATGACCGTCCACAGCGCGGGGTTGATCTCGGGGGGGCGGCGCAGGTCCTCGTCCACCTGCTTGAGACGCCGGGCCAGATAGGCGAGGACCTCCTTCTGGTAGCGCTTGAAGTCCTTGGCCTTCGTATCGAAGGGGAAGGGCTTCCGGCCGGTGAGGAGCTGGTAGAAGATCACCCCCAGCGAGTAGACGTCCGCGGTCGTGTCCGTGCGCTGCTTGGTGGGGTCGTCCAGCTTGGGGTCGCTGATGGCCTCGGGGGCCATGTACTCGGGCGTCCCGGCGATCATGCCACGGTCCAGGTCGTCGGCGAAGTCTCGCCCCTGGAGGATGTCCTCCTCCTCGAACAGCCGCAGGAGCCCTTGGGAGTCCTGCACGAGCCCGAAGTCCAGCAACTTCACGCTCCGGCGGTCGGAGGTGATCATGATGTTGTCGGGTTTGATGTCCCGGTGGGCGAGCCCCAGCTTGTGGAGCCCACCGAAGCCCTCGCAGAGCTGGATCATGAGGGCGCAGGCGGCCCGCTCGGGGACGGGCTTGCCCGCGGCGACCACGGCGGAGAGGGTGAAGCCGTCCACGTACTCCATAGCCAGCCAGGGGCGCCCATCGGACGTCTCGCCAGCGCCCCTGAAGGCCACGCAGTGGGGGTTGGGCGGCAACGCCCGCGCCACCTTGATCTCGCGGTAAAAGCGCCGCGTGGCCTGCTCGTCCACGCGGGTGGCGATCTTCACCGCCACCGGCTGCCCGGTGGAGTCCGTCGCCCGATAGACCTGGGCGAACGCCCCGCTGCCGAGCTCCTCTCCCACGCGATAGCCGCCAGGAAGCGTCACGCCTGTGTACCGCTTGGTCTTGGCCATGCGGCCCGGTCCCTCCCGTTTGTAGTCGCCCGCTCCGAGCCGACTCTAGCGCGCTTCCCGCCCTATCGCCACAACACCGATCCGAGAGGGTCGGGGCCCTGGAAATCCCCGAGCCGCTGGGGCACGGGCGGCCACGGTCCAGGCCCGGCGGGGAGGCGTCCCGCGCGCAGCGCCTCGCCTGTCACCAGCACCGGGCCCGCGTCCAGGGTGCGAATCCAATAGAGGTCGGCGGGCAGGACATCGTATCGCGGGGCGTCTACCTCCCGCCCGCTCGCCGCGCGCAGCAGCCACCCGGGGAAGTTCGCGCCAGCCACCGTGTAGAAGAAGTGGGTCGTGCCAAACCGCCCGGCGTTGAGCTCCGTGACGCGCGGGCGCCCCTCGCCGTCGCCCTTCATGTCCACGAAGCACACGCCCTCGAACCCGGGATCGATCGCCCGGACCGCCGCTTCGCCCGTCTCGTTGACCAGGGGGTCACGGATGGTGTGGCTCACCGCGGGGGCGCCCGTGATCCCGGACGGGCTCACGTGGGGGATGACGTAGGCGTCGCGCTGACGCCCCTGGCTCGCCAAGAGCTCGCCCCCGCGGAACAGCCCCATCCATGTTAGGTTGTCGCCCGGGAGGTAGGCGCTCGCGATCATCCCGCCCCAGCCGCGCCAGTAGGACACCCACTCCACCGCCTGCCCCACCGTGCGGCAGGGGAGACTCGCCACGCCGATCCCGCGCCCGGGGATGCCCGCGCCGCGCACCCAGACGGGGGTCTCGGGATGGGGCTGGAGCGCCTCGAAGGCGCGCGCCACGTCGGCCGGCTCGACGAGGAGGTGCGTCTCCGGGACGGGCACGCCCGCGTCCCGCCACACCTGATGGCTCGCCCACTTGTCGTCCGCCAGGCGAAGGGCGCGCGGCGCCGGCAGGAAGACCGGGGCTGCGAGCTGCGCGCGGGCCTCGCTGAGGACCCGGATCTCCAGCGAGTTGTTGGGCATGATGAAGTCCACGCCGTGCTCGCGCACGAGGGCGTTCAGGGCCTCGATGTAGGCGTCGCGGTCCCGCGCCGGGGGGACCACGGCGCGCTCGTGACCGAGCGCCAGCAGGATGAACCGCGGGGACGCGTCCACGGCGAGGATCCAAGGCTGAGGGTGGAGCGCCAGGAGCGACCGGGAGAGGTTCACGGCCCCGGGACCTCCCGCGCCGGTGACGAGGATCCTGCGGGGGAGCGGGCGAGGTGTGACCATGCAGAAACGCTACCACGGGGCCAGCCCCCGGCAAGAGCCACCGCCCCCCCCGCTACGCCGAGCCCGGGTCCGCTCAGCCGGCAGCGCCGGCCGCCGCGCGCTCCTCGATGGCGCGCGCCGCCGCGTCCCCCTCCGGGGTCCCCGCGTAGATGAACCGCCGCACGAGGAGATCCTGGGAGGCCCGCACCTCGTCCGGCGTCCCGAAGGCGCGGATCTCGCCGTTGAAGAGCAAGGCGATGCGGTGCCCGGTGCGAAAGGCGGAGACCATATCGTGGCTCACCACGATGGAGGTGATCCGAAACAGCTCCTGCGCCTCGACGATCATGTCGTCCACCTGGCGCGTCATGACGGGATCCTGCCCCGTCGTGGGCTCGTCGTAGATCATGATCTCGGGCTTCGTGACGATGGCCCGCGCCAGCCCCACGCGCTTGCGCTGGCCGTTGGAGATCTCCGACGGGAAGCGATCGGCGAGGGACTCCAACCGAAGTTGCCCCAAGACCTCGTCCACGCGGGTGTGCAGCTCGTCGCCGCGCACGCCGCGCTCGCGCAGGGGAAAGGCGACGTTCTGCGCCACGGTGAAGGCGTCCAGGAGCGCGGCGCCCTGAAAGAGCATCCCGAAGCGCGTCCGCACGTTGAGGAGCTCCGCGTCGCTCAGCCGGCTCAGGTCCCGTCCAAAGACGCGCACGGCGCCGGAGTCCGGTCGGAAGATGCCGATGATGTGCTTCATGATGACGGACTTGCCGCTCCCGGACGGCCCGATGAGCACGGTGATCTTGCCCTTGGGGATGGTCATGGACAGCCCGCGGAGGACGGCGTTGGACCCGAACGACTTGAACACGTCGACCAGCTCCACGGCCGGCTCCTCAGCCGGCCCATCCCCGTGCTCCAGGCCGGGCTCCCCAGGACGCCGCGCTGCGCCCCCCGTGTGGGGCTCGCTCCGGGCGGTGGTGAGCTCCTCCCCCGCCCCCTCGAAGAAGACCGCGGCCAGGGGATCTCCCGAGGCGCGGACCTCCTCGGGGGTCCCGCGCACGGTCACGCGCCCCCCCTCCAGCATGGCCACCGTGTCCGCGAGGCGCTGGGTGGACCCCATGTCGTGGCTGATGATGACGCTCGTGATGCCGAAGCGCTCCTTGGACGCCGCGAGCATGTCGTCCACGAAGTCGATCATGATGGGGTCCAGCCCCGTCGTGGGCTCGTCGAAGAGCACGACCTCGGGGTTGGTGATGAGTGCCCGCGCGAGGCTCACGCGCTTCTTCATCCCCCCCGAGAGCGCCGCCGGGAGGCGGTCACCCGCGTCCGGCAGGTTGAGCATGACGAGCAGGTCTTGGACGAGGGGCTCGATCTCCGCCCACGACATGCGCGTGTTCTCGTACAGGGGGAAGGCGATGTTCTCGGCCACCGTGAGCGAATCCAGCAGGGCGTAGTTCTGGAACATCATGGAGACGCGCTTGCGCAGCTCCAGCAAGCGCGCGCCCGAGACGCTGCGCGTGTCCTCTCCGAACAGGAGGACGCGCCCCTCGTCGGGCAACAGCAGGCCGTTCATGAGCTTGAGCAGCACGGACTTGCCCGACCCGGAGGTGCCGCAGATGACGGTGGTCTTCCCCGTGGCCACGTCGAGGTCCAGCCCGTCGAGGACCACGCGGTCCCCGAAGCGCTTCGTGACGCCCTGAAGCTGGATCACCGGGCGGGCGGGATCCACCGGCCAACGCGGGGCGTCCGGCACCAAGTAGTTTCTCCGCTCCACGGCTCGGCCCCTCTCCTGTCGCGTCGGCCGACCCCCAGCGCCGGCTCCACCGCAGCCTGACCCGTGTGGCGCTTCGGCCGGGGGGAAGTATGCCTGGCGAGGCCGCGGCGGGCCACCGTTCGCCCACGCGAGTGGTCTTCACCCTCCCCGTGGGTATACCCTCGCTCCCATGCTCCAGCAGATCGCAGAGGGCGCCGCGGGCGCCTCCTATCGCGCGGCCGCAGAGGTCCTCCGGCGCGCCGCGGGCCTCCAGGCCGGGGTCGTCAGCGTCCAAGGGGCGCCGGTCTCCCTGTTCCATCGCGCGGCGCCCGCGGACCGCCCCGAAACCCCGACCGTCGTCGCCCTGCACGGCTTCGGCTCCAACAAGGAGGGATGGCTCCCCATCGCCCGGACGCTCACGCGCCGGCACCGCGCCGTCATGCCGGACCTGCCGGGCTTCGGCGCCTCCCCCCTCCCCCCAGGCGCGCGCATCTCACCTCGCTGGCACGCCCGATGGGCCGAAGACCTGGCCCGCGCTCTGGCGCTGGGGCGCGTCCACGTCGTGGGGCACTCCATGGGGGGCGCCGCGGCCCTCGCCTGGGCGCTCGCCGCCCCCGCGCGCGTGGCATCCCTGACCCTCCTGGGCCCCGCCGCCGTCCTGGACGCGGCCAGCCTCATCGTCCAGACCGCGAGCCAGGGCGAGCTTCCCCTCGTCCCCCGCACCCGGGCTGAGTGGCGAACGCTGCTCACCCTCACCTTCGCCCGGCGGCGCTGGCTCGTGGCGCCCTTCGATCCGGCCCTGCGCGCCGACCAGCTCGCCCGCGCGGATGCCCTGGAGGCCTTGTTCCGAGCTTGGTTCGGCTCCTTCTCCCGGTGGCGCCCGGACCTCCAGCGGATCACCGCGCCCACGCTCATCATCCAGGGCACGGACGACGCGCTGGTCCCGGCCCGCGCGTCCCGCGCCCTCGCCGACCAACTCCTGGATGCGCGCCTGCTGGAGCTCCCCGGGGTGGGGCACATGCCCGTGTTCGAAGCCACGCGCTCCGTGGGCCGCGCCGTGAGCGCCTTTCTCGACTCCCTGGCCCCCTGACGAGGGCCCTCAAGCCCCCAATCGGAGACCGTTTTCCATGTCCAGCTTCCCCGACCCTGCACGCCCCCGCCACGAGGGCCCCTCCACGAGCCTGCGCGCCGGGGCCCTCACACTGGGGAGCTTCGTCGCCATCTTCTGGGGCTTGGAGATCGTGGACCAGGTGTTCTTCCGGCACGTGGGCCGCATGGCGTCGGGCCTGGACCTCTACGGCATCCTCCCGCGGCACACGTCAGGGCTCATCGGCATCCTCTTTGCCCCCTTCCTCCACGGGGGCTTCGGGCACGTGGCGGCCAACACGGTGCCCTTCGTCATCTTGGGGGCGCTGGTCATGGCCTACGGGCTCCGGGCCTTCTGGCGCGTGACGATCCTCGTGATCCTCGTGGCGGGCGCGGGCACGTGGGTGTTCGGCTCGTCGAGCTACCACATCGGCGCGTCGAGCCTCATCTTCGGCTACTTCGGCTTCCTCGTCGCGGCCGGGATCTTCCAGCACAGCATCAAGTCCATCCTCCTGGCCGTCCTCGTGGGCATAGGCTACGGGAGCATCATCTGGGGGGTCCTCCCCGGGCAGCCGGGGATCTCTTGGGAGGGCCACCTCTTCGGCTTCCTGGGCGGGGTCCTGGCGGCCAAGGGGCTATCCCAACGAGGGGCCTGACCCTCCGTGCGCCGCCGGCTGAGGCGCCCCCTTGATGCGGCGAAGGCCGGAGGCGTCCCCGCCCCCGGCCTTCCGATCTCCAAGCGCGCTCTGGTCCTCACGAGCGCGCTCGGTTGCCACGCGCGCTCGGGCTACTTTCCGCCGAAGCCGCTCCCGCCCGTGGCGGGCTTGGCCGCGGGCGCCACGGGCTTGGGCGCGGGCGCGGCGGGCTTGGCCGCGGGCTTCGCTGCCCCAAAGCCGCTCCCCCCCGCGGCGGGCTTGGCCGTGGGCGCGGGCGCCGCGGCCCCCCCCAGCTTGCCCGCGGGCTTGACCATGGGCTTCACGGCCGGCTTCACCATGGGCTTCATGCCCGGCTTCACCATGGGCTTCATGCCCGGCTTCATCATGGGCTTCATGCCCGGCTTCACCATGGGCTTGGCGGCGGCCCCGCCGAGCTTGCCCGCGGGCTTGACCATGGGCTTGGCCCCCGCCGCGCCCCCGAGCTTGCTCCCCACCTTCCCGGAAGCCGTGCCTGCCGCGGGCTTGGCCGGCGCCGGGGCGATCTGCTTCTCGTAGGCGTCCATGCGCGAGATCACGGCCGCGATGGCCTTGGATCCGGCCTCGCCGCCCTTGGCCTTAGCGGCCTCGAAGTCCTTCTGGAACTCCGCCAGCTTGCGCTGAATGTCCATCTTCAAGTGGGGCATCTTGGTGCCCAGCGCGTCCAGGCGATCCTTGGCCTTGTTGTACTGCTGAACGCGGGCCTCGATGGACGGGGTCCCGCAGGCCCCCACCGTGACGACGGCGCCCAGAGCGAGCCCCACGAGGAGGGCGGGGAGGATGAGGCGGGCAGTGCGGTGCATGAGAGTTCTCCTATGGGATTGAATCGAAACGAATTGCTTGCATGGGAAGTGGGCCCGGCGCCGAGCAGCGCCGACGGGCGGCGGTCAGAGCACGTCCGTGTAGGCGCCGTAGGTCTGCTGCTCGAGGTCGTCGGCCGCCCGCGCCACCCAGTAGATGGCCTTGCCCACCTCCTGAAGGTCGGCCGTGGCGTCGAACAGGCCGTGGAGCACGACGACGTCGTTTCCGCGGATGGCCACGCGGCCGTACGTGAGCTGGGCGTTGAGCTGGAGCAGCACCCAGGGATCCGCCACGGCGTCGATCTCGCCGGCCTTGGACCAGATGAAGGCGACCGAGTCGCCGTCCGCGTCCTGCCCATAGGTCACGGTCACGACCTGCGTGCGTGCGCCCATCGTGGGCACCTCGATCTGGTAGTCGGTCCCCACGGGCTGGGCCGGCCAGCCCTTCATCTGCGCGGCTTGGACCGCTAGGTTCGTGACGTTCATCGGGCCTCCGAGGTTGCGTGGTCATCGAGAGAAGCGGCGCACGTTCGCGTCGGTGCCACGCGTTGCATGGGGTGGACGCGAATGTGCACGTGCGAGCGTATGGTGTCCCACCCGCAAGGATGTGACAACCCCACCGGGGCCCTGCAGAGCTACCCGCCCGCAGAGGCCGAAGTAGAGGCCTTCGCACGTCGACCCAGGGTCCGGTTCTCTGGGGTGGGGGCAAGGACCGCAGGAGGGCCGTGGGAGGGTGGCGGCCCGGCGCCGTGGTCCGCGCAGCGGACCGTCCTGCGAAGCGGGCGCGAGCTTGGCACGGGGCCTCCGAACCCGTACAACCCAACCATCCACAGGCGGGAGCGCGACGTCGGAAGGGCCCGCCCCGGGGAGGTCGCGCGCGCAAGCCGCTGGGAACGGCCTGAGGGCCGACAGGAGAGGCCATGACGTCGTCCGCCCAAGCCGCCACCATGGAAGCCCGCGTCCCCAAGGCGCTGGAGGTCGTCCCCATCCCCCCGCCCCCGCCCGAGCACCGGCGGCGACGGGACGCCCGGTTCGCCGAGCCCGGGGCCAAGCGCGACCGCTACACCCTCCCGAACTCGCTCCGGTCGCCCTCCCCCGTGGGCTATCGAACCCGCGTCCCGCTGAGCCAGGACGAGGCAGCCGAAGCCCTGGCGCTGCTGTCGCTGACCCGCCCCCGCGCCTTCGTCCCGGGCCCCCCCATCACCGAGGGGGAGCTGTTCGAGGAGGTGAGCCTGGGCATCCTCAGCGCCCGGCAGAGCACCAACTACCGCGGGCACCGACAGCGCTCCTTCGGGCCCGCCGACAGCGCCGAGATCGCGCCTCTGCTGGCCGCGCTGGATGGACTGGAGGGGCCTGTCTTGGAGGGCGCGCAGGCCACGCACGTCGTGTTCACGCGCCCCTACCGCACCCCCTTCACCATGCTCCTCACCCTCGTGGGGCACGGCCGCTGGACCAGCGGCCTCACCGTGGCGCGCCGCCTGTGGAACAAGCGCGTCCACGGGCGACCGGACATCCCCACCATCGGCTACCTCCAGCACCTGCACCTGGGGATCCTCGCGGACGCCATGGAGCGCGCGACCGTCATCGCCTCGGCGGGGCAGCGCAAGGCCATGGTCTTCATGGCCCCCTTCGCGGGCGCCAACGCCGAGGAGCGTCCAGCGGCCCTGCGGCGCCTGGAGCGACGGGTGGGGCTCACCACGGCAGACCGCCTCGCCGGGTGGCGCATCGGCCTGGTGGCCCAGGTGGGCACCGTGGCGCCGGAGGAGCGCGTCTCCATCCGGCGCGCGACCTGCCGCAAGGTCGGGGCGAACCTCCTGGCGTTCCGGTCCGAGCGCGTCCAGCCGGGCGTCCAGGTGGACCCACGCGCACCCGAGGTCTACCAGGCGCGGCAACCCATGGACGTCCCAGAGGCCCTGGTCACCCAGGCCGGCCGCGCGAGCTACAACGCCTTCGCCCACTGGGCCAGCCACGGTCGCGAGGACGCCAAGCGCCTGCTGCTCATGGACCGCATCGACGTCCTCGCCCCCCACGGCAAGCGCCGTCTCCGAGAGATCCGCAAGATGCTCGGGTGGGTCACGGACCAGGTGGTGCGAGACCTCCCGCCCTGGGCGGACCTCCCCACGGGCCGCGCCTTCTCGCGCAACGCCAACAAGGGCCGCAAGGCCTTCGCCCTGGCGGGCCAGCGGATCTACGTCGTGGGCCTCTCCCCGGACGAGCTCAGCGAGGTGGGCCTGGACTGGGACGTGGCCGTGCGCGCCACGGGCGCAGCGGCGGCGCGTGCGGCCCTCTACGCGGAGCTCATGGGCGTGGTGGATCTCCCCGAGGACTGCGACCTCCTGGCGGGCATCTGCCTCATGGCCGGGCCCGTGAACCAGAACGACATCGGCAAGACCTTCTACGGCCAGCCGGATCTCCTGGACGAGTCGTTTGGCGGGCGCCACCCCTCGTCCCTGCTCGTCTGGACGCTCAAGGCCAAGACCGTGGCCGACCCCATCGGCAACGAGCAGCAGCTCCTGGACGCGGCCCGCAAGGGGGCCCTCGTCGATCTCCGTCCCGGCCCGCACGAGGTGGTGGAGGTAGTGGGCGCCGGGGACACGCCCCCCGGGCGGCCCATGCGGTCCCGGGACGGGCGCGTGAACACGGAGCGCGCCTTTGGAGACGTGGGGAACTTCGTCACCGACCCCCAGGGACGTGGTATCCCTGGCAACCGCGGTGCCGCCTGGCCCCGCGCCTGGGCGGAGGCGCCCGTGTGGGGCCGCTGAGCGCCCTGCCGCCCTCGCGCCCCGAGGAGGAGATCCCCATGACCGACCGCACCGCCCCCAGCGATCCACCCGACGCCGCCCCAGAGGAGCTCGAGCGCGCGCGGATCGAGCTCTCTGCCGTCCCCTCTCTCGGCCGCTCGTACCTCCGGGCCCTCGCCGGGGGGTTCACGCGGAAGGCCGGCCCAGCAAAGAGGCTCTCCGTGACGCTCCCACCGCGCGCCGTGGACGTCGCTCACCTGGAACGCTATCGCCGCGTCACCGGCTTCTCGGACCCCGGTGCGGTCCCGCCCACCTATCCCCACGTCCTGGCCGTCCCCCTGCACCTCGCGCTCATCACGCACCCGGCCTTCCCCGCCCGCGCCCTGGGGCTGGTCCACACCGAGCAGCGCATCGACGTCCTGGCCGACCTCGATCCCCGCCGTCCCCTGGCCCTCACGGCCAGCGTGGGCGGGCCCCGCCCTGCGCGCCGGGGCGCGACCTTCCAGCTCGAGACGACCGCCACCGCGGACGGGGAGGTGGTCTGGCAGGGGCTCACGACCTTCCTGGCGCCCGGTCACCGGCCCGCGTCCCAGACCAGCCCCGACGCGGCCCACGGCCCCACCGGGGACACGGCGGAGGCTCCACCGTCCACGACCTCGCCCGGCCCCGGCTCGGACCCCGCCGCCCCCGGCGAGCCGGGCGACGTGGTCGTGTCCCTGTTGTGGCCCCTGCCGAGCGGGCTCGGCCGGCGCTATGCCCGCGTGGGAGGCGACTACAACCCCATCCACCTCAGCGCCCTCACGGCGCGCCTCTTCGGGTTCAAGCGCGCCATCGCCCACGGCATGTGGTCCATGGCGCGGGTGCTCGCGGCCGTGGAAGACCTCGCCCCCCAAGGGCCCAGGCGGTACACCGCACGGTTCCGCCGCCCCCTGTTCCTCCCCAGCGAGGTCCGCTTCACGGCCACCCGGGTGCCCGGAGGGCTCGACCTAGCGCTCCGGTCTGCGCGCACGGGCAAGCCCCACCTCCAGGGGACGGTGCGCGGGCGCTAAGCGCCCGAGCCGCCTGCGCTCACAGCCCAAAGGGCAGCCACAGCGCCCGCGGCGCGCTCCCCACGGGGCGCCCCCGGCGCGTGGGCGCGGCGTGGACACCGCGCACGATCAGCCCATCGGCACCCCGCCACGCGGGCCAGGGCAGCCCCCCCTGCCCCGCCCCCTCCGGCACGCTCGCGTCCACGAGCGCCCGGAACGCCACGCGGCCACGCCCCACGACCCGCGGCCCCAGAACGACGCCCAGGTGGTCGTCGTCGAGGTAGAGCCGGGGGCGGGCCAGGGACGCCTCCACGTGAGCCGTGAGCGCTGGGTTGAGGGGTCTGAGGGCCTCGATGATCCGGTCCGCCAGGGAGAGCGAGGCGGGGCAGTCATAGCGGCAGGGGAAATGGGCGATCCAGGCGAAGCGGCTGAGCTGTACGTTGTTCAGCCGGGGGTCGAAGCGCTGCGTCCGGCGGGCCGCAGCCTCGATGGGCAGCGCGTTGGGCCACCTGCGCTCCATGTGCACGAAGGCGTCCACGCAGCACGCGGGGTAGCCCAGGAGCTTCCCCAGCGCGGCGTGCTCCTCGGCGCTGTGGGCCCCGCTGTCAGCCGCCATGCGGTCCAACTCGCGCGCGCGCCGCGCCAGCGAGAGCCGGCGAGCCACGTGCAAGGTGCGCCGGGGGCGCACGGCACCGCGCCCCTGGGCCCCGGGCGGGAGCGCCCCCACCAGGGGCGCCTGATCGGCCCCGAACCGCTGGCACAGGGCATGGTAGACGGGGCTTCGCGGGTCCAGCAAGACTCGCCGCGCCGCCTCCCCGCCCAGGGCCACCGCGCGCTCCACGAGGGGATGGCGCGCCAAGGGACGCACGCGGTGCCTCACGCGCACCTCGGAGACGAGCGCCGCCGTGCTGGCGTCCTCCCGCACGACCTCGCCCACCACCACGCGGTAGCCCGCGGCGAGCCACCGGCGGCGAGCCGCCTCCACGCGGTCCTCGTCGTGCAGCTCGCGGATGACGGGCTTGACCCCCAACTCCAGCGCCACCTGGGAGGCGAAGCCCGCGGGCAGGGACGCCGGGTCGCGAGCCCGACGCCAGGTGCTGGTTAGCTCTTCGCTCAGGTCCCCCAAGGGCGGCTGGCCTCCCTGTGCCGCGTGGCCTGCCCCGGCGGCGCGCGGTGCGCGTCCCGGGCATCTACTTGACCCGGTCGCGGCGCGCCGCTAGATGCGCGGTGATGCTACAGCAGTCCATCCAGATAGGCGATCTCGTGGTGACGCCGCCGCTCGCCCTCGCGCCCATGAGCGGCGTCACGGACCGCGCCTTCCGGCGGGTCGTGCGCTGGGCCAGCGGGGCATCCTTGGGGTTGAGCTTCACGGAGTTCCTCTCCGTGGAGCAGCTCGTCCGCGTGCGCAACCAGCGCACCGTCATGCGCATGGCCCTGGACGAGGGGGAGCACCCGGTCGTCGTGCAGATCTACGGGGCGGACCCCGCCCAAATGGCCCAGGCGGCGCGCATGGCTGAGGACGCGGGCGCGGACATGGTGGACATCAACGCGGGCTGCCCGGCGCCCAAGGTCGTGCGCCGCGGGGGCGGGGCGGCGCTGCTCAAGGACCTCCCGGCGCTGGGGCGGATCATCGAGGCCACCGCGGGCGCCGTCCGGGTGCCGGTCACCGTGAAGATCCGCTCGGGCTGGGATGCCTCGTCCATCGTCGCGGTGGAGGCCCTGAGGGTGGCCGAGCAGAGCGGCGCCGCGGCCATCAGCGTCCACGGGCGGACCCGGGAGCAGCTCTATCGCGGCGTGGCCGACTGGGGTGTCGTGCGCGAGATGGTGGCGCGAGCGAGCATCCCGGTGCTCGGTTCGGGGGATGTCACCGACCCCGCCTCTGCGACCGAGCGCCTCTCATCGAGCGGATGCGCGGGCCTCCTCGTGGGGCGCGCGGCCATCACGAACCCCTGGGTCTTCCGCCAGATTCACGAGGCTCTGGGGGGCCACCGCCCCTACCAGCCCACCTGGGCCGACCGCCTGGAGCTCTTGCGACGGTATCGCGAGGGCCTCGACGCCATCTACCACCCCAAGGTCGCGCCGGGGCGGCTGAAGATGATGGTGAGCCGCATGCTCAAGGGCTCCGCGGCGGCGGGCGAGGTCCGCGCACGGTGCCTCCGGGGGCGCACCGCGGACGACGTCCTCCGTCCCCTCACCGCCGCCTGCGAGCGCGGAGACCTGGTGGGGGGGTAGCGGCCCGCCCCCCGCAGGGGCATGGATGCCCGCCATGAGGCCGGCCGTCAGCGGCGCCTGCGACGCCTGGACTTCTTGGGTCTGGGCGGCGGCGGAGGCCCGTCGAGGTGGTAGAGCCGCTCCAGGGACTGGCGCTTCTTCGTGCGCAGCAGGGGGAAGACCTTACGGATGTGCTTGGCGGCCACCCACGCCTGGAAGTCGAGCCCCTTCTGGACGAAGTAGAAGTAGTTGTTGTGGCCGTCGGGGAGGGTCCGCAGGACCACGCTCTGCGCGTCGAAGGGGAGCGCCTGGATGTTCTCGCGGTAGCGAGCCGTCCAGGGGAAGTACTGCTCGGCGTTCGACAGGTAGAGCAGCCGCACGTGGAGCCCGGCGTCGCGCGTCGCCTGGGCGATCTGGGCCATGGTCGTGGGACCCGTGAGGTCGCCGCGCACGGGGAAGACCCGCCCCGAGGTCTGCAAACCGCGGACGAAGGCGTACTGGTCGGGGTCCGTGAGGAAGCACGGGACGCCCACCCGGCGGAAGCGCTTCCGGATGCGCCGGAGGCGCTGGTAGATGAGCCGTTGCCCCGTGCGGTAGGCGCGCTTCATGCGCTTGGCGAGGGCGGGGTCCGAGACCTCCTCGTCGATGACCGCGGCGACCTTGGCGCGCGCGCGGGGTGCGAACCAGGCGATGAGGTCTTCGGCCGAGGGCGCGCGGGCGAACAGGAGCCCGTAGACGCGGTGGAGGTCAGCCACCATGCCGTCGAAGTCCATGGGGATGAGGACCTGGGGCCGATACCACCCGGCGTAAAGGAAGAGCTGGTCCGTCCCCACGCCCACCATGACCCCGCCCACGGGGTGGGCGTCCTTGGCGAAGACCCAGGAGTGGAACTCGTTGGACACCAGGTAGTGGGCGTTGCGAACCAAGGAGTCCGGGCGTGGATCGGGCGAGAGGTGTCGGAAAGGCTCCAGCTTCAGGGGGGCCGCAGACTCAGAGGCGGGCCCGGCGGACGAGGCCGAGGGCGGCGCGTCCTCGGGTGTCGGCGGCGCCTGGGCCGCGGCGGGTCGCGCGGGCCAACCCAGGGCGCCCGCGAGGGTCACGAGGATCGCGGGAGCGAGTCGCCCCGTCCGTGTGGCGCGGGCGAGCGGCGCGTGCATGGGGCCCTCCAAGGTCCGTCGGGTGTCCGCGTGGCTGCGGTTGTACCCAACGCCGCGCGGGGCATCAATGTTTCCCAACCCCGGCCCCCGGCGGAGGCGCCCGGCGGAGGCGCCCGACGGACCGAGCTACTGTCCCTTGTTGGCGAACAGCGTCAGCTCGCTGACCACGGGCGCCTGGGCGGCGTCGGACGTGGCGAGCTGGACCTCGAGCTCGATCCACTGGGACTTCTTGTTGACGTTGATGGGGAAGGTCGCCGGGGGGAAGGGCCCCAGCGGGGGATCCCAAGGCGCCTGCCCCAACGCGGCCTCCGTGGAAGCGGTACGGACCCGAAGGTCCACGCTCACGGCGTCTCCCGCGGAGAGGTCCATGCTGAGGATGAGGAGGCCCCAGTCGGCCGGCGCGTCCGGCCACCCGTGGAAGCGCACGCGGTAGAACCCGCTCGTCCCGCCCGCCGCCAGGGTCACGGCGCCGTCCGGGGTGAGCACGAGCCCGCTGGAGTTGCTGTCGTCCGGGGCGAACTCCACGTCGTAGCCCTGCCCCACCTCCATGACGCACACCGTCCCACACGTCCCACACGGCGACTGGACTCCCTCGTCCGTCTGGCCGTCACAGTTGTCATCCATGCCGTTGCACACCTCGGAGCCATCCGGGTTCACCGCCCCGAGCTTGTCGTTGCAATCTCCCTGGCTGGTCTCCGTGAAGTAGATGGTGGGCTGAGGCCCGCAGAGGCACCTGCCGTCCACGTCGTTCGCCCCGTAGTGGTCCAGATCGGCGTCCTGAAAGAAGATCGTGCAGCCGGTGGCGCCCTCCTCGTCCGTCTGCCCATCGCAGTCCTGGTCTACGTCGTCCCCACAGGCCTCCGTCGCGGTCGCGCCGATCGCGGCGTCCAGCGGCGCACAGTCCGTGACGTCGGGATCCCCGTCGTTGTCGTCGTCGTCGTCCACGCAGTCGGCGATCCCGTCGCCATCGTTGTCGGGGAGGCCCTCGTCGGTGGCCCCGTCGCAGTCATCGTCCTCGCCGTTACACACCTCGGGCCCCGCCGCGGTGCCGTCGCACACGACGACGCCGCCCTGGCACAGGCTCACGCCCTCGCAGGTGCCGTACTCGTTGGTGATGGGGCACGGCGCCATGTCCTGGGCCTCGTCCGTCTCCCCGTCACAGTCGTCATCCTGCCCGTTGCACTGCTCGTTCGCGCCGGGAAAGGCGTTGGGGTCCTGGTCCAGACAATCATCGGCCTCGACCGCCGTGAGCAGCGCGTCCGGATCCGCCGCGCACAAGCAGACCGCGTTGCTGCCCAGCGCCCCGTGCCCGTCCTGATCCACGTCGGGGAAGAACGGCGAGCATCCGTCGGCGCCCGGATTGTCGGTGACCCCGTCGCAATCGTTGTCCGCGCCGTCGCACACCTCCACGCCGCCGGGGTAGGCGGCGGAGTTCAGGGGCTCGCAGTCCACCGCGTCGAGGCTCCCGTCGTCATCGTCGTCGTCGTCTCGACAGTCGGGCGTGCCGTCCCCATCGGTGTCGGGGAAGTCCTCGTCCGTCTCCCCGTCGCAGTCGTCGTCCAGGGCGTTGCAGGTCTCGGCGGCCGCCGCCTGGCCCACGCACTCGGGCTCGCCGGCTGTACAGAACTCCTCTCCCGGGCAAGAGCCGAACTCGTTGTCCACGGTGCAGGGTTTGGGTGCGAGCCCCTCGTCTGTCTCCCCGTCGCAGTCGTCATCCACGCCGTTGCAGAACTCCTCGGTGGCGGGTGCCGCGTCGCACGCGGACAGGCCCTCCTCACCGCAGACGCGGGCGCCCGCGCACACGCCGAGGTCGTTGGAGACGGTGCAGGGCGTGGAGAGCGCGAGGTCCATCGCCAGCGCGTTGCACTGGCACTCCCCCTCGTTCGGGCGGCACTGGGGCACGGGGAGCGAGTCGTCGCACGTGTAGCCCTCCGGGCAGGTCCCCCCGTCCGCGCAGTCCAGCCCACAGAAGCTCCCCTCGCTGCCCCCATTCCCCTGTGGGATACAGCGGTTCTGTCCGCTGGATCCTGGCGGAGAGCAGTCCTCATCCGTCGCGCACGGGTTGCACAGGCGGGCCGTGAGGTTGATGCAGATGTAGGAGGGATCCCCGGCGGCGTTTTGCACACCCTTGCAGTCCCACCCCGTGGGGCACTCAGCCGTGCAGGTCGTGGTGCAGACCAGCCCATCCGGGCTCTCTACGCACCACCCCGACTCGCAGTCCCCGGGCCGCGAGCAGGGCGCCCCGAAGCCGCCCCCGGCATCCAGTTCGATGATCGCGTCTGGCCCCCCCGGGTCCGCCGTCCCGTCGAGAGCCCCGTCACCGCCGCCCCCGTCGTCCGACGCGACCGCCGCATCCGCGTGGCCCCCAGGCGCGCTGGCCCCCTCCTGGCACCCAGCGAACAAGCCCAAGCCGCCCGCCAACCCACCCAGCGCGACCAGCGTCCAGACCGCCGCACGGGAGCCTCGGAGCTCCGTCCCTCGCCTCGCGTTCATGCACCTCTCCCGCCCCCGCGACCAGGCTCACGCCGGCCGGGAGCAACCTGGAACTACCCGCGCCCCTCGCCGCACCGAGTGCGTCTCACAGGGCTCTATCGCCCCCCGCGCGCTGCGTGATCCGCGCGGGAGCCTCGTCACCATACCAGCCCGGCACGCTCAGGGCACGCCGGGCGCGCCCCTCCCCGCGGGCGCCCGCCCTGTGCCGGAGGGGGCGGCGCCGCGGAGAGGCGACGTCCTCGGGGGTCAGATCCCCGCGGCGTGGAGCGCGAGCAGCACAGAGGCCCGCGCCGCCTCGGCGATGCCTCGCTGGAGGGCGGGAGAGCCCGCCACGAGCTCGTCGAAGGCGGTGGCGGTCGCCAGCGTCTTCACCTGGGGCACGTCGGGATCCACGAGGGACAGCGCGCGCGCCACCTGACGCATGTCGCCGATGAGCGCCGCCGCCACCTGGAAGGCGTGGCTGCGGGCGCCCTGGAACCAGCGCTCGGCCAGGGCGCGGGGCTCGCCGCCGCCGGGGAGCTCCGACAGGGCCGCGTTCCAGCCCTCACGGGTGTCGTCGTCGACCGCCTCGCGAATACGCGCGGCCAGCGCTTGCCCCGCGTCGGTGGTCGCCTCGGCGAGCCCCACCGCGGCGAACAGCCCCTCGACGAGGTCGGCCCGCTCCTCCGCCGTGTCGCGCGTGGACAGCAGCATGAGCCCCGGCCGCGTGAGCTCCAGCCCCCAGGCCGTCACGAAGGTCGCGGCCCCGTGAACGAGCCGCTGCATGACGTCGGCCCGCAGCGCCACGCCGGGAGGATCCCCGCTCACGGGTACGAAGGCCGCCGGCAGCGTGTCGCAGCGGTAGGCCGCCCGCGGCTCCATGGCGAGTGCCTCCACGACCGAGATCGCCACCTTCCCGTGGGACATGGTGTCTCCGATGCGGAGCACCCGACCATAGCGGTCCGCCGGGAGGACGAGCTCCGGCATGAGTTCCTCCAGCTCCTGGAGGACCTCACCGAGCTCCGGGGCGAGCCCGCTCGGCCGCAGCGCGTCCCGCGCGTCGAGGCTCACCTCCAGCTCTCCCGCCCCGCGCTCGAAGTCGCGCCGGAGCCCGTGAAGCAGCTCGCGCGCCTCGGGGCTGTGCCGGCTCACGCGCAACAGCAAGGAGGCGAGCGCGTAGGCGCTGCGGCGGTCGCCGAACTCCACGAGGCCCTCGATGAGGCCCAGGAGCCGCGCCGCCCACGTGTCGCCGTGCGCCAGGAGCTCCACGCTCACCTTGAGCCGCTCGCCCAGGCGCGTGGGATCATCGGCGAAGAGCGCCTCCAGCCGCTGGAGGTCCTCGACGCTGGGATCCAGCTCCACGGCCTCCATGAGCCGCTCCGCGGCCTCCTCCGAGTCCCCGCGAGCCAGGGCGAAGCTCGCGAGGCGCCGCATGACGCTCGCGCGCTCTTTGGGGTCGGCGCTCCGCGCCATGGGCTCCAAGAGGGTCGACAGCGCCTCCCAGTCCTCCCGCGCCTCCAGCACGCCGGCGAGGCCGTTGAGGGCCCCTTGGCGATCGGGGTCGTAGGACAGCGCCATCTCGAAGGCCTCGACGGCCTCCTCGCTGGTGGCGTCCATCCCCGCGAGCACCTCGCCGCGGATCGTCCACAGGGAGGCCAGCTCCTCGGGCTCGGTCGTGGACTCCACGAGGACCTCGGTCATGCGCAGCGCCGACGCCAGATCCCCCAGGGCGCGGTACCCCTCCAGGGCCCCGGCGACCATGTCCCGCTCGACGATCCCGGCCTGGAGAGCCATCTCCACGCACGCGAGGCTCTCGGCGTGCTGCTGGACGTCCGTGCCCAGCAGGCGGCCGAGCTTGGCGTAGGCCTGGCCCCGCGCCTCGGCGTCTTCCAAGACCAACAGCCAACGCAGCGCGTGACGCACGGCCGCCACGGGCCTGCCCGCCTCGCGCAGGATGTCGATGGCCGTCTCCAGCGCGCGGTCGCTCAGGGGGTCGATGTCCAGGGCGCGTCGGTAGTCCTCCAGGGCCTCGGCCCGACGGTCCAACGCCACGAGGAGCTCCGCCCGCTGACACAGGATGTCTTCGAGGCCCTCCAGAGGAGCGTCGCCCCCAGAGTCGGTCTCGTGCCGCCGGAGCAACCGCGACAGCAAGACCACGGCGCCCGCCTGGTCCCCCTCTCCCGCCAGGAGCTCGGCCGCCGCCAGGGCCGCCTCGGGCCGGTCGGGGTCGAGCAGATGGGCGCGGGCGACCAGCTCGGCGGCGAGCTCGCTCTCGGCGGCCAGGGCGGCGCGCGCCGCGCGCTCCAGGAGCGCGGCATGGCGCCCGAGCCCCTCGCCGTCCGAGGGCTGCGTCCACTCGAACGCCCCCAGGGCGCCGAGCCACGCGTCCAGGGCGAAGTCGGGCTCGCCCATGGTCTCGTGGGCCTGCGCCAGCGCCTCCCAAGCGCTCAGCGCGTGGGGATCCACGGCGACGGCCCGGCGGAACCACTCCAGCGCCTCGGCGGGGCGCTCCGCGAGCAGCTCCTCCCCGCGCGCGGTGAGCTTGGCCGCCCGTTCCTGCCAAGGGAGCGCCCGCTCGCCCTCCTCGGGGAGCAGGGCCGCCGCGGGGCGCAGCGCCTTGATGCGCCGCCCGTAGGCCTTGAGCGCCTCGCTGGCCGGGACGTTGGACCGGTCGAGCTTGCGGGCCTTGCGGTAGTAGGGGATCACCTTCCGGTCGAGCCCCTCGGTCTCGTCGCAGACCTCGGCCAGGTGACACATGACGAGGGCCGCCATGTCGCTGGGGAGCTGATCCGTCTGGGCCTCGCGCAGCGCCAGGTAGCGCTCCACGTCCCCCCGCTCTCGCGCCCGCGCCGCCAGGGCCGCCCGGGCCCCGGGGTGGTCGCCCGTCTCCGCCAGCCCCTCCAGGAGCCGGTCGAGCTCCTCGTCGCCGCCGAGCTGCCGCAGCGTGCGCACGCGCTCCCAGAGGAACGCGGACCGCTCGCCGTTCGCCGCCGCTTCCACCGCCGCGCGCAGCACCTCGTCCAGGTCTTCCCAACGCCCCTCGCGCCCCAGCAGGCGCTGGAGCCGCGCCACGCGCTCGGGGTCGGCGGGCGCCAGCGCCCAGAGCTTGCGGTACAGGCGCTCGGCCTGCTCGCCGTGGTCACTCCCCAGGTGCTCCTCCACGATGGCGGCCGCCTCGGTCAGCGGCCCCTCGCGCTCCTCCTCGGGCCCTGCATCGGCGAGCTGCTCCAAGACGCTCGCCAGGTCGGCCCAGCGCTCGCGGGCGCGCAGCCGCTCGGCCAGGGCTCCCAGGACCTCCCGCTGGGGTCCGTGGCGTTCCACGACGGCGAACAGGGTGTCGATGGCCCCGTCGGGGTCGCCCAGGGTCACCTCCTGGAGACGGGCCGCGTCGAGCCCCAGCTCGGCCGCCCGCTCTGGGCTGGCGGCGCGCCACTGGGCCTGCAACACACGCAGCTCCGTCTCGGGGGTGGGGGCCTCCTCTCGGAGCTTCCGAATGGCCTCCTTGGCCTCGGCGTGCTCGGGATCCAGCGCCAGGACGGCCGCGAAGGCGTCGAGCCCAGCCCCCGGGTCCTGGAGCTTGTCCACGGACAGGGAGGCCACCTCGATCCAGCGGTGGACGTTGGCCGCTACGTCGTCGGAGCGCTCGATCATCTGCTCCAGGCGGTCCCGGAGATCGCGCCACTCCCCGCGGTCGCGGTGGACGCCCACCATGACCTCCAAGGAGTCCATGGCGCCGGGGTCGAGGTCGAGGATGGCCCGGTGCGCCTCCACGGCGCGCTCGTGCGAGCCCATGCGGTGCTCGTAGATGTCGGCCACGCGGCGCAACAGCGCCAGGGCGCGCGCGGGCTCCTCGTGGAGCGCGCGCTCGCGGGCCGCCGTCACGCGGAGCGCCAGAGCCGCCAGCCCCCACCCGTCGATGTCCTCGGCCAGCCCCTCCAGGGCGGCCACGGCCCCCTCGTGGGAGGCGTCCTGTCGGAGCTCGCCCGCGTAGAGCACCATGGCGGCGTCCTTCTCCTCGTGGGAGGCCGCGAGCTGCCCGAGGTCGCCGAGCTTGTCGGCGCGGGCCCCATCCCCGGCGCCGCGCTCCACCGCGGCCAGCAAGGGGAGCACGCGCCCCACGGCGCCCTCCTGGCGCGCCACGGCCAGGGCCTCGTCGCGCACCTCGTCGCGCACCTCCTCCTCGCGGAGGATGGCGAGCAGCGCGTCCAGGGCATCGGAGGGGTCATTCAGCCCGTCCTTGCGCACGGCGTGCCGGCGTCGGTGCACGGCCACGCGGGCCTCCGCGCCGTCCACGCGCGCCAGGAGCCACCCCAGCGCGTCATCGAGATCCGCCCAGAGGCCGTACTCGCGCGCCAGCGCCTCCATGGCCGCCAAGGCGGCCTCGTCGCCGGGATCGAGCTCCAAGCGCCGCCGGTGCTCCTCCAGCGCGCGCTGGGGATCCCCCAAGGGGTCCACGGCCAGCCGCGCGCGGGCCGCCAACACCTGGGACTGCCCGGCCGCGTCGCCCGCCTGGGCCAACGAGGCCAGGCGCCCCTCCAAGACGGCCAAGAAGTCCTCCACGCGCCCGGCGCGCACGGCCATGGCCTCGAGCGCCTCGCCGTCGTGGTCGCGCGTGGCGTCGATGAGCGGCGCCTGGGCCAGCGCGTAAGCCCGCGCCGCGTCCCCGCCCTCACCGAGCAGCAGGCCCATGACCCGCTCCCGGAGGCGCGCGGCGTCTTCGCCCTGGGCGCGGCGCAGCTCGCGCTCCAGGGAGGCGTACAGGGCGGCCGTGCCGTCGCTCGCGCGGGCCGCCTCGGTGAGCTCGTCGAGCAGGGCCTCCGTGGGGCCCTCCACGTCCAGGAGCTGGCGCAATACGGCCAAGCGCCGCCGGGGGCGCCCAGGCCCTGCCAGCTCTAGCACCCGACGCAGCAGGGCCCCCTTGGCCTCCGGGTCGTCGGTCTGGGCGGCGATGTGCTCCAAGAGGACCACCGCCATCCCAGGCTGGTCGCGCTCCAGCCAGATGCGCACGGCGCCGTCCCGCGCGGCGGGATCTCCCGGGTGCCTGCGCAGGACCTCCTCGAAGAGGATGAGGGCGTGGGTCTTCTGCCCGCGCTCCTCCTGCTTGGCGGCCAGCGCCAGGGCCCGCTCGCGCCACCGAGCGGGGTCGGGCTCCACGGCGAGCGCCTCCTCTAGGAGGCCGGCCTCCTCCCGCGCCCGCTCCAGCGAACCGGCCCCCGCGGCCGCGTGGTCGAAGGCCTCCAGATCGGTGGGCGCCACGTCCAGCACCCGCTGCCACGCCTCCACGGCTCGCGCGGCGTCGTGGAGGCGCTCCTCGGCGTTGAGGGCCGCCCGACGGCGGAGGTCGTGGTTGAGCGTCGGCTCGTCCGTGAGCCAAATCTGACGCAGGAGGGCGGAGTTGATGGCCTCGTAGTCACCGCGCCGGGCGTGCAGGTCCACGAACGCCGCGCGCGTCTCCACGTCCCCCGGGTCCAGGTCCAAGAGCTGCCGCCAGCAGCGCTCGGCCTCCTCGTCCCGGCCCATGACCTTGGCGTAGTGCTCGCCCAAGCGGCGGAGGAGCGCGATGCGTCCCTCCCGCTCCCGCGTCGCCAGGACCTGCCCTTCCAGGGCGCGCGCCACCCCTTCGTCGTCCCCCGCCTCACGCGCGTAGCGCTCGAGCGCCTCGTGCCCTCGGGCGAAGGTCTGGTCCAGCTCCACGGTGCGCTGCCACAGCGCCACGGCTCGCGCCGCGTCCTGGAGCTCGGTCTCCGCGATCCGCGCCGCCTTCTCCAACAGGGCGATGCGGGCAGGCCGATCCGGGGCCTCGTCGGCACGCCGCGTGAGCATCTCCAGCAGCCTCTCGGGAGCGCCGCCGGCCTCCAGACACGCCTCCTCGATGGGCTCGATCCGTTCCGTCCCCACGCCCAGCGCGCGGACCTGGTTGCAGGCCTCGAGGGCAGCCTTGTACTGCCCACCGTCCCGAAGGGCCGCGGCCGCGTCGGTGAGGAGCTCGGCCGCGATGGCCGCGGGCATCTCCTGGGCCGCCTGGCCCAAGGTGCCGATGTGATCCCAGCCCCCCACCACCGCCGACGCCTCGACGTCGAAGGAGATCGCCAGGGGGTCCTGCGGCCCCTCCAGGGCGTCGATCACGGCGCGGGTGCGCGCCGCGTCCTTGCGCACGGCCATGTGGAGCTCGGCCGTCTCCCAGGCCAAGACGCGCCCCAGGGGGCCGTCCATCTCGGCGAGCCGGTTCTCCAGGAAGCGGGCCAGCGCGTCCCAGCCCTTCGTGTTGCGATACGCCCGCGTGAGCTCCCCCTCCACCTCGGGAGCGTGCTCGCCGAGCTGCCACACGCGCTCCCAGGCGGCCGTCGCCAGGTCGGCCCGGCCCATGATGCGCGCCGTCTCCGCCGCCTTGCGCGCCAAGGAGACCCGCCCCGCGGGATCCCAGCGCGCCTCCGCGGCGTGCAAGTACAGCGCGAACAGGTCCTCGTAGCGGTGCGCCTTGCGGTACGCCTCGGAGAGCACGTCCAGCGCTTCGGAGTGCGCCGGGTCGGCGCTCACGACCTGCTCGTAGGCGACCACGGCCGCGTCCATGTCGTGGAGGCGGTCACGGCGCAGGTGCGCGAGATCCACGAGCAGCGCCGCCTGGACCTCGGGCGCCTCGGACCACGGCGCCATCTCGCAGGCCGCCTCGAAGGTCTCGGCCAGCTTCCGCCACCGGCCCAGCCGGGCGTGCTTAGCCACCTCGGCGTCAAAGGCGGGTCGGTTCATGAGCCACCGGGGCCGCTCGCCCTCGGGCGGGAGGGGCCGCCGGCGCGGTGGGGGCGGCGGCGGCGGCAGGAGGGCATCCAGCCGTCCCGCCTCCTCCATCGCGGGCTCCTCCTCGACCTCGTCCAGGAGGCTAGCGTCCGCTTCCGCAGCCGCTTCCGCTTCCGCCTCCGCTTCCGCTTCCGCAGCCGCCTCCGCAGCCGCTTCCGCTTCCGCTTCCGCTTCCGCTTCCGCTTCCGCCTCCGCTTCCGCTTCCGCAGCCGCCTCCGCAGCCGCTTC
>CAYZID010000015.1:0-9614 GCA_964478315.1 uncultured Myxococcales bacterium | reverse complement strand
CGCTTCCGCTTCCGCTTCCGTGTCCGCTTCCGCCTCCGCCTCCGCTTCCGCTTCCGCAGCCGCCTCCGCTTCCGCCTCCGCAGCCGCTTCCGCTTCCGCTTCCGCAGCCGCTTCCGCTTCCGCCTCCGCAGCCGCTTCCGCTTCCGCTTCCGCAGCCGCTTCCGCCTCCGCAGCCGCTTCCGCTTCCGGAGCCGCTTCCGTCTCCGCCTCCGCCTCCGCTTCCGCTTCCGCCTCCGCTTCCGCTTCCGCCTCCGCTTCCGCCTCCGCCTCCGCTTCCGCCTCCGCCTCCGCCTCCGCTTCCGCCTCCGCTTCCGCCGCGGCCTCCATCACGGCCTCGGGCAGGGGCTCGCCGCCCGGGATGGTGGGCGGCCCCTGGATCTCCTGGGGGAGGCCGAGGTCGGCGCCGGCCTCCAGGACGACCTCGGGAACGAGATCATCCCCGGGCACGGTGGTCGGACCGTCGCCCGCGTCGAGCTCGGGCGGGCCGTCGTCCACGGGCTGCGCGGGGGGGAACTCGTCCGCCTCGTCCCGCGCGAAGGTCCCCCAAGGGGAGTCGTCTTCCTCCAACCGGTCCGGCGGCTCTGGCACGGGAGGCGCGGCGGCCGGGGGCTCCTCCGGGACCGGGGGCAGCGGGGGCAGGTCCGGCGGCACGGCCATGTCCATCTCCGTGGCGGGTCCGTCCTCCGGCGGGAGGTCCCACGGGCTCCCGTCCGCCTCGGTCGCCGCGGCGGCCACCAAGGGGCTGGGCCCCTCCACCGTGGGGCCCGCCGTGGGGGTGGGCTCATCGCCCACCGCGAAGTCGTCGTCGTCCGCCACGGCCGGGGTCTTCTCGTCGAAGTCCTCGGGGTTGCCCCAGTCGTCGTCCCCCCACTCGCCCATCGCTCGCTCCTCGCGCCGTTCGTTGTTCACAGCCGTCCCGGCGGCGCCGCACGCCGCCGACGGGCAGGCCCTCCGGGTGACCGGCCCAGCGTCCCGCCACCGAGCCCATTGGCTCGCAGAGGCCCCGCCTCCGTGGACCTCACGCTACCCGGGCTCCGTCGGCGCGCAACATACCACGCCACCAGGCCTCCGAAAACCGGCCCAACCCCCTGGATTCTGGCGAGACTCACCAACCTCGGGCGCGGGAGGACGCCCCAACCTGGATCTGGGATCTCTGGTGGGCACAATGGGTGCGATCCCGCAATGGACATCCCCCCCCGGAGCATCGGTGGCCCAACCCCCCGGCTCCGCCGCCCAGGAGCACGCCATGCCGCTGACCGTCGACCCCGCCTCCTTCCAGCTCCCGGCCCACCTGTCGGACCTCGCTCAGAGCGTCGCGGGCAAGCGCGTCCTCATCACCGGCTCGGGCAAGGATCAGGGGCTCGGACAGGCCTTCGCCCTGGCGGCGGGGCTCAACGGCGCCGCGTCGGTGGGCGTGCACTTCTTCGGCTCCTACGCCGATGGGCTCGCGACGTGTGACCTCATCGAGCGGCACGGCGGCCACGCCTTCCCCGTCCAGGCCGATGTCACGAACACCAGCGACGTCTGGGCCATCCGCAGCTACACGATCCGACAGATGGGGGGGCTCACGCCGGACCTCGTGATCTGCAACTCGGGGCTCTCGGAGTCCGGCTACCTCCTGGGCCGCCCGCCCCGCGCGGTAGACGGTGAGTCCGCCGCCATGCGCCGCGCCCGCGCCCGCAAGGACTTCGTGCAGAACCTGACCCAGAGCACGGCGGTCATCAACACGAAGATGGACGGGTTCCTCTACATGACCCACCTCTGGGCGGCCGAGGCCCTCCACGCCAAGCGCCCCATCACCTTCGTTTACATCTCGTCGCGCCAGGCCGTGGACCCTGGCGCCGGCGTCCCCGGCTACGTCCTGGCCAACTTCGGCGTGCTCGCCCTGCCCCGGGTGCTCCGCAAGAACCTGGGCCGCAAGGCCGACCTCGTGACGGCGTTCTCGGTGGCCTACCCCTTCGTGAAGACCGGCATGACCAGCGAGTACGCCGACAACCCCAAGGTCTTCGGGCGCTGGCAGCCGCGCATGCTCACGGGCCCCGAGGGCGCCATCGCGCTCCTGCAGCTCCTCACGCGCCCCGCCCAGGAGCTCGACGACCGCATCTTCCAGCTCAACGTCGCCCCAGCGGCCGAGGCCTCGGGTGAGCCCACGCCGGTGGAGCTGCGCTGGTCGCGCGTCGCCCTGGAGCCCCGCGAGGAGCCCCTCGCCTGGAGCGAGGACCGGCCGCTGTCCCTCTAGACGGGCCGATGGCGGCACCACGCCCGGGCGCGCCGCCTCGGTCCGTGTGCCGCCTCGCGCTTCCAGGGCGTGGCGTCGCGGGGGCCCCGTGCTATAGCCGTCCCCATGCGCACACCCGGTCAGCTCCTCCGCCTCGCGGGGCTCGTGAGGCCTTACCGCGGGCGCTGGGCACTGGCGACGCTCGCGCTCATCGCCGGGGCCGCGGCGAACCTCGCCCTGCCCCAAGCCTTGCGCCTGGCGCTGGATCGCGCCGTGGCCGCCGGCGACGCCGCGGCCCTGGACGAGGTGGCGCTGGGGACGCTCGGCGTGCTCGCGGTCCTCGCCCTCATGACCTTCGCTCGACACTACCTGGTGAGCTGGGTCGGCCAGCGCGTGGTGGCCGACCTGCGCGTGGCCACCTTCAACCACCTCATACACTTCCCCCCCTCCTTCTTCCATCAGCGCCAGTCCGGCGAGCTCGTGAGCCGCCTCACCTCGGACATCGAGACGCTCCAGCACGCCGTGGGCGCCGAGCTCAGCATGGCCCTACGCAGCGCCCTCATGGCCACGGGCGGGCTCGTCATCCTCTTCGCCACGAGCCCCTCGCTGAGCCTCGCCATGGTGGCCCTCGTGCCGCCGGTGGGCCTCGCCTCGGTGGCCGTGGGGCGGCGCATCCGACGCCGCGCCCGCGCCATCCAGGACGAGCTCGCCCAGGCGAACCGCGGCCTCAAGGAGGTCATCGTCGGGGTGGAGACTGTCCAGACCTACACGGCGGAGCCCCGGGAGGTGCGCCGCTACGCCGCGCGCGTGTTCGCCTCGTTTGGCCACGCCTTGGGCGTCGCCCTCGCCCGAGGGGCCTTCATCGCCGGGGCGATGTTCCTGGGCTACGCCGCCGTGGGAGTGGTCCTGTGGCTCGGCGCCCGACAGGTCATCGCCGGAACCATGTCCGGAGGTGAGCTGGCGTCCTTCCTCCTCTACACGATGTTCATCACCGGCGCCCTGGTCACCTTGGCCCAGGTCTGGGCGAGCCTCCAGACGGCGGCCGGCGCCTCGGGGCGGATCTTCGAGCTCCTCGACGAGGTCCCCGCCATCACCGATCCCCCGGACCCCGAGCCCCTCCCGCCCGGGGACGGCCACATCGTCTACGATGGGGTCTTCTTCACCTATCCCTCCCGCCCCGAGGTCCGCGTACTCCAGGGGATCTCCTTGGAGGTCCGCCCGGGCCAGGTGGTCGCCCTCGTGGGGCGCTCGGGCGCGGGGAAGTCCACGCTCGCCAAGCTCCTCCTGCGCTTCTACGACCCTGCCCAGGGCCGCATCACGCTGGACGGCGTGGACCTCCGCGCGCTCGAGCTCCGCGCCCTGCGCGGCGCCATCGCCACGGTGAGCCAGGAGCCCATGCTGTTCTCGGGGACCATCCGGGACAACATCGCCTACGGCGCCCTCGTCCCCACGCGGGACGCCGCCGAGACCGCGGAGGACGGGGCGGGGCCACCGGACGACGAGATCCGAGCCGCGGCGCGGGCCGCGATGATCGCGGACTTCATCGAGGCGCTCCCCCAGGGCTACGACACCCTCGTGGGCGAGCGCGGCGTGAAGCTCTCGGGCGGGCAGCGCCAGCGAGTCGCCATCGCCCGCGCGCTCTTGGCGAACCCCCGCGTCCTCATCCTCGACGAGGCCACGAGCCACCTGGACACCGAGAACGAGGCCCTGGTCCACGCCGCCCTCTCGCGCCTCATGCGCGGCAGGACGACCATCGTCATCGCCCACCGCCTGAGCACCGTCCGCGGCGCCGACCAGATCCTCGTCCTCGACCAGGGGCGCATCGTCGAGCGCGGCACCCACGAGGAGCTGTCAGCGGGCCCCACCCTCTACGCCAAGCTCGCATCCTCGCAGGAGCTCCTCGCGTGAAGATCGCCGTCCTCTCCCACTCCGCCGAGCTCTACTCCACCCGCCGTCTCCTGGAAGCCGCGCGGGCCCTGGGCCACGACGCCTGGCAGCTCGACCCCATCCGGGTCGTCGTCCACGCCGGAGGCCCGAGCGGCGCGGCGCTGTCCGACGACGGCGCCCCCGTCCCCCTCCCCGACGTCGTCCTCCCCCGCGTGGGCTCCAAGCTCACGGCTTGGGGCTTGAACCTCCTCCGCACCCTCCGCGCGGCGGGCGTCCACGCCCCCGTCACCGCCGAGGCCCTGGACCTCGCCCACGACAAGCTGGCCACGGCGCTGCGCCTGGCCCAAGCCGGCGTTCCCACGGTGCCCACCGTCGCCGTGCGCGAGCCCGCCCACGCCCGGGACGCCCTGGAGGCCTGCCCTGGACCGCCGTGGATCCTCAAGCTCCCCCGGGGCACCCAGGGGGTCGGGGTGACGCGCGCCCCGGACCGCGCCACGGCCCGGGCGATCCTGGACGCCCTCATCGGGCTCGGTCACACGGTCCTCCTCCAGCCTGCCCTGGGCCCCAGCCCCCCGCGCGACCTGCGCGTCCTCGTCGCGGGTGGGCGAGCTCTGGCCGCGGTGTGGCGGCACGCCCCGCCCGGCGAGTTCCGCTCGAACGTCCACCGAGGCGGGCGCACGGAGGCGGCGCCCCTCACCCCCGCGATCACAACGCTTGCTCAAGACGCGGCGGCGGCCCTGAGGCTCTCCGTGTGCGGCGTGGACCTCGTGGAGCGCGAGGACGGCTCCCTGACGGTCTTGGAGGTCAACGGCTCGCCAGGCCTGGAGGGGATCGAGCGCGCCACACGCCGCGACCTCGCCACGCCCCTCGTGGAAGCGTCTCTCCCCAACGCGCGCCTCCACACCCAGTAGGTGCGAGATCCCGCCGTCCCCCCGCGCCGGAGGGAGCCGACACAGGACGCTCACACGCAGGGCGCTCAGACCTCCACGTGCTCGTTGGCGGGCTCCTGGACGTTGGCCGAGGCGCCACTGGGCTTGGCCTCCACGGCCTTGGGCGCCTCCCCGCTGGGGGTGACGTCCACGACCTCGTCCGCACCCGACTGGGCTTTCTTGAACTCGCGGATGCTCTTGCCCAACGCGCCGCCCACCTGCGGGAGCTTCCCGGCGCCGAAGATGAGCACCACGATGACGAGGATGATGAGGAGCTCGCTCACCCCGAGCCCGCCAAAGGCGCGGTGGAGCTGGGAGTCGGCCGAGAGGAGTGTTGCGATCATGAGGCTCCCGGTAGCCGGATCCGCCGGCTGGTCGTCCTGGGGTGTCTGCCACGCGGAGCGAGCGCCGCGGCGAGCGTGTCAGAGGCTAGTGTAGTGAGGCACGATGTCGAGGGGCAGGTCGCTCAGCTCGTTGATCTTGGTGCGCAGCTCGGCGGGCATGATGCCGTACTCTACGACCAAGCGCCCCGCCCCGTCGTAATCGCCGCGTCCGAGGATCTCAAGCGTCTCCCGCGCGAGTTTTCGCACAGCCCGGCGCAGCGCCGGTGGGTTCACCTCGAAGGTGCGGCTCCTGGGGTTGTAACGGACCACCCACTCGCGGGCGAAGTAGTTGTAGATGATGACCTTGGCGATGGTCTGAGGGGAGCCGCCCGTGAGGCGCACGGAGTCCATGAGGCTCGCCAGGTAGGTGACCGCCATCTGACCCTCTTGGGGCTCGCTCAGGGCCCCCTTGTCCACGAGGTAGAAGTAGTTGAGCAGCGCGATGATCTCGCCGCGGACCATGTCCACGATGGGATAGCGCTCGCGGAGCTGCTGGCGAGGAGAGGTGCGGCTGCCACCGGGCAGGACGATGTCGCTGGGGACCACGGAGTGCGCGAGCTGCCAAGTGAGGAGGTTGTCGAAGTAGGCGTCGAAGGACAGCTTGCCCACCTCGTCCGGGCCGAAGATGCGCTTGGCCACGGGGACGACGAGGTGGTCGAACTTGGCGCGCACGACGTTGCGGAGGATGACGTTCTTGGTCCCCCGGGTCCGCCGCACGGCCTCGTCGTTGGGGAGGAGGAAAGCGCGGATCTGATACCCCGCGCGGGCCTCGCCAGAGGTGTAGAGGACATCCGCCACCGTGATGGGCGAGGGGCGCACCAGCTTGAAGCGCCGCCGCAGGGCGGGCTCGATGGGCAGGTTGTCGAAGAGCTGCTGATGGAACGTGAGCAAGCGGGCGAAACGCGCGCTCTCGGGCTCGTCGCGAATGCTGATGATGGCCTCGAAGGCGGTCTTGAGACCGAAGAGGCGATCCTCGTAGTACTCGTAGGGGCCGATTGCCACCTCCAGGGGGCAGGCGGCGCTGTCCATCCACAGGTACTCGCTCCGCCGGTAGTCGTCGTCCTTGAAGCTCTCGCCGCGCGCCACGAGGAACCGCGACAGGGCGGCGCAGGGGCAGGGGTGGTCGTCCGAGCCCCCGGGCGCCTTGCACGTGTAGGCCGACGCGGCCTCCTTGAGCGCCAGCGCGGCCGTGGCGAGGTCCGCGCGGTAGGCTTGGGAGTACGGGATGCCCTCCAGGCTCCCGTCGCGGCGCCGCACGACGGTGTAGGGGCTCCACAAGGCCGCGGCCTTCTCCGGGTGCGCGCCCAGATAGCCGTCCATCTCGCGGCGCGAGAGGTCCGGCGGGTAGAAGTTCGCCCCGGGCGGGCGGGTCTGCTGGCCGATGAAGGGCTTGTCGTCGCGGTGCCGATCCCAGAAGCCATAGTGGATGCGCAGGTAGCGCGCGAGGTCCTTGGACACCTTGGCCTTGGACTTCGACAGCGCCTGGAGGACGCCCCAGCCGTTGGGCGAGATCTGGCGCCAGTAGACGCGGTCGATGGCGTCCGCCGCGTCCTTGAGCGGCTTGAGCATGGGGCGGATCTCGGCGGGGATCTTCGACGGCACGACGCCCAGAGGGACGTCCACGTAGCGCTTGAGCCTGGCGGCGATGACGGCGGGGTTCTCGGCGGACCGGACGATGTCCACGACCTTGGGGATCTTGGGCCCCTTGAACAGCGGCGCCTGGGCCTGGGCCGTGGGAGCGGGGTCGCCCCCCCCCAGCGCGACGGCCGTCGCGGTGAGGGCCAGCGCGGCGAGCGCCGCGGTCAACCTGCGGGACACGGGGAGAGACGGGGCCACGGCGAACCTCCTGAGAGTCGAGCACCTCTGCGCACCGGAGGGATTATACCGCCCGCCGGTCCGAGGGGCCACGGCCCACGGCGCGAGATTGGTTAGGGGGAGGCGGGACGATCGAGCCTCAAGGTCCGGGCGCCTGGGCAGCGCACCGAGCGGCCTCCACGAAAGCCCGGGCCCGCGCCAGATCCACCGGGGCGGTCACCTCGCCGCCCACCTTCGTGCTCGTCCCCACGATGACGCCGTCGGCCCCGTGGGCGAGGAGCGCCGCGACCGACTGGGGCGTGGCGCCGCTCCCCACGAGGAGGGGGCGGTCCGGGACGGCGCGGCGCACGACGTCGAGCTCCGCCAGGGACACGGCCCCGCCGGTGGCCACGCCGCTGACGATGAGGCCATCGGCGCGCCCCCGGTAGGCCGTCTCCCGAGCGGCCTCGGCCAGATCGAACCGGGCGCCCAGGGGGCTGGCGTGCTTCACGTCCACGTCGGCCAGCACGGCCACGTCGCCGCCCCAGGCCGCCCGCGCGCGCAAGGTCTCGGCGGCGCGCCCCGTGATGAGGCCCTGGTCGGTCACGGCGGCGCCCACGTGGACGTTCACCCGGATGAAGCCGGCCCCGGTGGCCCGTGCAACGGCGAGGGCGGCCTCGGCGTCGTTGCGCAGCACGTTGACGCCCACCAGGAGCCCCGCCGGCCGAGGGAGCTCCGCCAGCACGGCGGTCATGGCGGCGACGGTCACCGGCGGCACCCGCGAGGCGAAGAAGGGCGCGTCGCCGAAGTTCTCGACGATGAACCCGTGGAAACCCGCGGTCACCAGGGCCTCGGCGTCCGCGGTGGCGCGGGCTGCGATGTCCTCCATAGCGGCCCCGTCGTAGCCGGGGCTCCCGGGCAGGGGCGGCAGGTGGACCACGCCGATGAGGAGGGGCCGGGGGAGGGGCTTGGGGAGGGCCTTGCCGAGTGGGTGAGGGAGGCGCGGGGCTCCAGAGGCAGTGGAGGTCATGGGCTCGACTCCATGGTGAGGGGACGCGAGATCGAGTCAGCCGCGGTGTAGTAGCCACGCTGGACGCTCGGGGAAGCCCCCCTCGTCGGAGGCTCAGGGGAAGCCCTCCCGGGGGAAGCCCTCCCGAGGTGCGGTGTGCGAACCCAACCGGATGGACAGGCAGGTCAGCGAGCCGTCGGCGCGGGCGATCTCGTCCATGGGCACGGCGCGCACGGCGAGGCCCGCCGCGCGCAGGGCGTGCGCGGTCTCCGGGAAGCCGGCCGCCACGAGCACGCGGCCGCCGCGCCCCACGGTGTTGGCGGCGTAGGCTTCGCCCCGGGGGATCCACAGGACCTCGGCGTCGAGGCCGTCGAACCACTCGGGCGCGGCCACGCCCCGGGCCGCCACGACGAGCCCCTGGGCGGGCGCGGAGCAGGCGCCCTTGAGGTGGAGCCCAGCGCGAACGGGGACGGCGCGGACGGCCCAGCCCGCGGGCTCGGCGGCGGCGGCGAGGGCGCGGGCGCCCGCCGCGTTCGTGCGGCTGGACAGGCCCACCAACAGGGTGCGGCCTACGGCGAGGACGTCGCCACCCTCCAGGGTCGCGGGAGCGTCCGCGTCCATGGATGAGACGGCGAGCCCCTGGGCGCGGAGCCAGGCCTCCACGGCCGCCCCCTCGGCCCGCCGAGAGGGGGCCCCGAGCCGGGTCATGAGCGAGGTTGCCCCAAGCACCACCGCGACGTCTTCCACGAAGGTTGCGTCCGGGGCGCGGTCCAGGGGCGGCAGGGCGTGGACGGCGAAGCCCAGCCAGCGGAGGCCGTCCACGTAGGCGGCGTGCTCCTGCCGGGCGCGGGGGACGTCCGGGGGACGGTCCCGCCCGAGGGCGTCTTGGACCACGGCCCGAGCGAAGTCCGCGGAGATGGCACGCACCAGCGCCCGGGGCGTGCTCGGAGGCACCGGGGCGGGCCCCCCTCCTGGGTGCCGCGAGGCCACGGTGGTGGTCAGCTCCCGAAGTCCAGCCCCGCGGGGTTCCCGGCGTTGGGGTTGGGTGGGGGCGGCTTGCGCACGCCCGCGACGATGGCGAACACCATGAGGCTCCCGCCGCCCACGGCGAAGCCCGTGCGGAAGTCGGTCATGACGCCGACCACGACGCCCGCGACCACACAGGCCCCAGCGATGGCCCAGTGGATGGCCCGAGAGCGCTTGTCCACCTTGGGCTTGTGCATGCAGCACTGCTTGTACTTCTTGCCGCTGCCGCACGGGCAAGGATCGTTTCGTCCGACGGTCTTTTCCATGGGCGAGCCATAGCACACGCCCCGCCCGGCGCCCAGCAGACCGGGGCACCCCCGATCCGCCACCTGCTCTGCGGACCGAGGCGCAGGAGGCCGCGTTTGGGC
>CAYZID010000014.1:0-45894 GCA_964478315.1 uncultured Myxococcales bacterium | reverse complement strand
CGCGTGCGCTCCGGCGGTTATCGCGGCTGGCTCTTGGGCCGCGTCAGGTGTGTATCGGCGGCGGCGGTGTCCGGGGTCGGCGGTGGAGAGGGGCGACGCCGCAGGGCGGAGCTGCTCGACTGGCGCAGAGACAGCCCGCTCACCTGGCGCAGTGAGGGGCCACCGGACGGCGCCACGCCCTTCTTGCGGCGGCGCAGTTCCCGGCGCACCTCCCGCAGCTCGGCGGCGAACTGGCGGGCGGACGCCGGGCGTCCGTCGGGCTCGGGCTCCAGGGCCCGGAAGATGGCGTCCGCCACGGCGCGCGGGACCGGCGGGAGGCCGGGCGGGGGGGTGGGGTAGGGGAGGGGGGTCGTCACCCGGATGGCGATGGCCTCCGTGGCGTCGGCCGGGTTGGGCAGGTCCTGGGTGAGCAGCTCGTAGAGCACGAGCCCGGCGGAGTAGACGTCCGAGCGCGGGTCGAGCTGGAGCCCGTAGAGCTGCTCGGGAGACATGTAGGCCGGCGTCCCCACCGTCTCGCCGTGCTGGGTGAGCTTGGCGTCGAAGGCGACGTCGTGCTGGGCGATGCCGAAGTCGATGAGCTTGGGGCGCTCGGGGGTGCCCGGGACCACGATGACGTTCTCGGGCTTGAGGTCGCGGTGGAGGACCTCCGCGTGGTGGGCCGCGTCCAACCCGGACAGGATGCCCAGGGTCAGCTCGATCGCCTCCTCCCACGGGAGGGCGCCGCGCCGGGAGAGGCGCAGGTCCAGGGGCTCCCCCTCGACGTACTCCATGGCGATGCAGGGGATCTCCCCGCCCACCATGCCGAAGTCCAAGATCTGCACCACGTTGGGGTGCTGGATCTTGGCCATCATCTGGGCCTCTCTGTAGAAGCGCTCGATGAGCTCGGCGTCGTTGTCGAAGCTCAGCACCTTGAGGGCCACGGGGGTCCCCAGCTTGAGGTGGCGCGCGCGATAGACGCGCGCCATACCGCCCTGATCGTGGAGCTTCTCCACGCGGAAGCGGTTGAGCACCACCATCCCGACTTCGAGCCTCATCGCCTAACGCCTCACGCCTGCCGGACCCCCGTTTCATGAATCGAGCGGACACCCAGATACCACGGAGCCAGGGGTGGGTGCCAGTCCAACCCCACCGCACGTTGCCAGGGGGAGCCACGGACCGCGCCGGAGTGCCACGCGCGCCTTGCCGCGACACCGGCGTGGGGCATAGCGCTTCCAAGCGCCACGGGAGACCGCCATGTTCCACCGCCCCTTCGCCCGTCTCGACCCTTGCACCCACCGCGTCTCTCCGCTGTCGCTCCGGCGCGCGGGCCTACGTGGCGGCCTCCCAGGGGGGCCTCGACGGTCTCATCGGGGGGCCCACGGCCGCCGGCGTCCCGGGGGACATCGTCCTGGAGAACCGACACGTGCGCTTCGTCGTGCGGAACGAGGAGCGGAGCCTCTTGCTCCCTTCGCCTGGGGCTCTCGTGCACGCGGACATCGTCCGCCCCGACGGCGAGCCCGGCCAGGACCGCTTCTTCGAGGTCTTCTCCACGGTGGGCGTGCCGCGCGTGTTCCACGTCGATCCCAGCCCGGCGCAGCCCGGGCCCGCTGAGGCGTCCGGGCCCATCGTCGACGACGGCGCCCAGTCGGGGACCGCCGTCGTGCGCTTCACGGGTACGGACGGCGGGATGACGATCATCGACTCCAGCCTCCCCACCGAGGCGCTCGGGCTGGAGGTGACCCTGGAGTACGCCCTGGGCACGGACGACCGCGCCGTGGAGATCCGCACGATCATCCACAACCCCGCCTCTCTCGCGACCTCCGTGTCCACCGGGGTGGCCCTCCAGCCCGGCGATCGGCTGGCCCCGTCCTCCGCCTGGACGAGACCTTCGACCTAACGCTGGCCCAGGACGGCCACCTGGAGGCCATCGCGGGCTCCCTGGATCCCGCCCACGAGATGGCCCCGGTGAGCCACCACCTGCCCCTGTCGGTGACCAACCCCGTGTTCATCGACGCCGACGGCGATGGCTATCGGGCGATCCAGGCCCCCGCGCCATGAGTCGCCCTCCAGCGCCCGATCTCAGCGCTGGCTCTCAGGGCGCCGCGGTCATGGCCCAGTGCCCGTCGGGGACGCCGGCGTCCGAGACGGGAGCGGCCCAGACGCTCAGGCCCGGCGCCGCGGACAGCGTCGCCGCCCCGTCGCCCGCCCCCGGGGGCGTCACCCACACGTCGGCTCCCGTGGCGTTGAGCACCGCGAACCAGCCCCCGCCCGCGGCGCCCTCGTCGAGGGTCACCGTCGCTACCCCGGGCAGCGGCCGCCCCGTCCCCACCGTCGGCTCCGCGGCCGCGGCCTCCGTGGGCACGAGCAGCGCCAGGAACCCGGCCGCCTCGCCCATGTCCGCCTGGGCGTCCAGGGTCTCGTGGTAGGCCCACTGGCCCCAGACGATCGTGTGCTCCTCCAGCCGGTCGCTCGTCGCGAGGGTCCCTTCCGTGGGCGCCACCACCGCCCGCAGGGAGGCCCCCGGGCGCGACCAGCGCCCGCCGTCGGCCAGCAGCTCGAAGGCGCTGTCCGGCACGTCTCCCCCCGCGAACCCGTGCAGGACCCACGTGTAGGCGTGGGGCTCGTCGCCCAGCAGCCGGTCCGCCACGACGAACACCCCGCCCGGCAGGCGCACGATCCGGCGCCACACCGTCACGCCGCGATACGCCGCGTGTCCCAGCAGCGTCGCCGGGGCGTCCGCGCCGAGCGCCGCGTCGTCCAGCCACGCGTCCCCGTTGGGCGGGCCCTCCACGTACTCGTCCAGGGGGAAAGCCGGGCCCTGCCCATCCACCAGCACGATGTTGTGGTCGCGCCCGTACTTCACCAGACGGTGGTCGTCCCACCGGATGTAGCCGGGGTCCAGGGCCAGGGGCTCCCCGTGGGCCCACAGTACGAAAGCCAGCGGGTCCGCGTGCTCGTGCCCCAGCCCGTGCTCGCGCAGGGCGCCGTGCTCCGCCTCCAGCAGCAGGTACGTGGCGTCCAGGTTCCAGGCGCTGCGCAGCACCGCGAACCCCGCGTCCGGCCGACTCGCGTCCAGGGGCAGGGCCGGCGGGCCGTCCGCGGGCGCCGCCTCGGTGGCGGGGCCCATGCCCGGGAACCACGCGAAGGTGGGTACCTCCAGCGACCGCGCGGCGAAGTCCACGGCCGGCAGGGCCCAGAACCAGCGGAAGCGCGGGTCCCCCAGGAGCCCGCCCACCAAGCCCCAGTGCTGGCGCACGGGGTTCGCGTCGTCCGTGAGGGGCGTGATCCCGCTCGGCTGCGACGCCACGAGGGACGCCCGGTAGATGGCGCCGAAGGTGGGTTCCGTGACCAGATCCTCGTACCAGGTCGCCACGCCCGCCGTGGGGTCCTCCAACGACAGGGGCGCCAGCCCGCGCAGGTACAGCGCCTCGCCCTGGGCCACGCGGTGCAGGACCGCGACCAGCGCCAGCCACGCCTGGCCGCCGTACTCCAGGTAGTTCCAGCCCTCGGCATACCCGCCCGCGGCGTTCCCTTGATAGACCGTCAGCAGGTAGCTCAGGCCGGCCACCGCGTCGCTCCAGTCCCCCGCCGCCTCGGGGCGGTCCGACAGCGCCACGGCGCACACACCCAGGCCCCCGAACACCTTCATGGGGTGGTTGTTCTGCGCCAGGAGCATGAGGTTTCGGTAGCCGCCGGGGCCCAGACAGATCGTTCGGTAGGCGGCCAGTCGCTCCAGCAGCCGCGCCCGCGCCGCCTCCAGCGCGTCCTGGGAGAGGCCGCCCTCCTGGGCCGTGGCCGCCAGGAGGTCGTAGGCCCCGCACGAGGACACCAGCGCCTCGGACTCGTAGAGGTTGTAGCCCCCGTCCACGATGAGCCCGTCGTTGAGGGGCAGGGGGTCGGGGAAGGGGGCGGCGAGGATCTCCGCCGCCTTCTCGCTGGCCGCCGTGTCCCCGGTGAGCCACCCCACGAAGGCGGCCGCCTGGGCGATGGCCGCCCTGCGCGACCCCATGCGCGGGTCGTAGGGCCCGTCCACGGCCTGGGTCTCGGGCGTCTTCGCCGCCTTCGTCTGGAGACGCTGCCAGAGCATCTGCGCCGCCGCCACGTCCGCGTCCGTCGTGAGCGCGGGGTCCGTCCCTTGGGCTCTCGCCAGCAGCGTCTCTTGATCCTCGGGGCCGAAGTACAGCCGCGGGCGGGCCGTGATCTCGGGGTGCCAGGCGCGGGCGCTCCGCGGGTCTTTGGGGTCGGTCCCGTCCGCGACCTCCTCGCCGTCCGCGATCCCGTCCCAGTCCGTGTCGGGCCGCGTGGGGTCCAGCCCTCGCACGATCTCCGACCCGTCCCCGAGGCCGTCGCCGTCGGTGTCGGGCGCCGCCGGATCCGTGCCCAGGGCCAGCTCGTCCTCGTCCGGCAGGCCGTCGCCGTCCGTGTCCACCGGTGGCGGGGGCGGGGCGGAGTCGGTCGCGGTGTCGGTCGCCGTGTCCGTTGCCGCGTCGGTCTCCGTGTCCGTTACCGCGCCCGCGTCGGTCACCGCGTCGGTCGCCGCGTCCGTTACCGCGTCGGTCGCCGTGTCCGTTACCGCGCCCGCGTCGGTCACCGCGTCCGCATGTGGGGCGCCGCTGGCCGGCGCCCCGCCACACGCTCCCAGGACGGCCATCGCGAGCGCCGCCGCCGCGACGACGGCCCGGACAGGTACGCCCGCGGGATCTCGCTGTCGCGTGGGGGTCAGTTGCCGGCCTCCGCGTTGGTGAGGAGATCCCCCAGCTCGGTGACGGTGCAGCTCCCGGGGCCGTCGAAGGTGATGGTCGCCACATCCCAGAACATGAGATCCGGCTCCCCCTGCGTGGGGTTGGTCTGGGGCAGCGTCAGGGGCCCAAACTCGGCCGCCAAGTTCCCGCCGCAGAAGACCCGCACGAAGGACGTGGACAGCGGCGTGTGGTCTGCGTCGAACAGGTGGACGCCCAGGCGGTACTCCAGGCCCACGTCTGGCGTGAGGATGTTGATGTTCTCCGGCCCGTGCCCTTCCGTGTCATCCACGTCCAGGCGTGGGTCGTTGGCCGGGTCTCCATCCGCGCCCCAATCGGGGTAGCCGCCGAGCGCGCTGCTGGTGCAGGTGGCGTAGTAGCAGTCCAGCCGGGTCGTGTCGTCGAACCACCCCGGCGCGCTGGGGACGCGCAGGTGGAGATCGACGTCCGAAGTGTCCAGGGGCACCGGGATGTTCGGGTTCCAGGTGAGCTCCACGCGCAGCCCGTCGGGGATGCTCGTGGTGAGCTCCTGCTCGCAGCCCACGAGGTGTCCGGCCCCGTCCACGGTCATGTAGCGGACGCGGTAGGTGCCGGCCAGGAGCAGCGTCAGCGCGGAGGGCTGGGTGCAGCCCGAGGCGTCGCAGATCTGGGTCGCGCCCTGGGGCGTCGTGGGCGTCAGATACCAGGTGGGCGGGCCCTGCTCCAGGGACCACAGCGCCCCCAGCTCCTGGCCCACCTGGGCGCCCTCGCTCGTGCCCGCAGGGCCGGCCGTGTAGGTGTCGGTCTGCGCCGTGCTCAGCACTGGCACCTGGGTGTCCGCGCTGCACGTGACGGCCTGGGTGGTGCCGCACTGGGCGGCGTCCTCGTCCGTCTCGCCGTCCCGATCCCCGTCGAGCCCGTCCGCGCAGTCGTAGACGCCCACCAGGACGTGCGTCTCGCAGGCGAAATGGTTCACGGTGCCCGGGACGACCCCTTCCGCGCGGAGGGTGTAGGCGCCGGGCTGGTCGGGCGTGAAGGTCCCGGCCCCGTTGACGCCGCTCTCCACGGCGGGCGCCGCGCCGGGGGGGGCGGCGGCCACGGACCAGGTGAGCGGCTCGTCCGTGAGCGCGCCGAACCCGCTCGCCGTGACGGGCACGGGCCCGAGCCCGACGACCACCGTGTCATCGGGACACACCACGCCGCCCCAGCCGACGCACCCTCCCGCCTGCTCGTCGGTCTTGCCGTCGCCATCGTTGTCGATGCCGTCCTCGCAGTCGTAGGCTCCGACGTTCACCGTCGTGTCGCATGCCACCAGTTCACCCGCGGCGCTGCTGTAGACGGAGCGCACGACGTACTGGCCGTCCACGTCCGGGGAGACCACGGCGCCCAGGTAGGGGGTGGAGGGGAGGACCTGGCCGCTGGACGCGGCGGGTGCGGACAGCAGCTCCACCCATGGGAAGGTGGGCGTGAGCGCCCCCGTGGCGGCGACGGGCACCACCACGATCCCGTCCTTCAGGAGCCCGTCCACCACGGCCGGGCAGCTCGTGAGCACCGGCGGGTCGTCGCAGACGTCCTCGTCCGTGAGCCCGTCGCCGTCCGCGTCGACCCCGTCGGCGCAGTCCTTCACGTCGGGGCAGCGGCCCGTGGCCTCCGCGTTGCACGCGGGGACGCAGTCGCCCGCGTAGCAGCCGCGCAGGCTCGGTCCGGGCATGCACGGCTCGCCGGGTCCGTAGAACGCCGTCACCGAGAGTGTGAGCGTGTAGTCCGATCCCGGCTGGGCGTACCCCACGAAGCGCGCCCGGCCTCGGGGGACGTCGGACAGGAGGAGGCTCGTCACCCCTGCGCTGGGCGGGGTGTCCACGCAGACGTCGGGGAGGGCGCCGCCCGCCGTGGACGCGGAGGCGCACATGGCCGAGTAGTCGGTGTAGACGGCCAGGGCCGTGTCCACCCCCCAGCCCGTGGGGCCGTTCGTGGAGACCAGCAGTCGCTTGGCGTCCGCGAGGGTCGTGAGGTCCATGGTGAGGGGGGCGCCGGGGTCGCCGCAGGGCAGCGCGTAGTGGGGGTCCACGTCGCCGCCCGGCGGCTGCTCGATCCACGGGTAGCAGGTGGCGTCCGCGCACGCGTAGTCGGGGGTGGGGCAGTCCCCGCAGTCGTCGGGGCAAGTGAGCGGGTCCTCCACGGGATCGCAGACCCCATCGCCGCAGGTGCCGCAGTCGTCGGGGCAGCCCGCCTGGTCCTCGTCGGGGCCGCAGTGGCCGTCGCCGCAGGCGCCGCAGTCGTCGGGGCAGTTGAGCCACGTCTCGGTGTGATCGCAGGTTCCGTCGCCGCAGCCGCAGTCCTCCGGGCAGCCGCAGGCGTCCTCGCTGGGGTCGCACACGCCGTCGCCGCACTCCACGAGGGGCAGATCCGGGCCGGTGTCCTCCGCGACGTCGGCGTCGTCCGCCGTGTCCGCCGTGTCCGCCGTGTCCGCCGTGTCCGCCGTGTCCGCCGTGTCCGCCGTGTCTTCCACGTCGGCCGTGTCGGCCGCGTCTGCCGCGTCCTCCTCCGCGTCTGGCAGGTCGGGGCCCTCTCCGTCCTGGATGACGTCGCCGGCTCCCTGGGTGTCGCCGCCGTCCGGCGGCACGTCGGGGCTGGCGCCCGTCTCGCTTTCGGGGACGTCGGGGGGGGAGGGGAGGTCCGGGTCCGGGCCCACGTCGGGGGCGGAGACCTCTCCGGCGCCCTGGCCGTCGGTTGGCGCGTCGGGTTCCAGGGCGTCCGGGGGTTGTCCGTCTACCGTGACGGTGCCGCCGGCGCTGTCGCCGCCGTCCTCGCGGCCCACGTCGCCTCCGGCCACGTCTCCCGCGTCACCCCCGTGGGCCGCGTTCTTCTTGTCGCCTCCGCCGCCACACGCGGCCGCGGTGAGGGCCAGGCTCACCGCCATGGACAGGGCCAGGGCGTTCCCGATCCAGCGCCCTCCCAGGAGCGCACGAGCTCTCGTCGTCATGACGGCCTCCACCACGCAGCAGACAGGGGCCGAACGATAGCGGCGCCCCCGCGCCGTGTCCACCGCCCGCTCGGCGGCCGCGCCCGCTTCCGCACCCGCTTCCGCATCCGCTTCCGCACCCGCCTCCGCAACCGCTTCGGCGACCGCGCCCGCGACCGCTTCCGCACCCGCTTCGGCGGCCGCGCCCGCTTCCGCATCCGCTTCCGCGCCCGCTTCCGCGCCCGCTTCCGCGCCCGCTCCGCCTTGGGCCCCTACAGCGTGAGCGATAAGGCCCGCCCGATGTGGGCCGGAACGCGCTCGATGGTCGTCGTCTCCGGCGGCAGGAGCGTCATCCATGCGTCGGCGAGCTGTACCAGCTCCCGCACGTTCCCCGGCCACTCATAGGCCGTGAGCGCGCTCAACACCTCCGGAGCCAACTCCAGCGGCGCCCGCCCCGCCGCCTGGGCGGCGCCCCGGATCGCGTGCTTCAGTAGGGCCGGAATGTCCCCCGCACGCTCCCGCAACGGCGGCAGCCGCACGCGGTGATGCCCCAGCAGCCGCGCCAGCTCCTCCCCACACCGCCCCTCCCGCACCGCCACCTCCAGCGGCACCTCCGTGATGGCGATGAGCCGCACGTCCGCCGGGAACTTGGCTCCCCCCCCCAGCGGCGTTCCGTATCCGTGGGCCACCACGCGGCGCAGCACCTCCTGCACCTCCCGCGGCAGGCAGTCGGGGCGCTCGATGACCAGCGTCCCCCCGTGCGCCACCGACAACTTCCCCGGACGCGCCGAACCGCTGCCTCCCGGCCCCCGCGCCCCCTCCACACCCAAGAGCACCTGCGCGTGCGTCGCCGCCGGGATGGCCGCCGCGCGGAACACCAAGAACGGACCCTCCGCCCGCCCCGACGTCCGGTGGACGGCCTCCGCCAAGAGCTTCCGCCCCGTCCCCGGCTCCCCCTCGATCAACAAGGGCCGGCTGTGCGCCGCCGCCCGCCGCGCCTTGCGCACGGCCGCCACCAGCGCCGGGTCCGACCCCACCACGTGCTCCAACCCCCGCCGCCGCTGCCACGAACCCGACGCCGGACGATTCCCCGGACGCAAGAGCTCGAGCTGCACCACGGCGCCCCCGTCCACGGGCTGAGAGCGCACCAGGAGCTGCCCCCCAGCTACCGCCACGACCTCGCCGTCCACCGCCCGCGCCCACCGGAGGACCCGCCCCAAGGCCCCCAGCCCCCGCAAGGACGACAGCTCGCGTCCCACCGCCGCCTCCCGGTGGACGTCCAAGACCTCCGCCGCCGCGGGCGTGAGACCCCGGATGATCCCCCCCGGCCCCAGGAGCACCAGCGCGTCGCCCGCCATGTCCATGAGCGCCGCCCGCGTCGCCGTCTCGTCCAACAGCGCGTCCCGCGCCGCCGCCCGCTCGGCCACGGCCGCCCCCAACGCCGCCAGGACCTCGATCTGCGGCAGGCACGCCCGCGCCCTCGCCGGCGCCGCCTCGTGACCCGCCGAGCCCAAGGGGACCGCCCCCCCGGACGGCGACTCGTCGCGGGCAGGGGCTTCCCCGGCAGGGCCCTCCCCGGCCTTCCCGTCACGCCCGGTCGGCGGCGGCGGAGCCTCCTCCACGCCGCCGTCGCCGTCCCCGTGGGCGCCGGGCTCGGGAGCCGGCCAGCAGACCGCCAGGACCTCCACGTTCTCCCCCCGCGTGAAGGGGACCACCGCCGCCCAGCCCGTCGCCGGGACGCCCCCGGTGGGCACCAGGCGCGCCGCCGCGCCGTCAGCCACGGCGCGCGCCGCCTCGTAGACGGCCGGCGTGTCCAAGCGCGACGCCTGCCCCCGCCCGGCCACGGACACGGCCTCTCCAGACGGCGCCCGCCGCAAGACCGCCAGGCCCGTGGCCCCGCACAGCGCGGCCGCCCGCCCCGCCAGGGCGTCCAAGGTGGCGCGGGCCGTCGTCGCCCGGGACAGCGCCGCCCAGGTCGAGGCCAAAGCCCGCGCCGCCGCGATCCGCTGGGCGGCCGAGAGCCGGCCCTCGCCCTCCTCGCCCTCGCCCTCAGCCTCGTCGCCCGGTGCGCTCGGCCGCTCGCTCGCCGGAGCGACCACCGCGCCGCCCGTCTCGGCGTGGCGCCCGCCGTGGAGGGCGGCGAGCGGCGCGAGCGCGTCGCGCAGGGCGCGCGCGTCCCCCCACGCCGGGTTCGCCGCGGCGTGCTCGAACAGGGCCCGAAGGGAAGCCGGGACGGCCACGTCCGGCCGGAAGGGCAGGGGGGCCGCCGCGCGGCGCCTGGCCCAGTCCACGGCCCCGCGGGCGGCCAGCAGGTCCAAGGCCAGCAGCGCCAGGTCGCGCACGTCCTGGGCCATCCCCACGTCCAGCGCCGGCGGCCGCCGCGACACCACGGGCGCGAGCCCCACGTCCACCAGGCGCGCGTGGAGCGTACCGTCGGCCTCCGCCTCCACGAGCGCGTTCGTGGGCGCCACGTGGCCGTGCGTCAGCCCCACGAGGTGGCAGGCCTCCAAGGCGTCCAGGAGCTCCAGCGTCCAGGCGGCCACGAGCGGGGCGGAGGCCCGGGGGAAAGCTGCCACGGACCCCAAGGGGGCCAGCTCCGTCGCGACGTAGACGCCAGCCCCCTCGGCCTCGCCCACCAGCCCCACGTCGTAGGCGACCGCCAGGGCCGGGGCGTCCAGCTCGCGCAGGGTGTCGACGAGGACGCCCAGGGCCTCCACGAGTCGCCCGCCGTCGCCGGGCGCGACCGGCACGAGCTTCACCGCCGCGCGCAAGCCCAGGTGCGTGTCCTCGGCCTCCAAGACCGCGCCGTGGGGCCCGGCGCCCAGGCGCCCGCGCACCTCGAAGCGCGCGGCCACCCACGGCAGCTCCCGGCCGCTGTGTTCACGGTCGCTGTGCTCACCCACGCCGCCCACCCCCGCGCCCGCGTCCCAATCCCAAGGGGAATGGCCGACCGCCCGCGCGGGGCGAGCCGACTCCGGGATGCTAGCAGCCGTGGGAGCGGGCGCAAGCCGGGGCGCGGATCTGGGCGGACGCCCCGACCCGGGGGCCGCCGCTACTCCAACATGGCTCCCACGGCCTCGCCGCCCGGGGGGCCCGTCATGCACTGGGCGTCCACCTCGATGCCGCAGACGTTGTCGCTGAGACACGTCTGGGATGTGGGGCACTCGTCCTTCTCCCCCACCTGCTCGCAGGAGCGCGGACACCACGCCGGGCCCGGGCCGGGGCGGTTCCACACGCCGTCGCCGTCCGTGTCCAGGAAGATGGCGTTGGTCATGGCCATCGGGAAGACCGGGAAGAAGTCCGGCACGGGCGGTGTGGGCGTCATGACCGCCGAGAAGCCCGGGATGGACGCGAAGGCCAGGCTCGCCACCTTGGGGAGCTGGAGCTCGCCGAAGGGCACGTCGTGGATGACCGGCGCCAGGAGGTTCTCCTCGCGGAGCCCCATGACCGCCACGCTCACGAAGCCGTCCTCGTCCGGGGCCGTGAGCTCGATGGGGCCGTCGAAGTCCACGATGGGCGTGGGGCCGTGGTCCAGCTCGATGACCTTCTGGAGATGGCCCGAGACGTAGACCTCGATGCGGTCCACGCCGAACCAGCTCGCCGTCTGGACCCGGAGGTCGAGCGTGAAGGGCTGGCCCGGCGCGACGGTGGCCGTGTCGCCCACGGTCTTGTCCCCGATGGAGACGTCCACGAAGGGGCCGTAGCTCGGCAGGACCTTGTGCTCCACGTAGGCCACGGACGCGTCGCCAGCGCGGATCTGCGTGGGGCTCTGGGCCTCGCTGCGGAACCAGGTGCGCGGCGTGCCCACCTCCTTGGCGAGCCCGTGGGAGTCGCTCCCGCCGGAGATCGTCACGGCCAGGCCCTGGTCCATCCACTCCATCCAGTCGTCGTAGACGCCCGCGTGGTGGATGCTGCACGGGGCGAGGGCCAGCTCGGGCTCCAGCTCGCCCTCGTGCTTGCTCGGGTCGCAGGCCTTCGTGTCCGCCGAGTCGTCGCGCTCGTGGTTCCAGAAGGCCTCCTGCTCCTCGGGCGTGCGGGTGAGGATGCGCCGGGCCATGAGGAAGGCCAGGCGCCGCCGGAACCGCTGCTTGCACTCGAAGAAGACCGGGTCGTCGTCGCACTGGGCCAGGGGCGCGCCGTCGTTCAGCTCGGGGCAGGCGGCGTTCAGGTCCCCCACCGACTGGGCCTCGTCGATGCGGCCGTTGCATCGGTTGTAGAGGATGACCTCGCCGTTCGTGGGCGTGCGGACGAGGTCGAAGCGCTTGGCGTTGAAGACCTCCATGGCCTCGAAGTCGCAGGTGGAGCGGCTGAGCAGGGGGTTGTCCTGCTCCAACATGCTGGGCTTGCGCGTGAGGTCGTGCTGGTGCACGCCGAGCTGGGAGACGTAGCCGATGAAGCCGTCCCGGGGGTGGGCGACGATGCGCGCGCCGATCTCACCCGGCTCGATGAGCTTGAGCAGGTCGGCCAGGATGGTGGGCACGTCCTTGCAGGTCCAGTCCGGCGCCCCGTGGTCGGGGATCTTCAGCTCGTCGTACTTCACGGGGAAGGTGATGAAGTGGCCCATCTCCAGCGGGGAGACCTCCACACCCACGCCGCGCTGGAGGCGGTCCTGGAGGTCGAGCTTGCGGATGTAGGGGGCGTAGTCGGTGACCACGTCGTGGTCCGTGGCGACCATGAGCTCCAGCCCCTCCACGGCGCCGGCCAGCACGCGCTCGATGAGCGGGAGCCCCGAGTCGAAGGAGGGGGCGGCGTGGATGTGGAAGTCCCCCGACACCCAGCCGGTCGTGTCCACCTCGCGCGGGATGACGCCCTTGACGAGCGTGTCCGCGCCCGAGGTCACCTGGATGCGCTGCTCGAAGACCCCGTACTCGGGGCCGTGGCTAGCGACGAGGTCGTAGGTGCCCGGCTCCAGGTCGAAGACGCCCGTGCCGTCCGCGGTGAAGTTCACCTGGCGGACGCCGTTCCCCTGCCGGCTCTCGCCGAGGTAGGGCTTGCGCAGCCCGTCGCGCGTGGCGCGGGTGCCATCCGGGAGCACGGAGACCAGCGTGAGCTTGGCGGCGAGGCGCTGGCCCCCCTCGTCCGTGAGCACCACCCGCAGGCGTCCGGGTGGGGCGACGACCGGCGCGAGCACCGTCTCCTCGCCCACCTTCACCTCGAAGCGCGTGACCCCGCTGTAGGAGGTCCGGTCCTCGTTGGCGGCGACCGCCAGGTAGGTCCCGGGCGGCATGGTGGCGCGGAAGTCGCCGTCCTCCACGGGGTCGAGCCCCACGTCGGCGTCGATGGCGTTGAGCACGCCGGGGACTCCGTCGTACTCGGGGTCCCGGATGTTCGCGTCGGCGACCTCGTAGACCGAGGCGAACGCGCGCGTGGGGTCCGGGTCGCGGAAGACGAAGACGTGGGCGTTCTTGACCGGCTCCCCGCTCGGGGTCATCACCACGCCGCGGATGGTCCCCACGGGCGTCCCGCGCAGGGCGTAGATCTCGTCGGCGATGGACGCGATGTCCCCCTTCCCCACGACGAAGTAGCGCGTGAAGGTCCAGCGGTTCACGCGGTCGCACGTGGCGTCGTCGTCGCTCGCCGACGAGCACGTGTGGCCCGCCGTGACGAAGGCGGTGGACGAAGACGTGATGATGGGGACCAGGACCTTGGGGTCCGGCTCGCCCGGCGGGTTGACCGAGAAGTACCCGTAGGACACGGCCCCGCCGGCCGCGGCCATGAAGTCGTAGGTCAGGGGATAGGTGAAGGGGTCCCGCCCCTCGAACAGGTTGTCGAAGATGGCCTTGGTCTCGTCGAAGCCGATGCCCGGCGCGAAGATGTCGTTGGCCGCGCCGAAGAAGACGAAGTCGCCGCCGATGACGCCGGGCGCCCACTGCTCGGCGGCGTCGCCCAGGAGGCGCTTGAACACGGGCGTGGAGGCCTCGTAGTTCGTCATCGTGGCGACGGTCTCCGGAGCGCACTCGCACACCGGGCAGCCGTCGGGGCCGAAGGCCACGCCGAAGGGGCAGTCCTTGTCGCACTCGAAGTTCTGGGCGCACAGGAAGTTGTCCGGCGCGGGCGGCACGGGGTCCGTGCGCCGTATCTGGGTGACCATCTTCACGTACCGCTTCCCCGGTTCCAGGATGTAGTCCGTCTGGAGCTCCACGTGCATCTTGACGTTGGGGAACAGGCCGCCCAGGAGCGGCGACTGGAGGATGGACAGCCCTTCGAGGAAGAAGGCCCCCTCGGCCGTGACGCGGAGAACGGCCCGCTCGCCCGTGGAGCCGTCATCGAGGATCTCGATGTTCGACGCCGCGGGGCGGGGGACCAGCAGGTTCGAGAAGGGAAACATCTCCGCGAACAGGTCCTGCCCGCGGCCGCCCCGGAAGCGTCCGTCCGGGCGCTGGAGGTCGGCGTCCACCAGGGAGCCGCCGAAGACCCCGGGGCCCGGCGAGGACTCCGCGTTGAGGATGCCCAGGCGGATCTGGTCGTTCTCCAGGATGTAGTCGCCCGGCTGGGTCATGGCCGCGTTGCCGCCGATGAGCTGGTCGGCGCGCGTGGCCTGGTAGGCCCGCAGGGGCGCGGGCGGATCGGCGCAGCCGCTGGCCGCGACGACCGCCGGCGCCAGGGCGAGGAGCGCCAGGAGGCCCCCGCGGCGGAGCGGCGGCTCCAAGGCGTGTCGGGTCGGGGTCGGGGAGGTGCGCTGCTTCATAGGGCGAGCTGGAGCTGGAGGAGCAGGGTGTCGTTGTCCAGCGCCAGCCCGTGTCGCTCGGCGCGGTGCGTGTAGTCCAGGCTGGCCTTGAGGTGGTGCTTGTGCCAGTAGGCCGCCAGTCCGCCGGTCAAGACGAGGGCGTCGCCGCTGTCCTCGATGGCCGTGTTGTCGTCCAGCAGCTCCATGCGGAAGGCGCCGCCGAAGGCCAGGGGCTGGGAGCGCATCTGGAAGGCGTAGCCCAACTCGGCCACCAGCGCCGTGCGCGTGGTCTCGGCGGGGATGGTCATGGTCGTCGTGGGCGTGGATGACGGCTCGGCGGTGTCCCACAGATACTCGAAGGCGAGGTGCAGCCCGTAGATCTTGAACAGAAGGTCCCCTTCCGCGCCCATGGATCTCGTCGTCTCCCCGTCCTCGTAATAGAAGGCCCCCCCCACCCCGAGCAGCGGCGCGCTGCGCTCGCCAGTCGTCCGCAGGTCGGCGAGATAGGGACCCAAGGGGCCTAGGGGCTGGGTCTCCAAGCGCCCGGCGAAGGCCATCCCGTTGAAGCGGTTCCCGCGCAGACCCAGGTTCTCCACGTAGCCCTGGTGGAAGTTCGCCCGGCGCTCGAAGCCGTCATAGATGCCCACCGCGTATCGCAGCATCCCGTTCGCGATGTTCCCTTGCAGCGTCAGGCCCATCTGGCGGAAGGGCGCCATGGCCTCCACGCCCAGGGGCCGCTCGATGAGGGCGCCACGGGTGGAGCCCGTGAGGGCGAAGCGCGAGAAGGGCAGTTTCTGTGCGCCCACGGTGAACCCAAACTCGGGCGCCACCCAGTAGCCGAGCCAGGCGTCCAGCAGGGCCGCGTCTGTCTGCGTCCCCTCGAAGGCGAGCCCGAACGCGGCCCGCCCGTACAGGCGTCCCTCGATGCCCAGGCGACCGCGGCGGATGCGGAAGCCCGGGCGCTCCGCCAGGTCGCCGTTCGCCAGGAGGTTGTCATCTCCGGTGAGCACCGCCGCCTGGGTCTGGAGCACGCCGTAGCCAGCCAGCTCGACGCTCTGGGTTTGGTAGCGGAGCAGCGCCTCGCCGTCAGGCGCCGGCGCGGGGGGCGAGGGGGCGTCGCCGGCCTGGGCGAGCGCAGCGGGCGCGGCCGCGAGCAGCAGCGCGAGGGTAGCGATGGACAGAGACTTCAAGCGGCTTCTCCCTTCTCTCCAGCGGGTCTCCATAGCGGGCTCCCGCGGTCGTCAGGGCGGGCTCCCGCGCGCCTGACGGCACGCTCACCGACCCGGCCGAGAGCCCTCGACGCGGGTCCTCGCCGCGCGAGACCTCCCTCCCGCGCGACGCGGAGACGCTACCCGGAATCGCTCGCCGGGGCTACCTTGCGACGCGCAGCCGGGACGAGCGGCCCCGGCGCGGTCCGGCTGGTCCCTCGTAGGCTCCGGGCGATGGCGCGGCAGGCGTGCCGGAGTTCCCGCGTGTCGATGGGTGTGGAAGGGGCGTGCGACAGCCCGAAGGGGCCAGCGCGCACGCCCTTGGCCGCCAGGGGCCACGGGGGTGGTGAACCGCTCCAGGCGGATCGTCGCGGAGGCGAGAAGCAGGCGCGCCAGGGCGTCGGCGTGGATGCGGAGGTCGTCGAGCGTCGTCCCGGGGGGGGGAATGGTCACCATCGGGGGGGGGCATTGTGTCCCCCGAGGCGCTCGCCTTCGTAGCGCCGCGTGACCGCGTCCACGAGCGTTCCGCCCGCGCCGCCGCCCACCTCGACCCCCAGCCAAGCGGCGAGCACGCCCGCGTCTCGTCCCCACCCCCTCCCGTCGGACGAGCTGCCCGTGCCGTCCGCGTTCTACCGGAGGTCCGGGAGCGCGCCGTCAGGCACCTCGCGCGCCAGGCGCTCGTTGCGGTAGTGCGAGAACAGGTCCGTCGACAGCGGTGCCACGACGGCGACGCGCGGGCTGGTCCCGTTCGTCCCCGTGTTCTCGGTGGCGCTGCTGGGTGTCAACGTCAACGTGGGGGCTCCGTCGCCGTGGCGGGCACCTCGTCCGGTGCGGTGGCGCGCTTGTGATAGGCGCGCCCCTCCAGCGCCAGGCGCACCCAGCGGAGCACCCCGTAGGCCGCCTTGAGCTCCTCGGGCGTGGGGGCGGCCTTGCTCAGCAGTCGGCCCAGGCGCTCGCGCATGAGGGTGATGCGGGGATCGTTCGCCCGGAACGTGCCGAGCGACACGAGCAGCTCCCAGGCGTGGCCCAGGAAGGTGTCCAGCTCGCCCCGCGGGGCCGCCGCGGTGGCGCCCTCCGCCGTGGCCCCCGTGGCCGCCCGGAGGCGCTCCGGGGCTGGCACCGCGGTCGCGTCCAGGCCCCCGAACAGGGACGCTCGCCGGAGCTCGTAGGCCACGACCTGGACGGCGGCGCCCAGGTTCAGCGACCACGCGTCCGCCGCCGTGGGGATGCGGGCCACCGCGTGGCAGGCGAGCAGCTCCTCGTTCGAGAGGCCCGTGCGCTCCGTCCCGAAGACGAAGGCCACGCGCTCGCCCTGGGGCCGCCGCATGGCCGCGTCCACCGCCTGGGGCAGCGCCAGGGGCGGGGGGCCCTCATGGCGTCCCCGGGCGCTGAGCCCCACGATCCAGGCGCAGTCGGCCACGGCCTCGGCCAGCGTCTCGGTGACGCGCGCGCCCTCCAGCACGTCCACCGCCCCGGAGGCCCGCGCCCGCGCCTCGGGCCCGAGGGGATCGTTGGGCGACACCAGGGCAAGCTCGTGGAAGCCCATCACCTTGATGGCCCGCGCGGCGGCCCCGATGTTCCCGGGGTGCGTGGGGCGGCAGAGGACGAAACGGGCCTGGAGAGGAGATGAGACGTCGGTCACCATGGGGCCGAGCATGCCCTGTCCACCGCGTCGGTGCACCCCCTGGGTGCGCGCCACGTGTCTCGCGGGGAGCGTGGTCTCGGTCCGCTCCGCGAGCGCGAGGCGCCCCGCCCGCGCGACGGGAAGGTGGACCTCTCCGATGGTTTCCGATACCACCCGGGCGTGCTCGCCCGCGTCCCCGCATCGCTCCGCCCGCCCAGCGCCCCGCCGACCCGCCGCGCGGCGTTCGTGGGAAGCCTTGCCCTCCTCGTCCTGGTCGCGGCGCGCTGTGGCGAGCCCCCGCGACCCTCGCCCGCGGCGAGCGGCGTCGCGGACCTGCCCCGCGGGGGGGGCGCTCGGGAGCCCCACGCGGCGCGCGTCCCCTCATCACGGCCCCACGCGCCCGCGGCGCCGCGCCACCCTCGGCGGCGCGGGGAGGGGGGCAGCCGGCGGGCGCGCGGTGGGATCGTGGGGCCCGGCGTGGCGATCCAGCGCTGCCCTCGCGTGCGCGGCAAGCGCCCGGTCCTCTACGCCCTGGGCAGCTCGACGATGGGGGGGCTCGCCGTGGTCCTCAAGCGCGCGCTCAAGCCCTGGGGCGTGAAGGTGCGCGCCTGGGCCGTGGCGTCTACGGGGCTTGCGCGGCCGGACTTCCACGACTGGCCCGCCGAGGTCCCGGGCGTGGCCCGGCGCTATGACCCCGACGCCTTCGTCGTCTGTCTGGGCACCAACGACAACCAAGCCGTGCGTGTGGGGCGTCGGTGGGTGCGCCCCAAGGACCCACGATGGGCGGGGATCTACGCCAAGCGCGTGGACGCCATGCTCCAGGGGATGAGCGTGGGACGCGAGCGCCCCATCTACTGGATCGGTCCCAACGCCTTGGACCGGCGCTCCAGCCGAACTACGGGGCGGCGCATCAATGAGATCATGCGCGAGCGTGTGGAGGCGTTCCCTGGCCCAGCTTGGTTCGTGGACGCCTACGGCCAGGAGGTGGACGCGCGCGGGCGGATCCGCGAGCGGTTCGTACGGCCGGATGGCAAGCGCGTGCGCATCAAGGGGCGCGACAACGTCCACCTGAACCCGTCGGCGCTGCGGTGGCTCCTGGCCGAGCCCGTGCTCCGACGGCTCCGCCCCTGCTGGGGGCTCGGCGACCCGGGGCGGCGCCCGCGGCGGCCCGCCATGACCGAGGCGAGGAGACGGCGCCGCGCGATGTGACGGTCCGGTGGCGCGAGTCGTGATAGCCTCCGCGCTGCGCCCGCGGGGAGAGCCGCGCGGCTGCTTCGTCCAGACCCTCGGAGGCCACGCACGCCATGAAAGGTTCCCCGCGCATCAGCTTCTTCGGCGCCGCCGAGAACGTCACCGGGTCGCGCCACCTCTTGGAGGTCGCGGGGCGGCGCCTGCTCATCGACTGCGGGCTCCACCAGGAGCGGCAGTTCAAGGACCGGGACTTCAAGCGTTTCCCGGTGGAGCCGAGCTCCATCGACGCGGTGATCCTCACGCACGCCCACCTGGATCACTGCGGCTACCTGCCCAAGCTGGTCAAGGACGGCTTCACGGGGCCGGTCTACTGCACGGAGGCGAGCGAGGAGATCGCCCGCATCGTCTTGCGGGACTCCGCCTACCTCCAGACCGAGGACGCGCGTTACAAGCGTAAGCGCCACAAGCGGGCGGGGCGCGTCTCGCCTCACGGCTATGAGCCGCTCTACACGATGGAGGACGTGGAGCGCGCCATGCGCCAGTTCCAGCCCGTGGCGTGGGACGAGCCCGTGGACCTGGGGAACGGCGTGGAGGCGACCTTTCGCACCGCGGGGCACATCTTCGGGTCGGCCTTCGTGCGCGTGACCTACCCACACGGGGAGCAGGGCCGCGGGGAGGGGAGGCGGAGCGTCCTGTTCTCGGGGGACGTGGGGCGGTTCGACAAGCCCATCCTCAAGGACCCGGAGGTCTTCGCGCAGGCGGACTACGTGGTCATCGAGTCCACCTACGGGGATCGCGTCCACGATGACGTGGACATCCCCGCGCGGCTGGCCGAGGTCGTGCGGGACACGGTGGCCCGGGGGGGCAACCTCCTCATTCCCACCTTCGCCATCGAGCGCGCCCAGGAGGTCCTCTACCACCTGAACGACCTCATCCTCGCCAAGCGCATCCCCCCGCTGCTCGTGTTCCTGGACAGCCCCATGGCGATTCGCGTCTCCGACGTGTTCACCCACCACCCCGAGCGCTTCGACGCCGAGATGCGGGCGCACGTCCAGGGGGGGCGCTCCCCGTTCACCATGCCCCAGCTCACCTACACGCGCACCGCGGAGCAGTCCAAGGGCATCAACCAGATCCGCGGGAGTTCCATCATCCTCGCCGGCTCGGGGATGTGCACGGGCGGGCGCATCAAGCACCACCTCGTGCAGAACCTCTCGCGTTCCGAGAGCACGCTCCTGTTCGTGGGCTACCAGGCCACCGGCACCCTGGGGCGTCAGCTCCGCGACGGGGCCAGCGAGGTGCGCGTGCTGGGGCAGACCTTGCCCGTGCGCGCCCGCGTGGAGAACATCGGCGCCTTCTCGGCGCACGCCGACCGGGACGAGCTGAGCCGCTGGGTGGGGAGCCTGCGGGAAGCCCCGCGGCGCGTCTTCGTGGTTCACGGTGAGCACGACGCCGCGCACGGCTTCCGCGACCACCTGGCCGAGACCAAGGGGTGGGACGTGGTGGTCCCCCAGTACCGCAACTCCTTCGTGTTGGATTGACACGGTGTCCGAGACGGGGACCGGGAGCGGCGATGTCACCAAGATGCCGTCCCAGCGCTGGAGGCGCCGCTTGATCGGGGTGTTGGCCGTCTCCCTCGCCCTCCTGGCGGCGCTGGCCGTGGCCGTCTGGGTGAGCACCTATCACCCGGCCGGCGCGGAGGCGGTCCCGGTGGTGTGCCAGGATGGGGCTGGCGAGCCCGGCGCCGCGCCCCCGCGCGCGCGCGTCGGCCAGCCTCTCAAGGTCATGACCTGGAACGTACAGTTCATGGCGGGCAAGGGGTACGTCTTCTTCTACGACGTCCTGGATGGGTCCGGCCCCGATGAGCGCCCGTCACCCCAGGCCATCGCGCACACCTTGGACGAGGTGGCGCGCGTGGTGCGGGACGAGGATCCCGACGTGCTGCTGCTCCAGGAGGTGGACGACGGCGCGGCGCGCACCGACGGCTTGGACGAGCTGGCCGAGCTCTTGCGCCGCCTGCCCGGGCGCCGCGGGTGCCACGCCGCGGCCTGGTATTGGAAGGCCGCCTTCGTGCCCCACCCGCGGATCTTGGGTCGGGTCGGCATGAAGCTCGTGACTCTCTCGCGGTACGAGATCGCGCGGGCCACTCGCTATCAGCTCCCCGAGATGCCCGCCGACCCCCTCACGCGGCAGTTCCAGCTCAAGCGGGCCGTGCTGGAGACCGTGCTGCCCATGGCGGGGCCCGACGGGCGCGGGGAGGCGGGGGAGCTGGTCATCCTCAACACCCACCTGGACGCCTTCGCGCAGGGGAGCGACACCATGGAGCGGCAGGTGACCCAGGTCTTGGCGCTGCTGGCCGAGCAGGACCGCGCCGGCCGCCCCTGGGTGCTGGGGGGGGACTTCAACCTCCTGGCGACCCGGGGCGCCTACGAGCGCCTGGGCGCCAAGCAGCGGGCGTACTTCAACCCGTCCACCGAGCTCGCCCCCCTCACGGCTCGCTACCGGACCGTGCCGTCGCCCGCGGAGATCGACGGGCCAGAGGGGGTGCGCTGGACCACTCACTTCCCCAACGACCCCGCGGTGGACCACCCGGACCGGACGCTCGACTACCTGGTTCTCTCCCCGGGGATCGAGCTGGGCGAGCATCGCGTACGGCGGCGCGACACCCTCGCCATCTCGGACCACCTCCCGGTCGTGGCGACGATCACCGCGGCCGGAGCGGGACCGCCCGGCGCCAGCCACGAGCTCCAAAAGGCGCCCGCTGCGCGCTGAGTCGGCAGGCTCAATGCCCCACGGGTTACCGGCCGGGCCGCCCTCTCGAACCGGCCTCTTGGACTTCGTTCCCCACTGCGGGCCCTACTGCGGGCCCCACTGCGGGGTTGGGGGGGGGGAGCGAGGTCCATTGACCGTGGAGTCCAGTCGGAGTAAGGAGGGCTCGATTGTGCGCCGTCTGCTCCGAGGAGGCAGCGGCCGGGTCACGCCGAGCCCACGCATGGGAGCCCCCCCGCCTTGAACACCGCCTGCCCAGTCTGCGGCGCGTCGCTGCCCGCGGGCGCCGTCACCTGCCCGGAGCACGGTGTCCCCGCCGTACCCGTGCCCGAGGAGGACCCGCTGCTGGGGCGCAACCTCGCGGGGCGGTACGAGATCCGGGACGTCGCTGGCACGGGCGGGATGGGGCGGGTCTACGTGGCCTGGCAGCGGAGCATGGGGCGGGAGGTGGCTGTCAAGGTCCTGCACCCTTGGCTCTCGGCGAACCCCGCGGTGACCCAGCGCTTCTTCCACGAGGCCCAAGCCGCGAGCCGCCTTCGGCACCCACACACCATCCGCATCTTCGACTTTGGGCAGACGGAGGACGGCCTGCTCTACATGGTCCAAGAGCTGCTCCACGGGCGCTCCTTGGCCCAGGCGCTCGCCCAGGAGGGGCCTTTGGGGCCCGAGCGCGCGGCGACCATCACCATGCAGATCGCCGATGGGCTCGCGGAGGCGCACGACCAGGGGGTCATCCACCGCGACCTCAAGCCGGACAACGTGTTCTTGGAGGACGTCTTCGGCCACCGGGATTTCGCCAAGGTCTTGGACTTCGGTATCGCCAAGACGGAGCTGGGCCCCTCCGTCTCCACCACCGGGGCCGTGGTGGGGACGCCCGCCTACATGAGCCCCGAGCAGGCCTCGGGTGAGCCGCTGGACCGGCGCTCGGACCTCTATTCCCTGGGCTGCCTGTTGTTCGAGATGCTCTCGGGCGAGCGCGCCTTCCCCGGGACCAAGGCCATGGACGTCATGATGCGGCACCTCCAGCCCGAGCGGCCCACCCTCCCGGTGGACGTGCGGCGGCGCGTGCCCCCCTCCATCGTCGCCGTGCTCGACTGCCTCCTGGCGCTGGCCCCCGGGGACCGCTACGCCACGTGCGGCGCCCTGCGCGACGATCTGAGCGGGATCTTGGAGAAGATGAAGCGTTCGGCCACGCCTCCCCCGCGCGCGGCGGACACCTGGGACTTCGGCGCGCCCCCTGTGGGACGGGAGACCGCACGTGAGCCGGGTCGCGCCACGCCCCCAGAGGGGGGGGCGCGCGTTCACGCCGAGACGAGCACACCCATCGCGCCCGCCTCGGAGGAGGCCTCTCTGGCTGATCGCGCACCGTGGGCCACACCGCCCCCCATGGAGCTGGTCGAGCCGGTCGAGCCGGTCGAGCCGGTCGAGCCGCCGCCCCTGGCGGGGGCCGCCACTCCGCGGCCCACTTCCGTGCTCTTGCGCGGTGAGGCGGGCGCCTTCGAGCTGGTCGCCGCCAGCGACGGGCTCGCCATCCTCACCCTGCGGGACGGCACGCCGCAGCCCTCGGCGGGCGCGGTGCTTCGGCTCGTGGGGGAAGGGACGGCGCACCGGGGGCTCCAGCTCACCCTCAAGGTCATGGGCTCGGCGTCCGCCTTTGGCCTGGCGTCGGCGCTGTCCACGGTGCCCTTGCGCATCTCGCATCCCCGGCCTGGGCGTCTCGGCGACGTCGCGCGCTCCGTCTTCGGCGTCACCCTGCCCCCGGCGCCCGCCGACCCGCCGCCGGGGGGCTCGTGCTTGGCGTGGGAGTGTCTTGCGCAGGCGTACACGCACGAGCCGACGTTCGAAGCGCCGCCGACCAAGAAGACGGCTCACGGGGCCAAGGGCCGTGGCCCCAGGCGCCCACGGCGTGTCTTGGAGGTCTCCTCGCGGCGGGGCGCAGACATCCGGGGAGAGCACCCGCGCCGCCGGTAACGGCCGCGGCTATCGGGACGGGCTCGGGGTGCCCACGGCGGCGGGGGCCTCGCCCTGACGCCATCGGTAGCGCGCCCCGGCGTTGAGCGTGGCGCGTTCGGTCGAGAGGGCGGCGTCGGGCCAGCGCACCTCCACCTCGGCCTGGCAGGCGTCGCCCAGGCCGAAGTGGAGGGTGAGGTCGTTCTGCGCCCCGTAGTGCCCGTAGCCGCCGCCCACCTCCTGGGTCTGGGTCATACCGCCAGCGCTCACGGTGACCCGCGCGCCGATGGCCGCCCGGTTCGTGTGGGGCCCACCCTCCAGGGTGAGCTGGAGCCAGTGGGTGTCCGAGCCCACCGTGTTGAGGAACAGGCGGATCTGCTGGGTGGGGTAGCAGTCGTTGGGCAGGGAGGCGTCACACCGAGCGCGGGAGTGGCCCACGACGAGGTCCAGGTCGCCGTCGCGGTCGAAGTCGGCCACGGCGACCCCGTGGCTGCGGTTGTGCTCGAAGAAGTCGGCCGTCGCCACCTCCTGGAAGGCCAGCCCGTCGCCGGCGCCGGTTCGGTTCCAGTAGAGATGGCCTCGGTTGCCGGCGTAGTCGGAGGCGCCGAGGTAGAGGTCCTGCCAGCCGTCGTTGTCGAAGTCCAGGGCTGTGGCCGTCATGTGTCCCTCGTCCCAGCTCGTCTCGCTGGAGTGGTCGATGGCGAGCCCCAGCGCAGCGTCCCCCGGGCGTTCGAAGGAGATGTCGTAGGTGCCCGTGTTCACCAGGACCTCGGAGCCGTCGGCGCCGCTCCCCGCCCACCAGTGCTTGATCTCGGTGGTGAAGAGGTCTAGGTCCCGGTCGTTGTCCCAGTCAGCGCACACGGTGGCGCCGCTGTTGCCCCCTAGGCGGAAGGGCTGGCGGTCTTGGTCGTGGTTCCAGTTGGGCGGGTTCGGGCAGGAGACGGCTGGCGCTCCCACGCCGGCGCAGCCCTCGGCCGAGGGGTTGGACTGGCAGAAGCACATGGCGAACTGGTTGTCCTGCCAGGTGAGGTCCCCATCGTAGGCGTAGCCGGACTCCACGGAGCGGTTCCAGAAGTAGGCGGCTCCGCCCTGGGTTCCGTCAGGTCTCGTCGCCGGGGTCCAGGTGGCTTGCCACAGGTGGTTGGGGGAGCGCCCATAGCTGGGCGCCAGGAGCTCGTCGGCGCCGTCGCCGTTGAGGTCACACGCCAACGCACCCCAGGCTCGGGTGTGGGCTTGGGCCTGGTTGAGCGCCCCGAGGCTCACCCAGTCTTGGGTGGCGAGGCCCAGGTCTTGGGTGACGTCCTTGAACAGCCCAGCGCCGAGGTTGCGATACAGTCGGTCGTTCATGAACACGAGGCCGTTCGTCCCCGGCGGCGTATAGTTGTGCTGGGGGGTCCAGAGATCCACCAGGCCGTCGCGGTCCACGTCCACGAAGCTCGCGCCCGCCACGGCGTCCACGCCGGCGGCGCGGCGCAGCCCGCTCGCCTCGGGGCCCAGCGTGAACCCGCCCGCGCCGTCGCCCAGCAGGAGCTCGCTCGTCTCCCCGAGCGAGGCCTCGGAGTCCGCGGTCGCGGTGCCCGAGTAGAGGTCGAGATCGCCGTCGTTGTCCACGTCCGCGGCCGCGTAAACCTCTCCGGGTCGTCCCACGGCGCCGTCGTGTTGCTGGCGCGTGGCGAGGAGGCCGCTCGCCTGGGTCACGTCCTCGAAAGATCCGTGCCCGGTGTTGCGGAGCAGCCAAGTGTGTCGCGCCCCGCCCGGGGCGAGGTCGTCCACGCGCAGGCCGCCGCGGCGGATCAGCAGGTCCGGCCAGCCGTCTCCGTCGTAGTCGAAGGCCGAGACGCGGGTGCCCTGGGCGCCGATCGCCGCGAGGCCCCAGGCCTCGGTGGCCTCCTCGAAGGCCGGCGTCCCAGGCGCCCAGTGGGCGCCGGGTTCGCACACCGGCCCCGCGTCGCCCGGCTCGGCGTCCAGGGTCGCGTCGCCGCCCGCCGTGTCGACCGGCCCCCCGTCCCCGTCGCCGCCCGCCCCGTCAAGGGCGCCGTCCACGCTTGCGCTCGTGTCTGCGTCTACCGTCGTGGGTGGGCTCACGTCGTCGCCGCAGGCGCTGAGCCCCAGCGCCACGCCCGTCGACACCATCCCGACCAGCAGGGCGCCCGTCCACGCCGCACCCATCCAGGCGCCGCCTCGCGTCCGCCGCACCTCGCTCGCTCGCTTCGCCATGCTCGCCTCCGTGAGCGGCGAGCATGGACCATCTCGGCGTCGGGGTCACGCCCGAACTTGACCGAACGGTCACCTTCGGGCCATCGCCGCCACCCTGGAAGGGGCGTGCCCGAAGGAGTAGGCTCCGCCGGCGCGCTTCGGAGCGTCGCCGTGAGCCCCCACGTCCCCAAACCCAGAGAGGATCCCCCCGTGCGCATCGCCTCCCGCCGTCGCCTCCTCCCCCTCCTTGGCGCCCTCACAGGTCCCACCCTGACGCTCGCCGCCGTCGCGCTCCTCATGGGCTCGGGCTGCGCCTCCACCGGGCCAGGCTCGCCGGGCAGCCGTGGGGCGGCGCCCTGCCCGGCCGTGGGCGAAGGTGAGGCGTTCGGCGCGACGGAGGAGGATGCATCGCGGGTCGTCGCCGAGGTGGGCGCTGCGCACCTGACCTTGGGCGAGCTGGATCGCCGCGCGGGGTCGCGGGCCGCCAAGCTCCGGGCCCAGCTCCAGAAGGACCTGTACGACCTGCGGCGCGAGGCGCTGGACGGGTGGGTGGAGGAGCAGCTCATCGCGCGGGCGGCCAAGGCGCGCGGGCTGAGCCCCGAGGCCTTGGTCCAGGCCGAGGTAGACGCCAAGGCGCCGGCCCCCACCGAGGAGGAGGCGCGGACCTTCTTCGAGCAGAACCGCGACCGCCTGCCGGGGGTCTCCTTCGAGGAGGTGCGTGGGCGCCTCGTGGACTTCATGACCGCGCGTCGCCGGGAGACGCGACGGGCGGAGTGGCTGGAGGGGCTCCGCGCGGCGGCGGGCGTGAAGACGCACTTGCCCCGTTTCCGGGTCGCCGTGGAGGCCAAGGGGCCGGCCCAGGGCCCCGTCGACGCGCCCGTCACCATCGTCGCCTTCTCGGACTTCCAGTGTCCCTTTTGCGGCCGCGCCGTGGAGACGGTCCACGAGGTCTTGGCCCACTACCCCGGCAAGATCCGGCTGGTCTTCCGGCACTTCCCGCTGCCCTTCCACGACCGCGCACGCCCGGCGGCGGCGGCGGCGGTCTGCGCCCAGGAGCAGGGGAAGTTCTGGCCCATGCACGACGCGCTGTTCGCCCACCAGCGGGCGCTGGGGGACGCCGACATCCTGGGCTACGCCACGTCGATCGCCGGGCTCGACGTCGACGCCTTCAAGGCGTGCCTGGCGACCTCGCGGCCTGGGGCCGTGATCGACGCGGACGTCGCCGCGGGGGAGGCCCTGGGCGTGAACGGGACGCCGGCCTTCTTCATCAACGGGGTGGAGCTGTCCGGGGCCCAGCCTTTCCCGCGCTGGAAGGCGATCATCGACGACGAGCTCGGGCGGTAGCGCAACGTGGTGGGCGCGGCGGCCGCGACCGTATCCACGACCGCTTCCGCGCCCGCCCCTGCTTCCGCGCGCGCTTCCGCTTCCGCCTCCGCCTCCGCGCTCGCTTCCGCCTCCGCGCTCGCTTCCGCGCACGCTTCCGCTTCCGCGCGCGCTTCCGCTTCCGCCTCCGCCTCCGCGCTCGCTTCCGCTATGAGCCCGACGTGAGGCTCAGGATCGTGAACAGCAGCACGCCCGCGCCGATGACGATGAGCCAGAACGGGACACCCCTGGGGTCGAATGGCCCCTCACCCGTCCAGCGGTAGGGCTGCTGGGCTGGTCTCCCCGGACCCGCGGCCCGCTTGCGGTGCGCGCCCGATTGGCTCACCACCGCGGTCGTTCGCCGCGAGGGGTCCCGGGCGCTGGCGCCCGTCTGCACGAGCATCGTGGGGAGCTGGGAGGGGGTCCCTTGGCGCCCGCCGGTCGTACGCACGCCCAGGACGCGCGTAGGGCGCCCGCCCATGGGGGCGGCGCCGCTCCCCAGCTCCAAGATGTGGGTCTCCCGCGAGGGGTCCACCCGGGGCGCCACCAGGCCCGCCTCCTCCAGCGTTGCCAGGCGCCGCGCCACCTCCTCGGCGGTCTGGATGCGGTCCCGGGAGCGCTTCTGGAGGAGGTTCATGACCAGGTCCTGCCACATGGCGAGGAGCTTCACGGGCATCCCGGGCACGTCGATGGGCTCCGGCGTGTTGTGCACGTGCATGAAGGGGATGCGCATCTCCACGTCATCCATGAAGGGCACCCGCCCGGTGAGCATCTCGTAGAGGATGACGCCCAGGCTGTAGAGGTCGGTGGCGGGCACGATGGGGCGGTCCAGGACCTGCTCCGGCGACATGTAGCGGGGTGTCCCCACGGCCGTCCCGTCGGCGGTGAGCCGAGACTCGGCGTCCGCCGAGGACACGAGGCGGGCGATGCCGAAGTCCACCACCTTGACCTGCTCCTCCCCCCGCCGCGTGGGCACCAGCAGGATGTTCTCGGGCTTGAGGTCGCGGTGGATCACGCCGGCGCCGTGCGCCGCCGTGAGCGCCAGCGCCACGCCTCGCCCGATGCGGGCGATGCGTGCCGGGTGGATGGGGTGCTCCTCATCCAACACGTCGCGAAGATCCCAGCCGCGCAGATACTCCAGGACGATGTAAGGCATCCCCTGGGCCGTCGTCCCCGAGTCCACCACCTCCACGATGTTTGGGTGGTGGAGCGCCGCCGTCATGGAGATCTCGCGTCGAAACCGCTCGATGAGCACGTCGCGCTGGTCGGCGTGCTCCTCCAGGGCCACGTGGCTGAGCATCTTCACGGCGACGGCGGGGCCCCCTGCCACCGGATCCGCCAGGTAGACGGCCCCCATGGCCCCCTCGCCCAAGCACTCCGTGAGGCGATACCGGCCGTCGAGGATGGTCCCCAGCAGGGGGTCGTCCATCGCGCCGTCGTGGTCGTCCTGGTGGTTCGTCACGCGGGTCTTGGTAGGCGGTGGGGGCGTGCGCCGCGCCGGGCGCCGAGCGGGGCCCAGCTCGGCGCCAAGCGGTGCGCCCATAGTGCGTCATGGCGGCGAAAGAGGCCAGTCTCCCGCCGAGATGCCCTCGCCGCACCTCTGTCACCAGCGGAGGCGCGGGCTCAAGCCGTCACCACCGGCGTGTGTGGGGGCGTGCCTGGCTGGTACACTGGATCCCACCCAACGGGGAACGCTCGGCGCGAGGAGAGCGGCATGGTGGCTCGTGGCCTGGGACAGACGGGAAGGCGACGGCGGTCCACACACGTGGGCCTGGTCTCGTGGCTCGTGTGCGGCGTGGTCGCCGTGGGCTCCGGGGGGCTCGACGCCGGAGCCGTGTGGGCGGCCAGCCCCGCGCCCAGCTCCCAAGCTCCGGGGGCACCCACCGTCGCCCAGATCGCCGCAGCCATCGTGGACGAGGCTCGCGCGGGTGCGGATGATCCCCTCAAGCTCGAGGCCGCCGAGCGGGCCCTGGCCGACGTGCTCCGCGACCACCCGCGCAGCGCCGCCGCCCACCGAGCCCAGGGGGCGCTGCGGGATCTCCTGGGGGATCCCCAGGGGGCTCTCGCGGCCCTCGCCGTGGCCGCCAAGCTGGACCGCGCCGACCCGGGCCCCGTGGCGGACGCGGCGGCCATCGCCGCGCGCCTGGGGCGGGCGCGACAGGCGGCCAAGCTGTGGGCCAAGGCGGCGGCGCGGGCCAAGCGCGGCGGGGACGCAGCCGCGCGGGCGCGCTTGGAGCTCCTGGCGGCCCGCGCGTGGCTGGACGCTGGGCAGGCGCGGCGCGCGGCCCGGGTGCTGGAAGCCACGCCGCCGGTTGGGCCCGTGGCCCTGGAGGCCCTCGAGCTCCGCGCCCTGCTCGCGCGCGTGCAGGGGAAGCGGGAGGAGGCCGATCGAGCCTGGTCGCAGCTCTTGGCCACCTGGCGCGCCCAGCCCCATCGGGACCGCCAGCGGGCCTTCGCGCGCGATCGCGTGCGCCGCGGCCCGTGGACGATCTTCGTGTCCGAGCGCCCGGACGCGGGGGGCCAGCGGTTCGAGCGCATGGGCTTTCGGGTGCGCGACGAGCGAGGCGCCCCGGTGGCGCGCCTGAGCCTCGTGCGCGATGGGGCGCTCCTGGACCGAGGCGCCGAATACGCGCTGACCATGTTCGTCGGCGGCGGACATCCCGGCCGCCTCACCGTGCGCGTGGACACGGGTCTGTACTTCTCGGAGCCGCCGGACTACCCGATCCTGCTGTCGCTCGTGGAGCGCCTCCTGGACCAGCACCTCGGGGGGCAGCTTCCGGGCAAGGCCGGGCCCACGGAGGGCGAGGCGGGAGGGGGATGAACGGCCTGGTGCCCCGGCCGGCAGGGGGCGCCGTCAGCCGCCGTCTGGGCGCGTGGGCGGGGCGGGCGGGGCGGGCGGTGTGGGGAGGCCCGTGTCGCGTGGCTCGGTTGGCTTCGGGGCCGGGCGCGTCCCGGGGAGCACGACGAGCGGTGGGTGACGGGCGGGCAGGAGCAGCGCCTGGCCGCCCGCCAGCGCGGGCCGCACCTCGCCGGGTTGGCAGCGTGGGCAGCCCGGGTCCAGCCACAGGGCCGGCCCCGGGAGGTAGAGCAGGGGGACGTCGAAGGCGCCCGGCGCGGGGACGGCGTCGGTGAGGGCTGGGTAGCGCGTCGTGCGCCCCACGGCCACGCGGTGGGGCACCGAGGAGGCCTCCAAGATCCACTGGAGGAGGTGGAACTTGTCCACCGCGGTGAGGTCGTTCCGCCGGATGATGGGCGGCAGGGGGCGGCCGCTGTCCCAGCGGGCCTGGAGGGCGTCGGGGCGCTGGAGGCGGTCGTGCACCCAGCGGTAGGCGGCCAGGCCCGCCCCGGGGCCGGCTGGCGGGAGGTAGGGCGGGCGTTTGGCGCCGCGCAGGGTCTTGGAGCGCGTCACGAGCTCCTCGGCGTACGGCGCGGCCACGGCCGCCCAGGAGCCGGCGATCCGCTGGTTGTAGTTGCGGGGCGACACCACGGCCGTGGCGTAGCGCACGTAGGGGGCGCGCGGCCCCCGCGCGGGGGCCACGTCGCGGGCCATGATGGCGTAGAGGCGGCGGTCCCCCTTGGTCGTCTCCAGGGGGTGGAAGGGGGCGCCCACGACCGCGAGGGCGCCGCGCCCGCTGTCCGGGAGGTCGTAGCTCACGAGGCGCTCGGCGGTCACACCCGCCGCCGCGTCCAGGCCCGGCGGGGTGCCCAGCCACCGGGCGTCTCCCGCCAGGGTGCCCGGCACCTCCAGGCGCACGACGGCCTCCCAGACGGTGCCCGGGGGCTGGGTGCCGAAGCGGAAGGTCCAGACGCGCTGGGAGGGGTCGATGGGCCAGGCGCCAGGCTCCCCCGGGGAGGCCGGCGGGCCGCCCAGGGGGCCGCGCGTCTGGTCGATCAAGGTGAGGGGGGACACGGCGCCGTCGGCGGCGATGAGGCGGGAGTGGACGGCGCCCACGGTGGCCGAGGCGGGCGCCAGTACGTGGAGGACCGCCGGAGCGGGGGCGCGGAAGGTGGCGCGGGCGGTGTGCTCGTCCAGGATGCTCGTGGCGGTGCTGGGGTCCGCGGCGGCGCCCACGAAGACCAGCGTGTGGCGTCGGAGCCAGACCGGGGCCTCCTGGGTCCCGCGCCACTCCACGCGCTCGGCGGCGAGGGTCGTGGGCTGGAACAGGGCCGCGGGGGGCGGCGCCGCTGGGCAGCCGCCGGTCACTGCGGCCACGAGGAGGCCGGCGAGCAGGGCGCGCCAGCGTCCAGAGGACCGTCGGGCCCTCGGTCGTGACGCGTAAGTGCTCGTATTCCAGACGTTCCCGCTACTCGGCCCCATCGAACCCCACCATCGCGTTGCGCTCCGGATCCCAGAGCTTGAGCTTGAGCGCCGCGAGGATAGCCCGGGGGTGCCATGAGGTGCGACCCGGAGACTGGAGCTCGGGGATCGCAGCCATGGCCTCCGGGAGCCGATAGAAGGGGATGCGGGGGTTCAGGTGGTGGACGTGGTGGTAGCCGATGTTGCCCGTGAACCAGTGCATGACGGGGCTCATCTCGAAGTAGCTGGACGAGCGCAGGGCGGCGCCCGTGTAGGTCCACTGGCGGCGCTCCTTGAGCTCTACGCCGGGGAAGTTGTGCTGCACGTAGAACAGGTAGGCCCCGATGATGTGGGTGAGCACGAGCGGCAGCAGGATCGTGAACAGCACGATGTCCCACCCGGCGGTGAGCCCCACGAGCACGATGAGCCCCGCGTGCAGCGCCAGGGCGAGCGCCGAGTCCCAGTGGCGCCGCGGATCGGTGAGGAAGGACTTGAGGCACATGCCGAACAGGAAGATCGTGAGGTAGCCGAAGACGATGGTCAGCGGGTGGCGTGACAGGGCGTACTTGCGTCGCAGGGACGGCGTCGCCTCGCGCCAGTTCTTGGTGGTCATCACCGGGAACGAGCCGATGGAGGCGCCCAGGATCTTGGCGTTGTGCTTGTGGTGGTAGTTGTGGGAGCGCTTCCAGATACCGGGCGGGTTGAGGCAGTAGAGACCGAAGACGCTCATGTAGGCGTCGGCGAGCTTGGAGCCTCGCAGGAGCGCCCCATGCTGGTGGTCGTGGTAGAGCATGAACATCCTCGCCGTCACCAGGGCGGCGAGGGCGGAGGCCAGCAAGCGCAGGGGCCACGGCATGGGGAGGGTCGTGAGCACCAGGGCGCCCGCGTAGGCGGTCACGGTCTCGATGAAGTGAAACCAGCTCCGCCGGCGGTCCTCCTGGGCGAAGGGCTTCGTCGCTTGGAGCAGGTCCTGCCCGTCACGCGCGGGGGGGATCTGCGCCGCGCCTTGGGCCGGCCGCGCGCTCTCTGGGCCGGCCTGGGTGGCGACGGGGGGGGTGGCTTCCGCGGTGGCTCCCATGATGATGCCCTCCTGACGGGGTTGGGCGCGAGGCCGGTGGTCGATGGGCGCGCGAAGCAGCGCAGGGCACTCCGAGTGGCGCCGGGCGATGCAGCGGGCCGGACGGTAGGGGGCGAGCGCGAGCGGGTCAACGGCGAGGCCGAGCGAGCGTTCGCCCGCCCGGGCCGACCACGCCTGCACCCCCGAGCGAGGTGCGCGCTGGGCGCGTGCCCCTACGAGCCGAGCTCGGCCTGGACGAACTCGCTCAAGATCTCCCACTCGTCGACGATGCGCGAGCGCTGGCACCCCCAGACGTCGCACACGGCGGCCACGTGGGCGTCGCGCAGGTCGGCCGTGAGGAACACCGAGCGGAGCGTGCCCTTGCCGCAGGGGCAGGGGGCGTAGCCGATGAGCTCCTCGCTGCACGTGGGGCAGCGTACCGAGCAGCGCGTGCCGTCCTCGAGGTCAGCGCCCCCCACGCGGCGGTGGTCACCGTGGATGGGGGACAGGACGATGGGCTGCTCGGCGTCCCCCACCCGGACCAGCACGCGCACGCCCGGGTGGCCATCGAAGGCGGGGTTGTCCGGCGTGATGAGGGCGTGTCCGCGGTGGCAGTAGGCTTCGGTGAGCACGATCTGCGTGGCGCCCGCGTCGTCCGGCGCCTCGCTCGCGAAGGGGGAGCCCTTGAGGCGCTCCAGGTCTACCTTGAGCCCCTCCACCGAGACGTGGGGCGCGGACTCTTCGACCGGGTCGGGTGGCGGCGTCTTGGTGGGCGTCATCGTGTCTCTCCCAGGGATATGGCCAAGGTAGGGCGTCGCGGCCCGGGAAGCCCCCTCGCCGCTCCCCCTTAGCCGCTCGCGCCCAGGCGCGTCAAATGCCGGGCGGGTGCCGCGGCGGGAGGGGCTCAGCGCTCCGTGCGCCCCATGGGGTCCCCCAGGTGGGAGGGCACCACCAGGCGGTTCAGGCGCCCCTGGGTCTTGGTGCAGGCGGGGCGCTTGTCCCCGAAACGCATCTTGAAGGGGACGTAGACCATGCAGCTCCCGCCGCGACAGAAGGCGTCACAGGGCTTGAAGGCCACCTTGTGCTTCACGGTCCACGACTTCCCGGTGCGCGTGTCGCACACGCGGTTGTAGGCCTCGGGCTTGGCGGGGTCTTCCAGCGTGGAGTGGATGCTGGTCACGATCTGGGCTGGGATCCCCTTGGACCAAATCCCCTTGCGCTCGTTCTGGGCCTTGAGCTGGATGGCCACCAGCTCGGGGTCCGGGTCTTCGCCCACGGCGAAGACGTGGGCGTATCCGTGCGCGAGGATCTCGCGGCGCAGCTCGGGGCAGGCGACGATGATGCGGCCGTAGCCGTCGGCCTTGCCCAGCGACCGGCACTCCCAGGTCTTGGAGCGCGCCAGCTTCATGCCCTTCTTGGCTAGGTCGTAGAGCTCGTAGGCGTGAAACGCCCCCCAGAAGTGGACGGGCCCGTAGGACTCCAGCGTGTTGTAGCCGGCGAGGCGCGCCTTGGTGCCCTTGCGGGGGCCGTCGAGGATGCGGAACGAGTCGCCGTCATTCCAGTAGACCCGCTCCTTGGCGCCATCCAGGTAGAGGAACTGTGGCGGCGTCTTCCCCTTACGCTTGTGGCGCCGCGCCGCGGCCGGGTTTGCGGTGAGCAGGGCGAGGGCGGCCAGGGCTAGGAGGAGGGTTGCGGGGACGCGGCGAGCGAGCATGGGGAGACTCCTCGGGGGGGAGGGGGATGGGACCCATTGGGCACCGACGCGGGCCGCCCCGTCCGTGCGACCCTCGCCGTGTGAACCTCGGTCTTCTAACACGCCCCGGTGCGAAAGGCAGTCCACGTCCCGTCCCCCCTCTCGCCCGGCGGTTTTCCGCCCACGGGCTTGCGCGACGCGGCCCTTCGGGGGACCGTGGGGCCGTGAGCCCACCCGCACCTCGCCAGCCTATGCGCTTGCTCCTGGTCACTCCGCCGGCGCACGTGGGGCCCCAGTACATCGACTACCCCGAGCTCCTGAGCCTGGGCTTCGTCCAACTCGCCGGGGCGCTCCGGGCGGGCGCGCCGGGCAGCGGAGGAGAACACCAGGTTCACCTCCTGGACGCCCTCGCCCGCCCCGAGAGCGGCGCCTCGCCGCGGCGAGGCGGTGGTTGGCTGGTGGGCGCGCCTTGGGGCACCCTGTACGAGCCCATCGAGGGCGCGGACTTCGACGTGGCCCTGGTCCACTGGAGCCCCTTTGCGGCCTACGCGCCGCGTGTGCACGCCCTCTACGAGCTCTTGGACAAGCTCCGAGCGGTCCGCCCCGAGGCCCGGCTGGGGCTGGTGGAGGCGCACGTCGGCGGGATGCACCACGTGGAGGTGGACCCCGGGGCCGTCCTCGCCGCCTACCCCCAGGCCGACTTCTTCGTGCGCCACGAGGCCGAGGCCACCCTCATGGCCGCGGACCTCGGGGCCCTGTCCGGCCCCGTGACGGGCGTCCCAGCCCCGTCCCTGGACGCACTCCCCCTCCCGGCCTGGGACCTCGTGGATCCGGCGGCCTACGACGCCTTCTTGGGGCGCTTCTTTGCACGCTTGCGTCGGCCCAACCCCTTCCGCGTGGGCCCGGGCTCGCGGCCCGTCTTGTTCTCTCGTGGCTGCCCCTATGCCTGCTCCTTCTGCACCAGCGGCCCGCCCGCGGCCGGGCGCGCCGGGAAAGCCTATCGCCCCCTGAGCTTGGCGCGCGCGGCGTCCCTGCTCGATCAGCTCCAAGCCCACGGGGCACGGCACCTGGTCGTCCTCGACGAGACCCCCAACGTCCGCCGGGACTTCCACGCGCTCCTGGAGCTGCTCTTGGAGCGGGGTCTCACCTTCGACTTCCCCAATGGGTTTCGCGCCGACCACCTGGACCGCCGCGCCGTGGAGCTCCTCGCCCGCGGGGGCGCCACGCTCAGCGTCTCGGCCGAGTCGGGCTCGCCCGCCATCCAGCGCGCCGTCGTGGGCAAGCGCCTGCGCGGGGGGGCCGTGGAGCAGGTGGCCGCCTGGGCCAAGGAGCTGGGCGCGCCGCTGGTCGTCCACTGGATCGTCGGGCTGCCGGGCGAGGGTCGCGCCGACGTCCGCGCGACCCTCGCCGAGGCACGCCGCCTCTTGGACGCCTACGGGGCCTCGCCCCTCGTCCAGTACGCCGCCCCCATCCCTGGGGCGCCCCTGGCGCCGGAGCCCGTGGCCCCGGGCGCCTTTGCCGACCCCGGCTGGCACACCGCCGAGGAGCCCACCTGGCTCCCCGAGGGCGTCTCTCGCGACGAGCTCGTCGCGGGCGTGGAGCTCCTCCGCGAGCGGGCGCGCCACAGCCGCCCCACCAAGGTCATCGTCAACCTCACCTACCGCTGCAACAACCACTGCTCCTTCTGCGCCGTGGGCAACCGCATCCAGGAAGATCTGCCGCTCGACGAGGTCAAGCGGCGCCTCCTGGAGCACCGCGCCCAGGGCATCGAGCTGCTGGACCTCGACGGCGGTGAGCCCACCCTCGTCCCCCACCTCCCCGAGCTCCTCGCGTGGGCGCGGGACGTTGGCTTCCGCACGATCAACGTCACCACGAACGGGCGCCTGCTGTCCTCGCGCCCCAAGGCGCGCGCCCTGCTCCGCGCGGGCCTCACCGAGCTGCTCATCTCCCTGCACGGCCCCACGGCGGCCGTCCACGATCCCCTCGTGTCGGCCCCGGGGGCTTTCGCGCAGACCCTCGCTGGGCTCGACAACGCCCTGGAGCTAGCCCCACCGGGCGTCACCGTGGGCGTGAACACCACGGTCGCCACGACCAACCTCGCCCACCTCCAGGCCCTCGCGCCCCTGCTCGCCGCACGGGGCGTGGCGCGCTGGAACCTCCAGTTCCTCACCCCCTGGGGCCGCGCCGAGGCCGCCCTCGTGCCCGACAAGGGCCTCGCGCGCCCCATCCTCGCCGACCTCTTTGCGCGGTACGGCGAGCGCCTGGGCATCCAGGTCATCAACCTCCCCTTCTGCGAGGCGCCCCCGGGGACCGAGCGCTTCCTGGCCTCGGACATCGGCAAGCTCTCGCGCCGTATGATCTTCGTCACCCGCGAGGAGGTGAACCTGTGGACCTACCTGGCCGAGGCCCGCGTGCGCGACGAGGCCTGCGCGCGCTGCCTGCTCATCGCTGGCTGCGACGGCCATTACAGCTTCCAGGGGCCCAGCCGTGACTGATCCCACGCGCGCGGCCCGCGCGCCTTCGACCGATCTCGCCGCCTGGTTCGAGAAGGACTCGGCCGCGGAGCTGCCGCTGCTGGACGTCATCGTGGACCAGGACTGCAACGTGCAGTGCGACTACTGCACCATCACCCCCGCCATGCGCCGCGAGCACCTCACCACGCGCGCCGTCGTCGGGGCCCTCGTGCGCGGCCGCGCCGAGGGGCTCCGCGCCGTGAGCTTCGGCGGTGGCGAGCCCACCATCCGGCGCGACCTCCTGAAGCTCGTGCGCCGCGCGCGCCGGCTGGGTTACGAGCGCGTGAAGATCCAGTCCAACGGCCTCATGTACGCCTACGAGGAATTCGTGCGGCGCCTGCTGGACGCCGGGGCCGACCTCTTTCACGTGTCCGTCATGGGGCGCGATCGGGCCATGTACCGCTCGATCATGGGCCAGGAGCGCTACTTCGACATGGTCGTTCAGGGCATAGGGCACCTGGTCGAAGCCGGCGCCGACGTCGTGGCGGACGTCATCATGAAGGCGGACACCTATGCGCGCCTTCCCGACACCATCGGCACCTTCGCGGATCTAGGCGTGGAGCGCTTCGTGCTCTGGCTCGTGTCGCTCACCGACCGCAACGCGGCGCACCCCGAGAGCCTCGTCCCCGTGCGGGAGATGCGCCCCTCCATCTACCGCGCCTTCGAGCTGGGGCGGCGTCGCGGGATCTCCGTCCTGTCCCGCCACATCCCGCCCTGTCAGCTTCCGGACTACCCCGACCACCTCCGCGACGTGGTCGCCGAGCGCGTGCTCATCGTCACGCCGGGCTCCACCTTCTGGCTGCGGGAGTCGGCCATCTCCGCCAACACCTTCACCGCCCGCTGCCAGGGCTGCGCCCTCCGACCCCGGTGCTGGGGGGTGCGCCGCGACTACCTCGAACGCTACGGCGACGAGGAGATCGAGCCCTTCGCGGCCGGCGCGGCGCCCAACTGAGGCCCCCGCGCCGGCCCAGGCTCAGTTGGCCCCGGCGTCGGCCGCGGCGTCCCCCGCGTCGTTGGCCCCCGCGTCAGCCGCATCGTTGGCCCCGGCGTCGGCCGCGGCGTCCGTGTCCACGACCTCCTCGACGGGCCCCACGTCCGCCGCGTCGTCCGCCGCGTCGCTCGCCGTGTCCGCCGTATCGGTCACGTCGCCGCTCCCGGCGTCCGCCGCACCTCCGCCGTCCGCCGCGCACTCCTCGGGGCACAGGAACTGGTCCAGCTCGTCGCACACGCCGTTGCCGCAGGTGCCCGTGCCCCCGCCGCAGTCCTCGGGGCAGGTCGCCTGCTCGCCGGCCTCGCAGGTCCCGTTGCCGCATTGGGGTTGGGGGGCGCAGTCCGTGGGGCACTTGGCCTCGTTCTCGAAGTTGGGGTCGCACTGGCCGTCGCCGCAGTGGCCGTCGCAGTCGGCCGGGCAGTCGGCGCCCGTCTCGCCCATCTCGCAGGTGCCGTTGCCGCACTCGGCGGGCGGCGGCGCGCAGTCCTCGGGGCACAGGAACTGGTCCGTCTGCTCGCACACGCCGTTGCACAGCCCGCCGCCGCCGCCGCTCTGGCAGTCCGCGGGGCAGGTGCCCTCGGTCTCGCCGGCCGTGTCGTCGCAGGTGCCGTCCCCGCATCCCTCGGCGCAGTCATCCGGGCAGGTGTCGAAGGTCTCGTCGGGCCCGCACGCGCCGTCGCCGCACTCGCTGGCACAGTCCTCGGGGCACAGGAACTCGTCGAGCTGCTCGCACACGCCGTTGCATAGCCCGCCGCCGCTCTGGCAGTCCGCGGGGCAGGAGTTGGGGTCCTCGCCCGCGGCGCCGTCGCAGGTGCCATCCCCGCATCCCTCGGCGCAGTCGTCGGGGCAGGTGTCGAAGGACTCGGCGGACTCACACTTGCCGTTTCCGCACTCGCTGGCGCAGTCCTCGGGGCACAGGAACTGGTCGAGGAGCTCCTGGCAGACCCCGTCGCACATCCCGCCGCCTCCACCGCAGTCCTGGGGGCAGGTGGCCTCCTCGCCCTGGCTGCAGTTTCCATCGCCGCAGACCGCGCCGCAGGAGCCGCAGTCCTGGGGGCAGCTCTGGCAGGTCTCGCCGCCCGTGCAGCTCCCGTCGCCGCACCCACCGCAGATGTCCGTGCCGCCCTGGCACACGCCCGCCACGCAGGCGTCACCCGTGGTGCACGGGTCCCCGTCGTCGCAGGCCTGGCCCTCGGCGGACTGGTGCTCGCAGCCCTGGCCGGGGACGCACAGGTCGTTCGTGCAGGGGTTCCCGTCGTCACAGTCGTCCTCGGTGCCCCCCTGGCACACGCCCTCCTGGCAGGTGGCGCCGGTCACGCAGGCGTCGGCGGGCGCGCAGGGCGTCCCATCGTCGGCGGGCTCCTGGGTGCACGCGCCCGTCGCCGGGTCGCAGGCCGCGATCATGCAGGGGCCGTCGGCCTCGCACGTGGGGACCGTGCTGGGGTCCGCGTCGCACAGGCCGTCCTGGCAGGTGAGGACGCCGTTGCACGCGTCGCCGTCGTCGAAGAGCACGCAGTCGTCGTCGGTCTCGCACGCACACACGGGCGTCCCCTCGCAGGAGCCGTTTACGCAGGTGTCGTCCGTCGTGCAGGCGCTGCCGTCCGCGCAGGGCGTCCCGTCGTCGGCGGGCTGGGGGGCGCACTGCCCCGTGGAGGGGGTGCAGACCATGGGGCGGCAGGGGTCCGTCGTCTCGCAGTGGACCACCGTGGCCGGGTCCACACGGCACTGGCCGGCCAGACAGATGAGCGTCCCGTTGCAGGCGTCACCGTCTTCGAACTGGGCGCAGTTGGCCGTGGTCTGGCAGGCGCAGGTCGCCACGGGGTCGCCCTTGCAGGCGCCGAGCGGGCTGCAGACGTCGCCCGTGGTGCAGGGGTCGCCGTCGTCGCACGTCCCCGTGGTGGGGCTGTGGGTGCAGCCGCTCTCGGGGTCGCAGGCGTCCTCGGTGCAGGGGTTGCCGTCGTCGCAGGACACGGTGCCCGCGGATCCGGTGCAGGCCCCCTCCACGCACCAGGACTCGGCGGTGCAGGGGTCGCCGTCGTTGCACGAGGCGAAGTCCGGCGCCGGCCCCGCCACGCAGACGTGGGCCTCTGGGTCGCACTGGGGCACGACGCAGGGGGACATCGTGCCCAGCTTGCCCACGCAGTCGGCGTTCGCCTCACAGGCCAGGGTCCCCCCGTCCGGGGCGTCGGCGCCCGCGTCGATCCCGCCCACGGGCCCGGGGCTTCCGTCGGAGCTGCTGTCGCAGCCCGCGACGCCGACCGCACCCAGCAGGACGAGCCCGCCCAGGGCCGCGGTCCACGCGGTGGGGTGGAGGAGGGGACGGCGCGACGATGAACGGCGAGGGACCAAGCTCTGCACGGCAGACCTCCAGGAGCAGCGAGCCGCGCGCAAGCCTGCCGGAATCGCGTGCTTCAAGCAAGCGATGCGCGGGCGCGAAGGCAACCCTGGGCCTCCCGGGGCTGCCTTCCTCCCGTCCGCGCCCAACTCGGGCCGGGGGCGCTGCTCTCCCAGCGCTCGGCTACCAGCTCTCCAAGAAGTCGTAGAACTCGTCGCGCTCCATGGGCGTGGGCGTGGGGGGCGAGAGGTCGCGGGCGTCGAGGATGTGGTCCGCGAGCCGCTGGAAGGCCTGGGCCGCGGGGCTGTCGGGGCTCTCCTCGACCACCGTCGTCCGGTGGCGCTCGGCGGCGATGACCGCCGGATCCCGCGGGATGTAGCCTACGACTTGGGTCTTGAGCCGCCGAGCGAACTCGTCGAGCATCTCCAGGTCCCGCTCCTGGCGCAGCTTGAGGTTGCCGATGAGGCCGCCGAGCTTCACGCCGTTGCGCTCGTAGGTGGCTACGGCGCTGGCGATGTTGTTGGCGGCGTAGACCGCCATGGGCTCCTCGGACAGCACGATGTAGACCTGATCGCCGAAGCCCTTGCGGAGCGGCGCGGCGAAGCCGCCGCAGACCACGTCGCCCAGGACATCGAAGACGGCGAGGTCGTAGCGGTCGTCTTCCAAGATCTCCATGTCGTCCAAGAACTCCAGGGTTCGTGCGACCCCGCGCCCGCCGCAGCCCAGGCCTGGCTTGGGGCCACCCGCCTCGCAGGTGTCGATGCCCAGGCGCCCTCGATTCAGCACCAGGTCCACCGACGGGACGATGTGCTTGTCGCCCAGGACCTCCAGGACGGTGCGGATGCGCTCGCCGTCCTCCATGAGGCGCACGGCGGAGTCGGCCTTGGGGTCGCAGCCCACGTGGAGCACCTTGAGGCCGCGCAACCCAAAGGACGCGCTCAGGTTCGTGGCGACGACCGACTTGCCGATACCCCCCTTGCCGTAGATGGCGATGCGCAGCACGTCGTCGCTCATGTCCTCTCCTCGCTGGACGTCTTCGCCGGGGGCCGCAGCGTCCCGCGGCGCGGCCTGGTCGCCTGCCTCCCCGCCCCTCTTGCTATGCGTGCGCCGGGCAGGCAACGCAACGGTGGGGTTTCTTTTCGCCCCGTGGCCCGCGCCGGTTGGTCTACGTCGATCGTTGGGTCCGTGTCAGCGCCGTGGAGCCAAGGGGTCCAGGTGGTCCCGCGGGGAGAGGCGCTCAGCTCGCTCGCGCTGCCCCAGGAGGTCGTCGAAGCCCGGCAGCGTCTCTTCGCGGTCCTGGAGGGCGGCCGCGAGGCGCCGCACCAGGCGGACCTCGTCATCGGGCGTGAGGCGCGCCCCGTCGCGCCCGTCGTTCATGAGGAAGAGATCCAGCGCGCCCGTGGTCGCCATGGCGCGGGAGTCGGGCTCCGCGCGGCAGATCCCCACGGCGCGCGTGCGCCGGGTGGCCGGGTGCCGCGCGATGACGCGCGTGGTCCCCTCGTGCGCCGGCTCCACGGCCTCCAACGTCCACCCCTCCCCGAGCCCCTCCCCGGGCTCCCAACGCAGGGGGCGCGCGCCCCCGGGACGCCTGGCCTCGGTCGTCTCTTCGCCGCTCATGTCGCCTCTCCGCCGCTCCCGTTCGGTCCCGGGGACCGCGCCTCGGGGCCCGCGCCTGAGCCACCGCTCGGGTGAGCCTACTCTACCGCCGGCCTCGTCCGCACGCCCTCCTCCCGCTCCACGTACCGTGCGATGGCGGCGCCCCGGGGGAGGCGGAGGATGGCCTCGCGGTCCACGGGGTGGAGCTCGTCCAGGCCATACTCGTCGGCGTAGGCCTGATAGACCTTGCCCGGGCACACGCTCGCCAGGGCGCACTCGTCCACGTGGGGGCAGGGGGTCGTCGCGGATGTGAAGGCGATGGGCTCGCCGTCCCCCAGACTGTGGGTGATCCCCGCCGTCTCATAGAAGGTCCCCGCCAGCTCCCGGCGCCGGCGTCTCAGGCGCTCCACCGTGAGGAGGCGGTGGCCCGTGCGGACCTGGTGCCTGAGGGCCACGCACAGCGGCACCTCGCCCAGCGCGATGTCCACGCGCTTGCGCGTCCCCGGTGGGTAGCACGCCTCCAGGATGTCCGTGGCCCGCATGGCGATGTCCCGGTAGCGGTCCTTGGGGCTGGAGGTGTTGGGGAAGGGCATGTGGAGCTCCCAGAAGTGCCCCGTGGCGGCGATTCGCTCGCCCAGCGCCATGAGGTCCTCGCCGTTGCCCTTCATGATGATGGTCGTGAACGTCACGTCGCCGCGCGCGGGGTCCAGGAGCGCGTCGATGTGCTCCAGCGCCCGCGTGAGGAGGTCGAAGGAGCCCGGGCGCCCCGTGAGGGCGTCGTGGACCTCCGCGCGCGAGCCGTAGATGGGCACGTAGAAGCGGTAGCGCGCGGGCAGGGCCTCGAAGAAGCGCTCCGCGAAGGCCCGATCCGCCAGCGGCAGCATGGTGCTCAGGACGTGGAAGGTGTCGAAGCCGCTGGCGCGCGCTAGCTCCAAGAGCTCGAACAGGTAGGGGGCGGCCAGGGGCTCCAGGCCGTTCACCCGCAGGATCCGCGTCCCCCGCGCCCCCGCCTGGGCGATGTCCCGTCGCAGGTTCACGACGTAGGAGTCGGTGGGGTCCAGGATGGGCTCCACCTCCTCGAAGATGGAGCAGAAGGCGCACTGCTGCCCGCACGGGGCCGGCAGAGCCAGGTTGAGCGCGGGCGGGGGCGGCTCGGCGCGACCGGCTCCGCCGCGCCCGCCTCGGTCGGGGGTCGCGCGGGCCGCGAAGGGCGGGCCGTCGTCCAGGGCGTCGAGCCGCATGGCTACGTCCGACGCCAGGGCGCGCAGCGTGGCCTCGCGCGCGGGGTCGCGGCTCCTCCCCAGGGGGAGCCCGTAGAGGATGTCCAAGAGCCGCGTGCGGTGCGCCGCAGCGCGCTGATCGTCGCGCGGTCGGACCCGCAGGCGGACGCGGTCCACGGTGTCGGCGGCCGTCGCCCCGCCCTTGTCCACCACGCGGGACTCGTCGGCGCGGTGGAACGTGAGGGCCAGGGACTCGGGCCCGAAGGCGAAGACGTCGGCCAGACGCCAGCCGTCCACGAAGGGCGCCTGGGCGAGGAGGGCGTCCGCCCGGGCGCGGAAGGCCTCCACAGTGAGCGGGACGGCAGGCCCCGAGGGGGGCAGCGTCCCCTCGCCGGCGCCCTCGCCGCCGGTGCCTCCGGCGTCCGGCGCTCCGCTCTCCCCACCACCTCCCAGGCGCACGGGCTGTGGCGGACGCGCCAGCGCGCGCATCATGCGCGTGGCTGCGCGCCGGACCTTCTCGGGGCAGTCCGGGCGGTCCAGGGGCCAGGCGCCGGGGCCGTCGCGGTAGCCCGCGGCGTGGTGGGGGCCTCGGAGGACGGCGTGGGCCTCCACGCCCGGCCGTCGCTCGTGCCACTCCAGCAAGAAGCCCAGGCCGCGGTCGCCCCCCACGTCCAGGAGTACCCCCGCGGACGTGAGTCGCTCCACCCGCCGCACACGCCACGTCTTGGGCAGGGCGCCTGCCTGGCGCAGCGTCCGCTCGGCGGCCGCGCGCACCGCCTCCAGCCCCCTCACGTGGGTTCGTCCACGGGGCGACCGTCCGCCCCCGCGCCGTCCGTCGTCGCTCCATCGTCATCGCCGGCGCGCGCGGCGTCTTCAGCGTTTCGGGCTGGATCGCCGGGGCGCTCCGGGCCGTCCGAGGACCGGCGCGCGGCGTCCCTGGCGGCCACCGCCTCGCTGAAGCGAGCGGCTTGGTTGGCGAACTGGATGATCCGCTGCCGTCCGATGGGCTTGATGTGGCTGGGGTAGGGGCAGGCGCGGAGCTTCTCGGCGAGCTCCCGGCTCATGGCGGCCCCGGTCATGAGGAGGATCCTGGGCTGGAGCTCCGGCCACCGCGCCGCCACCTCGTCGGCCAGCTCGATGCCGTTCATCGTGGGCATGGCCACGTCCACGACGATGGCGTCGAACACCGGCCCGTACTCCTGGATGCGGGCGAGCGCCTCGGCCGCCGAGTGGGCCAGGACCACATCCAGGGAGCGCGACAGCAGGCGCTGCAGCACGTCCGTGATGAGCGGCTCGTCGTCCACGAGCAAGACCCGCAGCTTGCGCCTGGCCGCCGTGCCGCCCACCGCCGCGCTCGCGGGCATCGCTTCCTCGGCTGTTGGCAGCCCTGGGAGACTGAATCGGAACGTGGCGCCTCCGCCGGGCGTGTCTTCCACCGTGAGCTCGCCCCCGTGATCCGTGACGACCTGCCGCGCCAGGGCGAGGCCGAGCCCGGACCCGTCCCCCACCTCCTTGGTGGTCACGAAGGGGAGGAAGATGCGCTCCTTGAGGTGGTCGGGGACCCCGGGGCCGTTGTCCTCCAAGCTGACCTCCACGCGCCCCGCCACCCGGCGCGCCCGGATCTTGAGGCGGCCCCGGCGCGTCGTTTGTCGGTCCAGCGCCTCCGCGGCGTTGAACAGCAGCTTGGTGAGGAGCTGCGAGAGCCCCTCCTCGCTGGCGTGCACGAGGAGATCCGGGGGGATGTCGAGCGTCACCTCGGCCACGGGGTCCAGGCGGGGCGAGACGAGCTGGTAGGCGCTTCGCACGGCCTCGGCGAGGCGCACCGTGGTGCGCTCCGTGCGCCCCTTGGTACCCAAGAGGCGGATCTGCTTCGTGATGGACTCGATGCGGCGGGCCCCGGTCTCGGCGTCTCGCAGGGCCGCCTGGAGTTCCTCGTCCAGCGCGTCGCCCAGGCGATAGCGTAGATACTGGAGGTTGCCCTTGATGTAGGTGAGGGGGTTGTTGATCTCGTGGCCGATGCCCGCCGCCAATACACCCACCGTAGCGAGGCGGTCGGCCTCCGCGGCGCGCCGCGCGAGCTCCTCCCGCTCCGTGACGTCGCGCGCTACGGCGATGGACGCCATGGCGCCCTCGAACAGGGCGGGGCGCGCGGCGATCTCGGCCAGTGCGATGCTCCCGTCCTTGCGCTGAATGTGCTCGATGGCGGGCGGGACGGGGGCCCCCGTGAGCTGCTGGGCGCGCATGCGAGCCTCGGCGAGCTCTCGGTCCTGGGGGGCGATGACGGTGAGCACGGGCGCCCCGAGGAGCTCGGCGCGCTCATATCCCAAGAACTCGGTGAGGCGCTCGTTGGCGAAGATGATCTTCCCGTCGCGGTGCACCAGCGCGGGGTCGGGGAGGATGTCGAGGAGTTCACGGACGGCGGAGACGCCGCGCGCCCCGACCGCCTCCGCCCGCATGCGCGCCAGGGCGGAGCCGAGGGCGTTCGCCACGGCCCGGGCGAAGTGCGTGAGCTCTTCCAGGTCGCCGCGGTCCGGGGCCACGGTGAAGGTGACCGTCCCGTGCCGCTGCCCTGGAGAGGCCATGGCGACGACGAGGCGCTCCTGGGACTGGAGGGCGTCCGCGCCGTCGTGGGGGACGTCGCGCCCCTCGCCGGGCTGGGCGGGCGTGGGAGGCAGCCCCGCGCTCGTCGGTGCACCGTCGTCCTCCCGCGCCTCCTCGCCCTCCACCTCTCTGGAGGTCGTAGGGAACTCCGAGCGTTGGAGCGCCAGGTCGTCACGGCGGAGGATGAACCGCTGCGGGGGGTAGTCGAAGGCGTCCAGGGCCGCCAGGTCGACGACGCACCCCGACACGCTGGGGGGGGCCCTACGCATGAGGATCGGGACCGCCTTCGCCAAGAAGGTCACCGGGTCCTGCGTCTCCCGCGCCTCCCTCTGGATGTCCGAGAGGGCCTGGTAGGCGCGCACCTCGGAGGTGGAGCGCCGCGAGCGGATGATGTGTTGGGCGGCCACCGCCGCGTGGGAGACGAGCAGCTCGAGCACCGGGTGGCCCGCTCCTCCAGAGGCGACGCTCCCGAAGGCGACCGCGTCGAAGTTCGGAGGCAGTCCCTCCACGGACACCGCGAAGGTGCACGGTGCGTACTTCTCCAAGCGGCTCGCCGCCTCTCGGCCGGGCGTCTCGGGCCCCAGGGCCTCGCGCAGCGCAGGTCCACAGTCGTCGATGTTCCCGGCGGTGTGCCAACCCCACGCCCCGCCCGGGTTCTGGCGCGTGGCGAACCCCAGCCCGGCTTGGATTCCGGCGAATCGCGCCGCCTCCACGAGCCGTCGCGCGGCGGCGGTGAGCGACGGCGAGGCGTGGACCTGGGCGAGGAGCGCCGCTACCCGCAAGGGGATGGCCTCGAACCCCGTTGTCTCGCTCTCGGTCATGCGCTCGCTTCGTCTCCTGGGCCACGCCCGCCCCGGCGCGGTCTTTGCGGGGCGCGCTCGCTGTTCTTAGGATGCTACATCGCGCGTTGTAAAGCCCCGATCCGCCACCTGCTCTGAGGACCGAGGCGCAGGAGGCCGCGTTTGGGC
>CAYZID010000013.1:27144-48111 GCA_964478315.1 uncultured Myxococcales bacterium | reverse complement strand
ACCCGCCCACCCCGGCGCCCGGTTGGGCGTGCGCCGGTCTCCCCTCGCTCCCCTTGCCCCCCCCCCCGGCCCCGCGCCCCGCCCCTCCGGCTTCCCCCCCCCCCCGCCCCGCCCGCCCCCCCCCCCCCCCCCCCCTTGCGTCCATGACCGCCGGCGTCGAGAATCGAGCCCATCGCGCGCTCCGCCCCACGCCTGGCGGCGCGCGCCGTGACACCCACGACCGAAGGAGGCGCCATGGGGATGCTCGCGGAGCCCAAGAGACAAGCGCGGCGCAAGGGGCTCGTGGCAGGAGCCGCATGGGGCGCCACGGGGTTGGCCCTCGTCCTGGGATGGGGCTGGATCCCCGTGGTGGTGGGCGTGGGCGCCTCCAGCTACCTCACCTACTCGTGGCTCATGTTCCGGGGGAAGTGGGGGATCCGGTTCTGAGCCCCCCCAGATCCTGCCTTCTACAGCGAGGCGAGAGCGCGCTTGAGCCCGGCCCGGAGCGCTCGCACACCTGGACGAAGCTCGTCGCGCCGCCACACGGAGAGCAGGGCCGCCGGGTCCATGGCGGAGACGACGGCCTCGTCTCCATCCATCGTGATGACGACGTTGCACGGGAGCAGCGCCGCGACGCCGGGCTCGATCCGAGTCATCTCATAGGAGAGCTTGGGATTGCAGGCCCCGAGGACCCGCGCCGGAGGGCAGTCGACGCCGAGCTTGGCCGCCCAGATGGCGCCCAGGTCTAGCTCCGTGACCACGCCGAAGGCCGCCTCCTGGAGCGCCTCCCGCACGCGGGCCTCGGCCTCGCCCACCGAAACACCAGGCAGCCGACGGGTGAAGGCGTACTCGGGATCGTCGTAGACCGGGGTGCCCAGCTCGCGCCGGAGGTGCGCGAGGATCTCGTCGCTCCCCTGGATGGCGCGATCGCCGTCGAGGAGCACCGGGACCTCGTCCAACTCCACCCCCGGGAGAGCGCGCATGGCGTCCCGCTTCCCCCCCACCTTGGGGACGTTCACGGTGAGGAAGTCCACGTTCCGGGCGGTGAGGAAGCGCCGCACGCGCGCGCAAAACGGGCACGCCTCGCGCTGATAGAGGGTGAAACGGACGGACTCGGGCATCGGGGACCTCGCGCTTGCAACGTGGGAGATGGGGCGGGAGCCGCCCACACGGGCGGACCCGCGGGGCTCTCCTTTACCCGTCGCGCGCGGCGGTCCCAAGCCCCAGGTCACAACGCCCGTGAGCCCCCGGGGAGCCCCCGCCATGGGGTCAGAGGAGGTCGTCGACGTCGATGGACTCGGCGAGGTGGTCCCTGAGCCGCGCCCGCGCGCGGCTCAGCCGCGTGCGCACGGCTCCCGCGGAGATATCCAGCTTCTCGGCGATCTCGGGGCCCGTCCAGCCCTCCGCCTCGGCCAAGAGCACCACGGCCCGGTCCTGGGGCTTGAGCGTGAGCAGGGCCTCTCCCAACGCCTGCGAGAGCTGGCCCGAGAGCGCGGCGTCCTCGGGCGAGGCGCTGCCCGACTCCAGCACCGCCGTCACGTCGTGGAGCTTGGGATCGTTCTTCCGCCCCCGGTGCATGTGGTGGCAGGCGTTGGCCACCATGCGCACGAGCCAGCCCTCCACGCTCCCCGAGCCGCGGAAATCCCTGAGATGCTGGCCCGCGGACAGCAGGGCGTCTTGGACGGCGTCCTCGGCCTCGGTCTCCGTGCGACAGTACCGCCGCCCCACCGCCAGGAGGCGATCCCCGTAGCAGCGCGTCATGCGGTCTAGCGCCGCCATGTCGCCGGTCTTCATGAGCCCGGCGACCTCGCTGGGGTCGCACAGGCGCCCGCGCTCCACCGAGAGATGGACGCCGCTCCGGGGTGGCTTGGCCATGAACCTATCCTACGTGGCGTGGGCGCCATCCCCAAGCGGTTCGTGCGCCCCCCGATCCGCCGTCTGCTCTGGGATTCGCCTTGGGAGCTCGCGTGTGGGCGGCGTCTGTCCGCACGTCCCGACAGGCGACTGACCGATCGACGTGTCACGGCCACGCCTCTGCGCCCAGCCGCTCGCCTCCCTGCCAGAGGTCCGCGGCGGTGTCGAGGGCCGGCCCTCGCCTGCTCGCCGCGAACCGCCGCGAGCTCGGCCCTACTTCTGCTCCTTGAGGCGCTCCTCGTGCTCCTTCTTGAGCCGTTCGGACACCTCGCGCGGCACCGGCGCGTAGCGGGAGAACTCCATCGTGAACTCCGCCGTGCCCTGCGTGTTGGAGCGCAGCGCCGTGGAGTAGCCGAACATCTCGGACAGGGGGACGTCCGCCTCCACGCGGGCGAAGCCGTCCTCCTCCATCGTGTTGACGATGATCCCGCGGCGCTGGTTGATCGTGCGCAACATGGCGCCCTGGTGCTCGCCGGGCCCCTCCAAGACCACCCGCATGATGGGCTCCAAGATCGCCGGCTTGGCCTTGGGGTAGACCTCGCGGAAGGCCCCCCGGGCGGCCGCCTGGAAAGCGACGTCCGAGGAGTCCACGGCGTGCGCCTGGCCATCCTCGATGATGACCTTCACACCCGTGACGGGGAACCCGATGAGCCGCCCCTTCTCCAGAGAGGACTGGAAGCCCTTCTCCACCGCGCTCTTGAACTCCGTGGGGATGTTGCCGCCGGTGACCAGCCACTCAAACTCGAACTCCCCCTCCTCCAGGGGCTCCACGCGCCCGATGACGCGCCCGAACTGGCCCGAGCCGCCCGTCTGCTTCTTGTGGAGGTAGTTGAAGCTCGCCGGCTGGGTGATGGTTTCGCGGTAGGCCACCTGGGGCGCGCCCACCTCCACGTGGCAGTGGTACTCGCGCCGCATGCGCTCCACGTAGACGTCGAGGTGAAGCTCGCCCATCCCGGCGATGATGGTCTCCGCGCTCTCGGGATCGGTGTGCGTGCGGAAGGTGGGGTCCTCCTTGGCGAACCGGGCGAGCGCCTTGGAGAGGTTGGTCTGGGACTTGTTGTCCTTGGGGCGGATGGACATCTCGATGACCGGCTCGGGGACGAACATGTCCGTCATCGTCGCCTGGAGCTGCCCGTCGGTGAACGTGTCGCCCGAGGCGCAGTCGATGCCGAACATGGCCACGATGTCGCCCGCGCTCGCCGAGGTGATGTCCTCCATCTCATCGGCGTGCATGCGGACGATGCGCCCCACCTTGTGCTTCCGGCCCGAGCGCATGTTGACGATGCTGTCGCCCTTGCGCAGCTCCCCCTGGTAGACGCGGATGTAGGTGAGCTGCCCGTAGCGGCCGTCTTCCAGCTTGAAGGCCAGCATGATGAGGGGCGCGTCAGCGGCGGCGGGATCGACGGGGAAGGTGGTGTGCTCCTCCCCGCTGATGTCGATGGCCTCGTTGGTGATGTCCGTGGGGCTGGGCAGGTAGTCCCGCACGGCGTCCAGGAGCGGCTGGACGCCCCGGTTCTTGTACGCGGAGCCGCAAAAGACGGGGGTGAGGTCCAGAGCCAGCGTGCCCTTGCGCACCGCGTCGCGGATGATCTCCTCGGTGACCGCCTCCTCGAGCATGGCCTCCATGAGCTCGTCCGAGTGCATGGAGGCGGCGTCGAGCATGGTCTCTCGGGCCTCCAGGGCCTCGTCCATCATGTGGGCGGGGATCTCCTCCTCGCGGATCACCTCGCCGTGATCCCCATCGAAGTAGATGGCCTTCATGGTCACGAGGTCCACGACCCCGTCGAAGTCGGCCTCCAGCCCGATGGGGAGCTGCATGAGCACGGCGTTGTGGTGGAGCTTGTCCCGAAGCTGCCGCGTGACCCGCCGGGGATCGGCCCCCGTGCGGTCGAGCTTGTTCACGAAGGCGATGCGGGGCACGTTGTAGCGTCGCATCTGGCGGTCCACGGTGATGGACTGGGACTGCACCCCGGCCACACCACAGAGCACCAACACGGCCCCATCCAGGACGCGCAGGGCCCGCTCCACCTCTACGGTGAAGTCCACGTGCCCGGGCGTGTCGATGATGTTGATGTGGTGCCCCTTCCAGTCCACCTGGGTGGCGGCGGACTGGATCGTGATCCCGCGCTCCCGCTCCAACTCCATGGAGTCCATCTTCGCGCCCACACCATCCTTGCCGCGCACGTCGTGAATCGCGTGGATGCGGTTGGTGTAGTAGAGGATGCGCTCGGTCAGCGTGGTCTTGCCCGAGTCGATGTGGGCGCTGATGCCGATGTTTCGGACGGTAGGCAGCTCAAAGGTGGACATGGCTCTCGTTCCTGCGCTGTGTCGTGGCTGTGTCGGGGCGGTGTCGTGGCACGGAGCCACCCAAAGAAGGTGCAGCGGCCAGTCCGCTGAGAGGCGTCTAGGCGCCCCCACCGGGACGATGGGCGCGGTCTCTTACTCGGGCGTGGCGCTCGCGTCAATCTCGGGTTCACCGCGGCGCAGCCACCGACCTCCGACCTCCCCGTCGCCGGGTGGGGCCGAGGCCGCCCTCGGCCTTGCCAAGCCTGCGCCAATATCGTAGCTCGTGCGCAGCGGGCTGCGACGAAGGGGAACTCGCGCGCGCGGCCCCTCGCACGGTCCCTCTGCCACCCCCACACGCCCCGCCCCCCCCCGGCACGCTCCCCCTGGCCGCGCCTCGCGCCCCGGTTCTGCGGGCCGGAGAGGACGCCGCTGGGACGAGCCCCGCGCCCCCTGAACCGACTCCACAAGGCCCCGTCAAGGGGAAGGAAGCAAAGGAACGCATCATGTCTGACACGACCCGCAAGACCCGCCTCGCCATCAACGGCTTCGGCCGCATCGGGCGGCTGGCGCTGCGCAACGCCCTCAAGCGCGACGACATGGAGGTCGTCGCCATCAACGACCTCACCGACAACGAGGCGCTGGCCTACCTCTTCAAGCGCGACAGCGTCCACGGCCGCTACGACGGCGAGGTGTCCTTCTCGGATGACACCCTGACGGTCGACGGGCACACCATCCGCATGACCTCCGAGCGCGACCCCCTCCAGTGCGGCTGGGGCAACCAGGACATCGACATCGTGCTCGAGTGCACCGGCGTGTTCACCAAGGCCGAGCGGGCCAAGCTCCACCTCGACGGGGGCGCCAAGCGCGTGCTCATCAGCGCCCCGGCCAAGGGCGAGGACGTGACCGTGGTGCTCGGCGTCAACCACGAGGACTACGACGCCTCCCAGCACAAGATCATCTCCAACGCCTCGTGCACCACGAACTGCGTGGCCCCCGTGCTCAAGGTCCTCGACGACGCGTTCACCATCTCCAACGGCGTGCTGAACACGGTCCACGCCTACACGAACGCCCAGGCCGTGCTGGACACCCCCAAGAGCAAGCTGCGCCGGGGTCGCGCCGCGGCGGTGAACCTGGTCCCCACCTCCACGGGCGCCGCCAAGGCCGTGGGCGTGGTGCTGCCCCAGCTCGCGGGCAAGCTCGACGGGTTCGCCATCCGTGCGCCCGTGCCCACGGGCTCCCTGGCCGACCTCACGCTGACCTTCGAGAAGGACTTCTCCGTGGAGGCCGCGCACGCCGCGCTCAAGGCCTTCGCCGAGGCCCACAGCGAGATCATGTGCGTGTCCGAGGAGGAGTTGGTCTCCACGGACATCGTGGGCGACACCCACTCCTGCACCGTGGACAGCCTCATGACCATGAAGATGGGCCCCATGCTCAAGCTGGTGGTCTGGTACGACAACGAGGCCGGCTACGCCCAGCGCCTGGTGGACGTCGCCGGGTACATCGGCGAGCGCCTGGGCTGAGACGGGCACCGAGTCGAGCATACGGCGAGCCGCGGGGCCATCCTCCCCGCGGCTCGCCGCTTTCGTCTTGGGCCGGACGCCAGCGCCTCATCGCTCACGGAGGGCCTGCGCGGTGAGCGCCCCCCTCACCGGGTGCCGGGCACGGCCCGGGGGCGCCGGGGTCGATGGCCTCCCAGCCGCAATACCGCTCGGCCCGAGGCGACACCCCCAGGGGTGGGTCGGCCGGCGTGAGGTAGGCGCCGGTGCCGGACCCCATGACGCTCTCCGGTGGGTCGTCGAGGCGACCGGCCAGGGGGGTGGGGAGGGCGGCGAGCGCAGCCTCGGCGCCCGGGAGACGGCGCCCCACACGGTAGAGCGTCAGCGTGAGCGGCCCGCTGGGCCGGACGTCGACATACGCCGAGAGGTAGGCCGGCTCGTCGACCCGCGTGCTGTCCAAGGGCGTGAGCTCGAAAGCCCGGTGCATGGCCGCGCACTGGGGGTTCATGGGCTCCGCCGGGAGGCGGGCGAGCCAACAGTAGAGCCCCTCATAGTAAACGGCCGGGGTGTCGTCCCCGTGGGCGTGGAGCGCACGGAGCGCCTCCTCTATAGACACGCTCATGGACAGGGGCTGGTGCCCCGCGGTGAGCGGCTCGATGAGCTTGCGCGGCATGAGGTCGAGGAAGCGTCGGCGGTTGTCCGGGAGGACCACTCGCGTGTCGGGTGCTGCGAGCGCGGGCTCGGACGCTCCCAAGGCGATGGCCCAGTGGAGGTCGCGCTGCCAATCGCGAGGCAGCGCCTCCAGCGCGGGCCACCAGGCCACGAGCCCCAAGACGGCAACCGCGAGCGCCGCAGCCAAGCGCCGCGGCGAACTCTGGAGGCGCGGCCAACGAGCGGCCCCGTGACCCGACAGCTCCCACAACCCCACCCCGGCGAGGGGAACCGCGAAGGGGAGGAGCGAGGCGTGATAGCGCGTCATCTTCCAGACCGTCACTGCCGACTCCATCTGGGCGTATAGCCCGAGGTAGGTGAGCAGCCCCACGCTGAGCCCCACTGCCTCATGACGCCGCCCTTTCCGCCACAGGATCGTCGCCCCCCACAGGGTGAGGGGCCATACCCAGAGGGGCGAGGTGGCGACGTCGAACAGGCCGTTGTCCCCGCCAGGCCACGCCGAGATCACGACAAGACGGATCAGGGTCCACAAACGCAGGCCCTCGCCCGTGTCCGAACCGGGCGCGAAGTGCTGGGTCGATGGGTCCGTAGCGATGGCCGCCACGACGGGCGCCAGCAGCCAAGCGATCCCGGCCAGCAATGCCACGCGGACCGGGCTCCCCAGGTGCCTCCGCACCCCGCTCCCCGGCGCCGACCAGGCGAGCACCAACAGCGCGGGTCCCATGAGCGCGCCCTCCGGCCGGCTCACGACCACGGCCCCGGCCGCCAGGGCTGCCACAGCGAAGGCCCCAAACCGGCCCTCGCGGGCAGCCAAGACGGCCCAGCCCACGGCGACGGTCCCCCAAAAGACCAACGTGACGTGGACGGACTCCGAGGCCGACAGGCGCACGTGCTGAGGGAGGAAGGCGAGGGTCGCCGCCGCCGTGAGGCCCGCTCCCCGGGAGCGGGTGAGCGCCGCCGCTGGCACGTAGCTGAGGGGGACGGTCAGCGCGCCGACCGTCGCGTGCAGGGCGAACCACACGCCGTAGGGGGCCCCTCCAAAGAGCCACGCCCAGACCCCGGCAAGGACCTCGGGCCCGTTGGGATAGGCGGAGATCTCGCCCCCTGGGATGGCCTCCCAGGCGGCATACGGGTTCGTCTGGAGGGGGTAGGCCTCGCGGATGAAGGTGGGGGTGATCCCGAACCGCAGGGCCGCCCCCGCCGCCGTGATCACGAGGAGCACGAGGGCCACGCGCCCGCCGCGCCGTCTCGGTGTTCCCGCCCCCCAAGGTCCCCCAGCCCCCGGTCGCCGCGCTGCGTCGGCAGGCCAGCGGGCGCAGCGTGAGACGCGAGAGGTGACCCTGGGGCCCCAAGACCTCGGCGCGGATCGCGTCGGCCTCGATCTGGATCCCCTGGAACACACAGCCAGGCGCCGCGTCCACCAGCGCGGCTCCCGTCTCATAGGGGGCGAACAGGGCCTCGACGTCGCCCTCCAGCCCGGGCCCCACGACCGCCGCGCGCCCCTGCGCGTCATCGCGGAGGGCGGCAGGCGCCCCAGCCTGGGCGCCGGGCCCCAGGCGCCCCCCCGCCCGAGGTGAGGACGAGGCCCCCCACGACGGCGGTGAGAAGGGCGACCTGGGCGAGCGGGACACGCGACATGGGCCCACCCTACACGATGGGAGCAGGGAAAGTGGTAGGCTGGCCGCCCAACGCGGAGGGGCCCCATGGGCGAACACGACAGCGCCGTCATCACCTGCGCCGTGACGGGCGTCCTCACCGATCCGGCGCGCCACCCCGTGCCCGTCAAGCCCGAGGAGATCGCCGCCGAGGCACGCGCCGCCTTCGACGCCGGGGCGACGGTCCTCCACGTGCACTTTCGGGACCAGCGCCCCCACCACGGCCACCTCCCCTCCTGGGACCCAGACGTGGCGGGGGCCGTGTGTGACGCCGTGCGCGCCGAGGTCCCGGAGATGCTCATCAACATGTCCACGGGCGTCGTGGGCCCCGACATCGACGGGCCGCTCGCCTGCCTGGACCGAGTGCGGCCCGAGATCGCGGCGCTCAACGCCGGCACCCTCAACTACCTCAAGCTCCGCCGGGATGGCACTTGGGCGTGGCCGCCCATGGTGTTCGACAACCCCGTCGCCAAGATCCAGCGCTTCGCCGACGCCATGGTGGCCCTGGGCACGACGCCCGAGTGCGAGTGCTTCGACACGGGCATCGTCCGGTCCGTGGGACTCCTCGCGCGGGCCGGGGTCCTCCGGGGACCGCTCCACGTCTCCCTGGTCATGGGCGTCGCCTCGGGGATGCCCGCCAAGGCGGCCTGGCTGCCCCTGCTCTTGGAGGAGCTCCCAGCGGGCGCGCGCTGGCAGAGCATCGTCATCGGGCGCCAGGAGGTGTGGGACGTCCACCGGCGCACCGCCGAGCTGGGCGGTGACCTGCGGACCGGCTTGGAGGACACCTTCTACCTCCCCGACGGCACGAAGGCGGCATCCAACGGGCCCCTCATCGACGCCCTCGTGTCCACGGCGCGCGCGGCAGGTCGAGAGATCGCCTCCCCCGCCGAGGCGCGCGCGAGGTTGGCAGCGTGAGCGCCGCCCGCCGAGCGGCGCACTTCGATCCGCGACCGTGCACGCGAGGTCGGGGCGTGAGCCTGCCCATCCTGGTTCTGGGGTGTTGGGCGGCTCTCGGGGCCCTCGGGGCCTGCTCGCCCCCCCCGGAGTCCTTGGACGGTGGGGCGTCCGACGGCGCGGCGCTGGACGCGACCGCGGAGACCCAACCACCCGCCGACCCGACGCGCTCCACGTACACGATCGAGCTGACGACGGACCTGGGGCAGACCCTCCGCCTAGAGCGGGACGTGACCGATACGCCGGGAGCCTTCTCCTTCGGCTCCACGCACATCGCGCCGGCGACCTCGCTGGCCGTAAGCGAGTCCCTGAGCTACCCGGCCACGGTGCAGATCGCCATCAACTTCGGGATCCTCGCGGATCCTTCCGGGAACCTCACCGTGCAGACCGGCACGGCGGGCACCTTCCCCTTCGACGGCGACGCGCCCGAGATCGACGTCACCTGGGGCATCCGCTACCGTTCCACGGTCCCCGGCGCCCAGGGGGAGGTGGTCATCGACGCGTGGTCCATGACCCGAGGGGGCGTCATGTCCGGCCGCTTCCAGGGGCGCCTCGTGGAGCAAAGCGGCGCGGGGGCTGGCACGCACTGGGCGGACGTGACCGGCACCTTCCACCTCATCCTCCCTCCCCCCGAGTCCGGAGGCTGAGGCGCCGCCCCGCGGCCCTCCCACCCTCCTCTCCGGGGCCCTCCGCGGGCAGCGACAGCACCTCCCACACCAACGGGCGCGCGGCCCCAGCCCACAGCGCGCCGCGCCGCATGGCGCCGTTTCTTGGTATGCGCGCGGCCCACGTCACGCCGCCCCGCGCGTCCGCGGCGGCGTAGACCCCCACGCCCTGGGGTTGCCCGCCCAACTCCTCCACGGGGTCCACACCCGAGACGCTGCCCTGGACGACGGGACGCCAGACCACGGCGAACCCTGGGCCCGAGGGCTGGGCGATCCCTCCGCGGGGCCAGGCCACGTGCACCCGCGGGCGGCCTGGCGGCAACGCGGCCGGCGGTCTCACCGGCGAAACCTCGGGCCACCCCGCGCGCACGCCCCGGCGCCGCAGCGCGAGCGGTGGGTCGGGATCGCGGACGTAGCCAGCGGTCACCCCATCGGGATCGAGCGCCCATGCACTGTGGAAGATCAGCGGATCGTCAGGCCACCCCTCCCAGTGTTTGCGGGGATGCGCCAACAGAGCGGTGCCAGCGACCACGGTAGCCCCGAGCGCCTGGGCAAGTCCCCCGACCCCGTCCCGCAGCGCCGCGTAGATCTCGCGGTGCTCGGAGAGCAGCCACAGATCGCGCCACGCCGCCCCAGGGTGCGCGGCCCACACCAGCGCACCGCGCCCGACCCGCCGCCCCAAGGCGTGCGCGGGGTGGGCCCTTCGGGCCGCGGCCACCGCGGCGTGGAGATACAGCGGCGGGAGGATGACCAGGCGCTCACGCGCCGCGTCCTTGGGGCCCAAGGCCTCGGTGAGGTTGGGCAACAGCGATCTCGGGGAGGGCGTCGGCGTGGGCCCCGGGGCGGCAGCCACGAGCACGACGTCCAGCCCAGGCCGCCCTGGGTCCGGGTCCGCCGCCCCACTCCCCGGGGGCCGTGGCCGGGCCGGGGAGGTCCCTCCCTGGGGTGCTCGACTTGGCCGCTGATTCGACGAGTTTGCCGTCACGATGCTCCCGGGATACCGTCACACACGGCGCCCCACTCCCCCCCACACACAAGCCGGGCGCCCACGCCAGTCTGCCTCCACACGCGCCCCGGGGAAAGCTCCGTTGGTCTCTCAGATCGCCCCTGTCATCCAGGCGTCAAGCGTCCCGCTGTTCATCGTGCTCGCGACCCTGGTGGTCGCCGCGGGAGCCGCCTGGTGGTTCTGGACACGGTCGAGCGGCGACGCCCGGGAGCGCCGCCTTCGAGCGCAGGTGGAGCGCGAGGTCGCCATGGGGATCTACAGCCACGCGATCCCCTACTACGTGGAGCGCGGCCAGCTCGCGGAGGCGGCGGCGCTGGAGGCCAAGCGCGGCCACTTGGAGGAGGCCGTCCGCTTGTACGAACGGGCAGGCCGGCCGCGTGAGGCGGCCGCCCTGTACGAGCAGCGTGGGGAGCTCAAGTTGGCCGCCCTCACGCTCACCAAGGCGGACATGCTCCCCGAGGCCGCGGCCCTGTACGAGCGCGCCGGGGACCTCCAGCGAGCGTCCGAGCTCTTCGAGGACGGCGGAGATCTCGAGCGCGCCGCCCAGTGCGCCAAGCGGCTCGGGGACCTGGACCGCGCGGCGGAGCTCCTGGAGCGCGCCGGCCACGGCGAGCGAGCCAAGCGAGCCCTGGCGGAGAAGGCTTCCAAGGAGGGCGACCACGGGCGCGCTGGTGAGCTGCTCGAGGAGCTCGGTGACCACGAGGGGGCGAAGACGCTCTTTCAGCGTGCCGGGCGCGCCGCGGACGCCGCCCGCCTCGCGGCCCAGGGCGGCGACGTGGGCCAGGCCACCCAGCTCATGCTCCAGGGGGGCGAGTTCAAGAAAGCGGCGGCCATGCTCGCCCGCCAGGGGAAGTACCGTGAGGCTGCCCGGGCGGCCTACAGGGCGGGAGACATCCCGGGCGCCGTGGGCTACCTGGAGACCGTGGGCGACCGCATCATGGTCGCCAAGGTCTACGAGGGCCACGGCTTCCACTCGGAGGCCCGCGCGCACCTCCGCGCCACGCCGCCGCGTCACCAGCAGTACACCGAGGCCATGGAGATGCTCGCCCAGCTAGAGCGCCGGGCGGGCAACCCCAAGGAAGCCTCTCGCATCTACGAGTCGCTGGTCCGGGCGGCCCGCAAGCGCCACGAGACCGGCCCTCGGCTGAAGCGGTGGCTGGTGGCCCTCACCGAGATCATGCTCGAGCACGACAAGCGGGAGCTGGCCCTCAAGGCCTTCGCGCAGCTCGACGAGCTGGGCCTCATGACCGACGATCTCCGCGCGCGGTACGAGGAGCTCAAGGCCCCGGCCGCCGCGGCCAAGACCGACATGAAGCTCATGAGTTCCACGCTCGCCCTCCCCCAGCACGAGCGCTACAAGTTCGAGGTCAAGCTGGGGCAGGGGGGCAACGGCGTCGTCTACCGCGCCCTGGACACCGTGCTCGACCGCCCCATCGTCATCAAGATGATCATCGAAGGAGCCCTGCCTACGGACATCGCCCGTCGGTGGTTCTTCCGAGAGGCCAAGGTCGCGGCCAACCTCAACCACCCCAACATCGTGACGGTGCACGACCTGGCCGAGATCAACGGTCAGCCCTACATCGCCATGGAGTACGTCGAGGGCGAGACCCTGGACGTCTATCTCAAGGGACAGCTCCCCCTCACGGTGGAGCAGTGCGTCCCCTACATGGAGCAGCTCGCGGCCGGGCTGGGCTACGCCCACGACCACGGCGTCATCCACCGCGACGTGAAGTTCGAGAACGTCATGCGCGTGCGCGCCACGGGCGTGCTCAAGCTCATGGACTTCGGCCTCGCCACCGCCATGCAGGGCCCGGACCAGACGGTGGTCATCGCCGGGACCCCGCTGTTCATGTCCCCCGAGCAGACCATGGGGATGGGCGTGGACTCCCGCACGGACATCTACGCCGCAGGCGTGATGCTCTACAAGCTCCTCACCGACCGCTACCCCTACGAGTCGGGCAACCTCTTGGAGCAACACCGGAGCGCGCCGATCCCCGACCCCGTGGTCCACAACCGGGCGCTCCCGCGCGCCATCCGCAAGGTCATCCAAAAGGTCTTGGCCAAGGACCGCGAGCAGCGCTACGGGCACATGTCCGAGCTCGTCGAGGATCTGCGCGCGGTGGCGAAGGGGACGTAGGCAGGCACCTGGCACCAGTCCTTGGGGCGTCTCCCCCCCTCCCAGCCCCCTCCCCTCCTCTACCCCTCGTCGTCTTCCACGACGCGCACGCGCTCCACGAGCGCTACCAGCGCGCCGTCCTTGAGGGCCACGACGCTCCACGCGTTGCCGTCACGGCGGGTCGTTGGGATCCGCTGCGCCGGGAGCGAGTGCTCCAGACCGTGCGTGTCCACGACGTCGAAGTGGTCGGTGAGGCGGCACGGCACGAGCGCGACCGTGCGGTGGGGCGTCGCGCGGCTGACGATCATCCGCACACCGCGGCCACCGCGGTTCTGGCGCGGGTACTGCTCCGTGGGCGTGAGCTTGGCGCGCCCCGAGGCCGTGAAGGTCGCCAGGTAGGGCTCGGGGGCGGCCCCCAGCGGCACCACGGCCAGGACACCGTCACCCGACGCCACGCGCATCCCACGCACGCCCCGGGCCGAGCGCCCCTGGATGGAGACCTGCTCGGCGGCGAAGCGAATCCCCTGGCCGAGCTCCGTGAGGAGAATGAGGTCGCCCGCGCGGTCCATGGGCAGCGCGGCGGCGAGGGCGTCCCCCTCGCCCAGCTTCATCGCCACGATCCCCGCAGACCGCGAGCTCTGGAACTCCCGCATGGGCGTGGCCTTCACCAGCCCCCCGCGCGTCACCAGGAGGAAGTACTCGTCCTCGGGGAAGGTGTCCCGCGTGATGACGCCGACGACGCGGTCCTCGCGCTCCACCCCACAGACGTTCACGAGCGCCGTGCCCACGTCCCCCCACTTGGCCTCGGGGATCTGGTGCACGGGGATGGGGTAGCACTGCCCCGAGGCCGTAAACAGCAGCAGCGTGTGCCGCGTGTTCGTCCCCACGACGTGTTGCATGCTGTCGCCGGGGCGCACCCCGCTGGACCGGCGTGCCCCACCGGCGCCCTGGAACGACGCCATGGACACGCGCTTCACCCACCCGTCTCGGGTGACCCCCACGACGACGTCGGCGGGCTTCACCAGCGCCTCCACCGACACGTCCAGGCGCTCCACCTCGGCCTCTACGGTGGTCCGGCGAGCGTCCGCGTAGCGGTCCCTGAGGGCGCGGAGCTCGTCCGCCACGACGCGGTCGCGCGTGGTCGGATCGGCGAGGATCGCCTCCAGGGACGCGATGCGCCCCCGGAGCTCGTCGCGCTCGGCGACGAGGAGTTCGATCTGGAGGTTCGTGAGGCGCACCAGCCGGAGATCCAAGATGGCGTCCGCCTGGGCCGTGCTGAACCCCATGCCCTCCAGGTTGGCGCGGGCGTCCGCCCGGTCCTTGGAACGCCGGATCGTGGCGATGACCTCGTCGAGCACGTCCAGCGCTCGGATGAGCCCCTCCACCTCGTGCAGGCGGCGGGCGGCCAGGGAGAGCTGGTGCGCGCTCCGACGCCGGACCACCTCCCGGCGGTGCGCCAGGAAGGCCCGGAGGATGTCCAAGAGCCCCACCTGGCGCGGCGTGTTCCGCCAGATGGCGACCATGTTGAGGTGGTAGTTCACCTGGAGATCGGTCTTCTTCAACAGCAGGGCCAGCACCCCGTCCGCGTCCGCCCCCCGGGCGACCTCCACCACGACGCGCAGCCCCTCGCGATCCGTCTCGTCCCGGACGTCCAGCACGCCGTTGACCCCCTTGTCCAAGCGCAGGGTGTCGATCTGGCGCACGAGATCGCTCTTGACCACCTGGTAGGGGATCTCCGTGAACACCAGGAGCCGCTTGCCGTCGCGCAGCTTCTCCACGGTGTGGCGCGCCCTGAGTACGACCTTGCCCTTGCCGGTGCGGTAGGCCTCGCGGAGCCCCTCCATGCCCATGAGGATGCCCCCCGTGGGGAAGTCCGGCCCGCGCACGTGCCGCATGACCTCATCGAGCCCCAGCTCCGGGTTCTCGAGCAACGCAAGCGCAGCGTCGGTGACCTCCCCGAGGTTGTGGCTGGGCACGTCCGTCGCGAAGCCCGCGGACACCCCGCTCGTGCCGTTCACGAGCAGGTTGAGGAAACCGCCGGGGAGGACGACGGGCTCCTCGGTCTTCTCGTCGAAGTTGGGCCGCCAGGGCACCGTGGCCTGGTCGATGTCCGCCAGGAGCTCCTCGGCGATGGGGCTCAGGCGCGCCTCGGTGTAGCGCATGGCGGCGGCCGGGTCGTCGTCCATGGACCCGAAATTGCCGTGCCCGTCGATGAGCGGGTAGCGCATCTTCCACGGCTGGGCCAGGCGCACCAAGGCGTCGTAGATGGCCGAGTCGCCGTGGGGGTGGTAGTTGCCCATGACGTCGCCCACCGTCTTCGCCGACTTCCGGTAGGGCTTGTCCGCGGTGTTGCCCGACTCGAACATCGCGTAGATGATCCGCCGCTGAACCGGCTTGAGACCATCGCGAATGTCGGGGATCGCCCGGTCGAGGATGACCTTCTCGGCGTAGCGCCCAAAGGACTGACCGAGCTCCTCCTCCAACGACAGGTCGCGCACGCGGCGCGCGCTTCGCTTGCTCATGACGGCTGCCCTCCTTGCTCCGCGGTGGCCTCGGCCCCCGGCACGTCCAACCCGCCCACCGAGGCGTCGTCCTCGCCGAAGCGCACGTGCCGGATGATCCACTGCTTGCGGGGCTCGGCCCGGTTCCCCATGAGGATGTTCACCTGGCGCTCGGCGGCCACGGCATCGTCCAGGTTCACCCGGACGATGGTGCGCGTCGCCGGGTTCATGGTGGTCTCCCAGAGCTGGGTGGGGTCCATCTCACCGAGCCCCTTGAAGCGCTGGACGACCACGCCTCGACGCCCCCACTTGGACAACACCTCGTCCAGCTCCTGGTTGCTCCACAGGTAGCGCACCTCCTCCTTGCGCCGCACCTTGCGCGCCACCTTGAACAGGGGCGGCTGGGCGATGTAGACGCGCCCGGCGCGCACCAGCGGCCCCATGTAGCGGTAGAAGAAGGTCAACAGCAGGCACCGGATGTGGGCCCCGTCGTCGTCGGCGTCCGCCAGGATGATGATCCGCCCGTAGTTCGCGCGACTCAGGTCGAAGTCGGCGCCGATGCCCGCGCCGATGGCCTGGACGATGGCCAGGATCTCCTTGTTCGCCATGACCTTGGCGAGAGAGGCCTTCTCGGTGTTCAGGGGCTTGCCCTTGAGGGGCAGGATCGCCTGGTGCATCCGGTCCCGCCCCTGCTTGGCGCTCCCGCCGGCGCTGTCGCCCTCGACGATGAACAGCTCGTTGTCCTCGGCCTTGCGGGACGCGCAGCGCGTGAGCTTGCCGTCGAGGCTCGTGCGCACCCGAGACGATTTGCCGCTGCGGGCCGCGTCCCGCGCCCGCCGCGCCGCCTGGCGCGCCGTGGACGCCCGCGCCGACTTCTCCAAGAGCATCTTGGCGATCTTGGGGTTCTCGTCCAAGAAGGCCGCCAGGTGCCCCCCCACGACCTCCTCCACCGCCGCCCGCGCGACGGGGTTGCCCAGCTTGGTCTTCGTCTGGCCCTCGAACTCGGCGTCCGTCATGCGCAGGCTCAGGACCACCATGAGCCCCTCTCGGAGATCCCCGCCCGAGAGGCTCGTCTTCTTCTTCCACACCCCCAGCTTCCGGGCGTACTCGTTCATCACCCGCGTGTGAGCGGTCCGAAACCCGGTCTCGTGCTGCCCGCCCTCGACCGTGTTGATGCAGTTCACGAACGAGTTCGTGCTCTCCGTGTAGCCGTCGTTGTACTGAAAGGCGACGTCGACCTCGATCCCGTGGGATGTCCCGGAGAAGCACACCGGCTCGTGGAGCGTCTTGTAGTTCTCGTTGAGGTAACGGACGAACTCCTCCACCCCCCCAGGGTAGTGGAGGACCTCATCCACGGGAGGCGTAGGGGTGTCCTCCCCTCCCTCACCGCCGTCGCCCTCTCCCGACGCGGCGGCCTTCGCCGCGCGGCGCCTATCCTGCACGCGAATGGTCAACGAAGGGTTGAGGAACGCCATCTCGCGCATGCGGCTCACGAGCGTCTCGGCGTTGAAATGGATGTCGGCGAAGATCTCCGGATCGGGCTGGAAGCGCACGGTGGTCCCCCGCTGACGCGTCGACCCGACCTCCTCCAGGTCGGTCACGGGGATCCCGCGCTCGAAACGCTGGCGGAACCGCTTGCCGTCCCGCGCCACCTCCACCTCCAGGAAGGTCGAGAGCGCGTTCACCACCGACGCGCCCACGCCGTGCAGTCCTCCGGAGACGTGATAGCCCCCCCCCCCGAACTTGCCCCCGGCGTGGAGCCGCGTGAACACCACCGTCGGGGTGGGGATCCCCACGTCGGGGTGGATCCCCGTGGGGATCCCGCGCCCGTTGTCGCGCACCGTGACGATCTCGCCCTCATCCACCCGCACCAGGATCTCGTCGCACTGCCCCGCCAGGGCCTCGTCCACGGCGTTGTCCACGATCTCATAGACGAGGTGATGGAGGCCGCGCGGCCCCGTGGAGCCGATATACATCCCGGGGCGGGCGCGCACACCCTCCAACCCCTCCAGCACGCGGATGTCTTGCTCGCGATACCCGTCGCTCACGCCTCGCTCCTTGTCTCGCTCTCGTGCCCGGCGCCCAGCACCGGCTCGCTCACCCCTGGGACGCACCCCTCACGGGCCAGGAGCGCTCAGCGTGGTGCCGACGCCAAGTCGCGGGTCTCCGAGCAGCCCGCCCGAAGCCCGCGCGCAGGCCCCGAGGTCCATAGCACAAGGCGTGCCCACGGAAAACCTGTTCAGTAGCTATCTGGACACCACGTCGTCGGCCAGCCCGGGCTCGGCAAGCAGACCCCGCCACACCGCGGCCGCCGACCGCTCCACGCCCCCGGCGGCGAGCCCCCCGGCCCCCCTCCACAGCCCCTCGATGAAGCGCGGGCGCAGGGAGTCCGCGCGCGCCCCGAGCTGGGCGAGGTGGGCGCAGACGGCGTCGGCCTCCGCATCGCCGCCAGGGCAGTCGCACGGCGCCACGAGCGCCTCGTCCAGTAGGCTCTCGGGGTAGGTCCACACGACCAGCCCCATCCCATGCGCGCCCGCCGCCGCCAGCACCTGGTCCAACCACGTCCGCTGGAGCTCGGCGTCGCTCTCCAGCAGGGGGATGCACACCTGAGACTTGCGCCGCTCCATGGACACCGCCGGCAGCCCCGTCCCCGCCACGATGGGCGGCAAGTCGGCGCGCGCGGCCACGACGCCTTCCAGCCAGTCGGCGGGGATCTCCCCCAGGCGCGGCAGCGCGGCCTCCGGGTAGCTCTCCAGCCCCAGCCGATCGGCCTGAAACGCCTGGAGCAGCGCCCCCCGCTCGCCCAAGCACTCCGGCCCCTCGGTGCCCACGCAGCGACCGGGCTGGGAGGGGAAGCCGTAGAGATCCTCCACGTCGACGGTCACCACGGTCACCGGCGCCGGGTCCAGGGCCTCGTGGAGCCGCTCGTGCGCCGCCGTCGCGAACCCGGCCACGGCCCCATACGCGCCCGGCCGCGTGGCCGCACAGCGCGCGTCGTAGAGGTTCACGCGGTGCGCCAAGAAGACCCAGCGCGGGGAGAACCGCTTGACCGCCCACTCCACGTACCGGACGTAGGCGTCCCGCCACTTCTCGGGCTGGGGATCCGCCGAGGGGTCGTAACAGTAATCGTGGAGCCAGTTGTCCTCCAGCCGCAGCGTCCCCGTGCCGTCGTCCGTTGCCAGGGGCGCCAGATGGTCCCAGGTCTCGTTCGTCGGCGACAGCGACAGCGCGATGGGGAGCCCCAGCGACTCCGCCTCGTCCTGCGCCCGCTGGACGGCGAGCACCCACGGCCCAGGGAGGTTGGCCCCCCCTCCGTTGGCGAAGGCCTTCCACGGGACCCCCAACCGGTACAGGGGCACCACGACGGCCTCGACCACGGGCTCGTCGGCGGCCCCCTCGGCGCCGTCAGTGCTCCCACGTCCCGGGCCCGCGTCCGCCCCATCCGGCGCCGGAGCCGCGGAGGTCACGGGCTGCGTGAGGCCCTCCACCGAGATGGTCCACCGCTGGCTGCCGTCGATCGCATAGCGCTCGGCCCGACCTCCCAGCAGGTAGCTCCTCCCGCCGTCGCCCTGCCCGTCCGCGCCCCCCCCTGCGGCGTCGGCGTCCCCGGGGCCGTCACCGCCGGATCCCTCGCACCCGGCGCCCGCGAGCACCAGGGCCGCGAGGGCGGTCGCGAAGACGACGCGCGGAGCCCCGGCCAGGGGTCCAACCCTCCACACAGCCCACGCGCCCACGCCCTGCCGTGTCCTCATCCCCATCATCCCTCGCTTGGTCCTCGCGCCCCCGCCAAGGAGCCGGCGGGTGGGGAGGATGGTACTCCTCACCCGCCCCGCGCGCACCCTTGAGGCTCGCCGCCCCACCGCAGTACCGTGCCCCGCACATCGCGCGCCCACCCGTGGGCCGCCCCCCCCTCAGCCGCCTCCCGGGAGGCCATGCCCGCGATCGCTCCCACCGCCGCCCTCGCCTGTGGGCTCCTGGCCGCCTGGCTCCCAGCCCCACCGGCCCTCCGGCGTCCCCCTCCCCTCCCCTCGCCGCCCGCGGTGGGCGCGGCTCTGGATGCCCACGGCTACCGCGCGCGCTACCGCCTCGTCACGGTGGGCCAGGTCGTGGGCCACGCCGAGGTCTGGCTGGGCCCGATCTCGCACGGTGGGCGCGAGGGTCCCACGCGAACGCTGCACGTGGAGGCGCGCACCGAGGGGACGTTCGGACGCCTCGTGCCCGCAGCCGGGGTGTACGAGGCGACCCTGGACGCCGCGACCCTCACGCCACGCCGAACCTCCCTGTCCTACCGGCGCCCGCGCCGGGGCGCGCGCCGCGGCTACCCGCGCGCCGCCCGCACGCGGCTCACCTTCGACCCCCCTCGCGGCACGGTGACGCGCGCACGCGCCGGCCGAGCATCGACCCTCCCGGCGGCCCCCGGGACCCACGATCCGCTGTCGTGGATGCTGGCCCTGGCGGCCCGCCGCCCCGCGCCGGGCGATCGCCTGAGCTTCGGCGTCATGACCCAAAACCGCCGCGTCCGGGTCACCGTCCAGGTAGACGAAGCTCGGCGGGTGGGCACGCCGTCCGGGCTCACCCGCGCCCTCCGCGCTGCGGGGCAGGTGCTCGTCTGGTGGCCCGAGCCGCGCCTGGCAGCCGGCGCCCCCCATCGACCGCGCCGAGCGGGGTGGGCGATCACGGTCTGGCTGGACCCGGCGAGCCCATCGGGCCTCCCCGTCCGTGTGGACACCTCGCTGTCGTGGGCCGGCCCTCTCCGCGTGGAGCTGGAGCGCATGGCCCGACTCACCGGAGAGGTGCCCGAGACCACGCCGTCCGGGCAACAGTAACCCGCGGTCAACAAAGGCTTGAACTGAGCCGCGGCGCCATCTACTAAGCTCGGCACACGAAGAAGGAAGCTTCGCGGCCTCTCACCGTCCCCGAGCGTGGCGGTCCGCCTTCCGAGCCGAGCCCCATCGAGCCCCCGGAGAACGAGAGAGGCGGCGCCAGGTAGCGTGAGCCGCCTCGCGCTTTGCGGGCCCGCCCTCCAGCATGCCCCTCCCACCCGACGAGGTACCCCATGAACCCTGTCCGACCCCTGTCCCCTGGCCGAACGAGCTGGCCCGCTGCCCTCCTCATGGCCGGCGCCCTGCTGCTCTCGGCCTCCTCGCTGTCCACCGTGTCCGGCTGTGACTCTCCCGGTAGCGGCGGTTCGGGGGGCGTCGTGGGCGACCCGTGCGTCTACAACCCCTCCCTGCCCCAATGCCAAGCCGCGGACGGCGGCGTGGCCGACGGAGCGGCGGGGGGCGACGCGGCCGCTCAGCCCGACGGCACCACCACGCCAGACCAAGGGGCCGGCGACACCGGGCCGGGCGACACGGGGACCTGCACCCCAAGCTGCGAAGGGAAGCAGTGCGGCGACGACGGCTGCGGCGGCTCCTGCGGATCCTGTACCGGCGGACAGACCTGCAACACCGTGCTCGGCCAGTGCCAGGCGGTGTGCACACCGCAGTGCGCCGACAAGCAGTGCGGCGACGACGGGTGCGGTGGATCCTGCGGCTCCTGCACCGGCGACCAGACCTGCAACATCGCCACCGGACAGTGCGAGAGCGCCTGCACCCCGAGCTGCACCGGCAAGCAGTGCGGCGACGACGGCTGCGGTGGTTCCTGCGGCTCCTGCACCGGCGGCCAAACCTGCAACATCGCCACCGGACAGTGCGAGAGCGCCTGCACCCCGAGCTGCACCG
>CAYZID010000013.1:26848-27044 GCA_964478315.1 uncultured Myxococcales bacterium | reverse complement strand
GACGACGGCTGCGGTGGTTCCTGCGGCTCCTGCACCGGCGGCCAAACCTGCAACACGGCCACCGGACAGTGCGAGAGCGCCTGCACCCCGAGCTGTGCCGGCAAGCAGTGCGGCGATGACGGGTGCGGCGGTTCCTGCGGATCCTGCACCGGCGGCCAAACCTGCAACACGGCCACCGGACAGTGCGAGAGCGCCT
>CAYZID010000013.1:0-26748 GCA_964478315.1 uncultured Myxococcales bacterium | reverse complement strand
CCGGCAAGCAGTGCGGCGATGACGGGTGCGGCGGTTCCTGCGGATCCTGCACCGGAGGCCAGACCTGCAACGCCACCACCGGACAGTGCGAGCCCCCCTCCACGGGCTGCGGCGACATCACCGACGTGGGCTGCTGCACGGCGGCGGGCACCCTGAAGTATTGCAGCGGCGGGACCCTGAAGACCCTCGACTGCACCACACAGAACCCCCAGTGCGGGTGGGACGGGAACAACGGCTGGTACGACTGCGGGACGGCAGGCGCGGCGAGCCCCGACGCGAGCCAGCCCCTCCTCTGCCCGGGAGAGACCTGCACGGACACCTGCGGCGCCCGCGAGTGCGGCGTCGTCTGCGGCCAAGCCTGCGGCTCGAACGACGGCGGTTGCCCCAGCGGCCAGGTGTGCTCGGACGCGGGCACCTGCGAGACCTGCACGCCCCAGTGTGACGGCAAGACCTGCGGCGAAGACGGCTGCGGAGGGAGCTGTGGCACCTGCGGCACGGACGCCACGTGCCTCCTGGGGACCTGCATCGTGGACCCCTGCTCCGCGAACGGCTCGGGGGAGGTGGGCTGTTGCCTGGGCACGGGCATCGCCTACTGCGACCCCAGCAACGGACAGGCGGCCGCGGGGGACTGCGGCAACTCCTGCGGTTGGGACACCACGAACGGCTACTACAACTGCGGGATGACGGGCACCGACCCCTCGGGCGCCAACCCGCTTGAGTGCGCGACCGCGCCGTAGGTTGCGCGAAGCTCCCAGGGTCCCGATCACGTCGAGGCCCCGCGCAGCGTCGCTGCGCGGGGCCTCCGTGCGCTCGCCGGCGGCCAGCGCGCCCGGCGGCTACTTCCGGTAGAACTTCATCGCGACGATCTTCACGTCCTTCTGCGGCTTGTTGCCCGCCCCGGCGGGCACGCGCGCGATCTTCTTCACGGTGTCCACCTCCGTGCACTGACCGAAGATGGTGTGGCCGTCGTTGAGGTGGGGCGTGGGCTTCTCGGTGATGAAAAACTGGCTGCCGTTCGTGTTGGGGCCGCGGTTCGCCATGGCTAGGAGGCCCGGCCGGTCGAAGCGCTGGCGCATGTCCAGCTCGTCCTCGAACGAGTAGCCCGGCCCCCCTGACCCGTTGCCCTTGGGGTCTCCGCCCTGGATCATGAACTCGGGGATGACACGGTGGAAGACGAGCCCGTCGTAGAAGGGCCGCTTCGCCCACTTGCCGGTCTTGGGGTCCAAGAAGCCGCGCTTGCCCCGCGCCAGCCCCACGAAGTTGGCGACGGTCTTGGGCGCGATGTCGTCGAAGAGCTGACAGTGGATATCGCCCATGCTCGTCTGCATGGTCACCCAAAGCTCGCCCGCGCCGGGGATCCCCTCCGTCGCTTGGGCCAAGGTCACGGGCTTGTTGAGCGGATCCGTGGGGCCGGGGTCGGGCTCCTGCCAGCGCAGGGTCTTCATCAGATCGATACGCAGCTCCCCGCTGGGCTGCTTGAAGGTCACGACCTTGTGGTCCCCCTTGTCCCCCTTGAGGGTGACCACGGCCCGCCCCCCGTTGACGTCCACGGCCCCCACGTCGCCCGCCACCAGCTCCTTGAGCTTGGCCGGCGGAACCCGTGGCAGCAGGCGCATGCTCATGGGCGTCACGTAGCGTGTGAGCCCGCGCACGTCCCCGCGCTCCAGGGTCACCCGCGCGGCGAGGATCACGTTCTGGGGGCTGTCGGGCTTGGGCGGCGGCCCCGAGGCGGTCGAGGGCCCGGGAGAGCTGGGCTTGGCCGCGGGGGCGTGCTTGGCCCCAGGCTTGGTGGCTGGTTTCGCCTTGGCCTTGGTCCCGGCCCGTCCGGCCGCCGTCCCCGACGCCTTGGCCCCAGGGACCGCCGAGGCCTGCGGCGCCTCATCCTGTCCCGCAGCCTGGCCCGCGCTGGCGGGCTGGGCCCCCTGGGCGTCCTCCTTCTTTGCTCCACACGCGCTGACGCCCAGCGCCAAGGCCACCGCCGTGGTGGTGAGGGTGACGATGATCCGCACGTTGTTCCTCCCGTGAACCGTGTGCTGGTTGAGGTGCGGCGCCGGCCAGCGCGGCATGAACCCGCCGCCGAGACCGCCGCGGCGGCACGAGGCTACGCCCCCCGCTCTGCGCTGTCGACGCCCAGCCCAACCCCCGCGCGCCCCCGCGTCTTCCAGCAGGGGGGAGCGTCTCAAGGCCCAGGGAGGCCACGAGCCTGAAGCTCCCGCACGCGCCGCGCCAGGGGAGAACCCGGTGGCGCCAGGGCCCCCGCGCGCTCCAGCGCCCGCCGGGCCCGCACGGCCCCCTGGGCCTCCGCCGCCTGCAGCCACTCCTGGGCGGCGACGAGCCACGCCGCAGCCGCTCGCGCCGGGGGCAGGCAGCGTGCCGCCAGCCCCTCCAGGGCCTCGCCGGCCTCCGCGTGCCGCCCCAGCCGGCTCAGCGCCTGGGCCCGCTCCCCGCCCACCTCGCAGGGCGACACGCCCCCGCGCAGGGCCGCGTCCAGGTGGTCCAGGGCGACCCCCGGCGCCCCCTCTCGCAGCGCCGCCACGCCCGCGATGACGTGGGCGCGGGGCACGTGGCGCCGGTCCCCACCCGGCCGCGCCAGGAGCCGCTCCGCGAGCGCCCTCGCCCGCGCCACGTCACCCCCCGCCAGGGCCGCCGAGGCGGCGTTGAAGGCGAAGTCCGGCTCCGACAGGCAGGCGGCGGGCGCAGCCCGGGCCTGGCGCGCGGCGTCCTCGCCTCGCCCCTGGGCCAGCGCCCGTGCGAGGCGCCGATCCAGCGCCCGGCAGACGTCCTCCTGGGTCCAGAACCTCCTGGGGATGTCCCGAAGCTCGTCGTCCTCGTGGGCGAGGAGGGCCTCCTCGGAGGCGTAGACGCCATGCGCCACGGGCGCCACGACGAGAGACGCAGCGGCCCAGAGGCCCACGGCCGCCCACACCGCACCTCGCGCCTCGACCAGCCACGCCCAAGAGCCCCTGCCCCGAGGGCCGCGGCGGGGGCCTCTCCTCGACTGGAAGAGCCGTCCCCCCCACCAGGCCCAGCCCAGGGAGGCGGCCATGGCGGCCTGGAGCACCCAGCGGTCGGCCAGCGCGATCTTCCCCCGTGCCCCGGGGACGTGAACCGTCGCCACCAGCAGGATGGGCGCTAGGCTCGCGGCGAGCCAGGCGACCAGGAGCGTCGGCTCCGGGCGTCTCCGCCAGGCTCCCCAGCCCCCGGCCGCCAGCGTGAAGGTCCACAGCGCGCCGCCCACCACCCAGGCGGAGAGCTGAGCGGCCTCCGCCCGGGATACGTTGCGCAGACCGGAGTCCAGCCGGAAGGGCAGGAGCGCCGCCAAGGCCCGCCCACCGCCCGAGACGATGCGCAAGGGGTCCACCACCAGCGCGGGGCGCGGGTACCCCGCCAGCACGGCGTCCCGGGCGATGAGATAGGCGCCCGTGAGCCCCGCCAAGGCCAGGAGCCCCGCCAGCGTCCGGCGACGCCGGAGGGCGTCTCCCAGGGCGCCCGAGACCCACGCCCAGACGAACGCGACGGGGCCCAGGATGACGGCCACCTCCTTGGAGCCCAGGGCCAGCGCCGCGGCGCCCACGAGGCCCGCGAAGGCCGCCCAGCGCCCACCGGCCACCCAGCGTTCCCAGGCCACGAACGCCCACACGGTGGCACCCGCGGCGGCGACGTCCGATCGCGCCATGACGAGGCAGACGGGCTCGCCGGTCACCGGGTGCAGCCCGTAGAGGAGCCCGGCCACGCCCGTCCACACGCGCGAGAGGCCCAGACGTCTCGCCAGCGCCAGGACGCCGGCCACTCCCGCGAGGTGCCACAGCACGTTGACCAGGTGATACCCGCCCGCCCAGTCGCCAAAGAGTTGATACTCCAGCACCCAGCTCGCCTTCGTGACCGGCCGCCAGTAGGGGATGGTGTTGCCCGAGGCCGACCAGAAGTAGTCGTGGGTGACGTTGTCCCAGAGGGACGTGAGATCCCGGATGAGGGGGTTGTCCGCCACGAGAAACCGGGCGTCCGCCACCAGCTCGAAGCCCAGCGTCGTGCTGAACGCCGCCGCCGTGGCCGCGAGGGGCAGCCACCACCACGCCGCGCGCGCGACGCGGGGCGCGAGTCCCACGGGGGCGCCTGCCCGGGCGCGCTGCGCACGCTCGCTCACGCCGCTCCCGGGCCGCGCCGAGCCCCGTGGGTGCGAACCCCGCTACGCAGCTCGCGCAGGCGGCGTCGCGAGGCCATCGTCCGGTCTGGGGCGCCCCTCGTCGGGCGCCCCGGGCGCCCCTGTCTGCCCGGGAGAGTCCGCTTCATCGCTGGACACCATGCCCCACGGGCCGTCGCCGGGCAACGCGGCGCGGGGCCCACGCCCGCGGCGACCGCCCCAGGTCCCCGCCCTCTCCGACCGCGAACGCCCGCGCAGGCGCCTTGGAAGTTGTTCCCGGCGTGCCCGGATCCTACACTACCCGCCGACTCTTCGCGGAGGGTGGTATGGCCGCCGATCTTCCTCAGCTCACGGCCGAGTTCTATCAGCTCATGTTGGCTTCCGAGCGCCTGGTGGACGGGCTGGAGCGAGCCGAGGCTCAACGCCAGGCCCTGTTGCGCCGCGCCCATGACCTCGCGGAGCGCCTGGCCGCCGCGCGCAGCCAGCTCCGAGACGCCGGGCGGCGCACCTTGGACGAGGCGGCCGGAAACCTCCGGGCCTGGGCGGCGACCGCCCGCGCCAGGCGGGTGAGCCCCGAGCGGCTCCGGGCCGCCTACCAACGCCTGGCCGAGAGCTATGAGGCCCTGTTGGTGCAACTCCGAGAGGCCCACATCCCCCTGCCGCGGGGCCTCCGCGTTGGCCACATCAAGCCTCGCAACTACGTCCGCAACGTCTTCCACGTCTCCATGGCCCTCACGGGCGTGCTCTCCTACGAGCTGGCCGTGGGGCGCACGGGCGCGCTGTGGATCTCCTGGTCCCTGCTCGCCCTGTTCGTCGCCATGGACATCGGGCGGCGAACCTCCCAGCGCTTCAACGAGTGGCTCGTCGCCGGGATCTTCGGCAAGATCTCCCGCCCCAACGAAGCCCACCGCGTCCCCGCCGCGACCTACTACATGGCCGCCATCGCCGTGGGCGTGCTCACCATGCCCCAGCACGCCATCGAGCTGGGCGTGCTCGTCCTGGGCTTCGCGGACCCCGCGGCCGCCATCGTCGGCAAGCGCTGGGGCAGGCGGAAGCTCGTAGGCGACCGCAGCGTCGTGGGCACCGCCACCTTCGTCCTCGTGGGAACCCTGGTGGGCGTCGCCTTCTTGGCCTTGGTGGCCCCCGGCCTCGGTCTCCTCGGAGGGCTGGCCGTGGCCGGCCCATCGGCGCTCGTGGGCGCCCTGGCAGAGCTCGGCGGAGGCCGCGTGGACGACAACCTGACGATCCCCCTGGCTGCCGGACTCGTAGCCACACTGCTCCTCGCCTGAGACCGTCGCCCGAGGAGGTGCGTCGGGCTCTGGCGACGCAACCCCCACGCCGGCGGCAGGAAACGCTGTTCCCTCTATGTTTGCACCACGAAGGAGTGTCGTCATGCGATCCGTCTCCCTCCCCTTGACCCGGCTCGCACCGCTCTTGGCCGCGACCCTCCTCGCGACCGCCGCGCACGCCGCCCCCCCCGATCAGGTGGGGCTGGACATGCGGTTCGGCAGCGCGAGTGGGGCCACGACGGACATCTTCCACTTCCAACCGACGCTCTTCGGGAGCTACCGCGTGGCCCCGAAGATCCGCCTGAGCGGTACCTGGGGCATGGCCTACTCCAGCGTCTCCACGACGAGCTCCGCGTCGAACTCCAACGCGGCCTTCTCCAACCTGGTGCTCGGCGCCCACTACCTGCTGCTGGACGGCGGGGCGCGCGTCACCGCTGGCGGGGGCGTGGGGGTTCCGATCCTGAGCCCCCCCAGCGGGCTCATGGACGCGGCGACCTTCGCCGTGAACGACATGGCGGCCCTGTCCGTGCGCGGCCGTCTGGGCGACCCGCTGTGGCTGCCCGACACCATCACCTTCTTCGTCCCGGTCCGCGCCTCGGTGAAGTTCACGAACGGCCTGTGGCTGCGCGCCGATCTCGACCTGGATGTCTACGTGCCCACGAACGACGGCGACACGAACCTCGGCTCCCTGCTCGCCGTGGACCTCGCCTACCGCGCGGGGGGCTTCATCCCGGGCGCCCGCTTCACGGCCGACTGGCAGTTCAGCCAAGACGGCGACAACTTCCAGAGCGCGGTGGAGGTCTACCTGCGGGTGAACTACACGTGGGGCTTCGCCCGGCTCGGGTTCCTCATGAACCTGGACAGCCCCTGGGGTTCGTCGTTCGATGACGGCAAGCTCTGGGGTCTTGGGCTGCGGGCAGCCTACAAGCTCTGAGGGCACACGCTGGCCGCCGTCCCGGCTCGTATCGACCGAGCCCTTCGAAGCGCCTCGGGGACCTCCAGGCCCGAGGCGCCCCGAGGCGCGAGGAGGGGTGATCGTGGGTGAGACCTTCGACTTCCGCGCAGAGCTGACCGAGGGGATCCCGGCCACGCTGCCACCGACGGGCCCGCGGGCAGACCACGACGAGGTCCCCCACGCCCCCGCCAGGCCCCGCGTCCTCTCCCCTGAGGAGGAGCGTCTGGCGCTCCGCAACGCCCTGCGCTACCTCCCGGCACACCAGCACGCCGAGATGGCCCCGGAACTCGCGCGGGAGCTCCGCACCCTGGGGCGCATCTACATGCACCGCCTCCGGCCCTTCGCCCCCATGCGCGCGCGCCCCCTGGAGGCCTACCCGGCGCGGAGCCGCGCGGCGGCGGCCATCATGCTGATGATCCAGAACAACCTGGATCCCGCCGTGGCCCAGTATCCCCACGAGCTCATCACCTACGGGGGCAACGGCACCGTCTTCCAGAACTGGGCCCAGTACCGCCTCACCATGCGCTATCTCAGCGAGATGACCGACGAGCAGACGCTCGTGCTCTACTCGGGACACCCGCTGGGCCTGTTCCCCTCCCACCCCGACGCTCCGCGCGTGGTGGTCACCAACGGCATGGTGGTCCCCAACTACTCCTCCAAGGCCGACTACGACCGCATGGCCGCCCTGGGCGTGACCTCCTACGGCCAGATGACGGCGGGCTCGTTCATGTACATCGGGCCCCAGGGGATCGTCCACGGGACGACGATCACCCTCCTCAACGCCGTGCGCCGCTACCTGGGCCGCGCGGACGCCCGGGGCGTCGTCTACGTCACGTCGGGCCTCGGCGGGATGAGCGGCGCCCAGGCCAAGGCCGCCGTCATCGCCGGCGCCGTGGGCGTCATCGCCGAGGTGGACGGCGCGGCGCTGCGCAAGCGCCTGGCCCAAGGTTGGCTCATGGAGGCCGAGTCCGATCTGGACAAGCTCCTCCTCCGCGTGGAGCGCGCCCGCCGCGCGGGAGAGGCGCTGTCCATCGGCTATCACGGGAACGTCGTGGACCTCTGGGAGCGCCTGGCATCCGCCGGCGTCGAGGTCGAGCTCGGCAGCGACCAGACCTCGCTCCACAACCCCTTCGGCGGCGGCTACTACCCGGTGGGGCTGTCCTTCGATGAGGCGCGGCGCCAGATCCGCGAAGCCCCCGAGGCCTTCGCCGACGCCGTGCGCGCCTCTCTACGGCGCCAGGTGACCGCCATCCACGCCATGCGCGACCGGGGGATGCACTTCTGGGACTACGGCAACGCGTTCCTGCTGGAAGCCTCCCGCGCCGGCGCCCCCGACCTCGTCCGCCCCGACGGGAGCTTCGTCTACCCCAGCTACGTCGAAGACATCATGGGGCCCATGTGCTTCGACCTGGGCTTCGGCCCCTTCCGCTGGGTCTGCACTTCCGGGGATCCAGCCGACCTCGAGCGGACCGACCGCCTGGCGGCCAGCGTCCTCCGCGCTCGCGCCGACGCGGCATCCCAGGACAACCGCCAGCAGCTCCTGGACAACCTCCGCTGGATCGAGGCAGCCGGGGACAACCGCCTGGTCGTGGGCTCCCAAGCTCGCATCCTCTACGCGGATCGCGGCGCCCGCATGGCGATCGCCCAGGCCTTCCACGAAGCCATCCGAGACGGCCGTGTGTCTGCCCCCATCGTGCTGGGCCGCGACCACCACGACGTCTCCGGGACGGACTCCCCCTTCCGCGAGACGGCGAACATCTACGACGGTTCGCGGTTCACGGCGGACATGGCCGTGCACAACGTCATCGGCGACGCCGCCCGCGGGGCCACCTGGGTGTCGCTGCACAACGGAGGCGGCGTGGGCTGGGGCGAGGTCATCAACGGGGGCTTCGGGCTGGTCCTCGACGGCACCGAGGCGTCGGCGACCCGCGCACGCCGCATGCTGGACTGGGACGTGTCCAATGGGCTCGCGCGGCGCGCCTGGGCGCGCAACCCAGGCGCCCGGTGGGCCGTGGAGCGAGCCATGGAGGCCGAGCCCGCGCTGCGCGTCACGCTCCCGGCCGAGGCCGACGATGCGCTGATCGACGAGGCCCTCGCTGACGCCTGAGGGGCTGGCGCCTCAGGCGCCGAGCCCCAACATCCGGTCCATGACCTCCAGGGCCTCACCATAGCCGCCGCGCTCCCCGAAAAGCTGGGTGGCTTGCTCGCTCACGGCCAGGAGTCCCGCGAACGTGGTCTCCTCCGGGCGAGGCACCAGGCCCAACCGGTGCGCGTTGCGCTGGAGGCGCCGCGAGGGGACGGCGGTAGCCGTGGCGTGGGCGGGGTCGCTGAGCACGCCCAGGCGCACGAGCTCGCGGGTCACCCAGAAGGGCGCCTCCACCATGGCGTCCCCGAACAGCTCGTCCCGCAGGGCCAGCACGACATGGCGACCGCTGGGCGCAGCGCGGAGCTTGTCCAGGAACTTCCCCGAGGCGCTCACGCGCCGCACGAGGGACGGCACGTGGACGAGGCGCTCCACCAGGGGGCGCGTCCAGGGCGCTCCGTGGAGGTCACCGAGCGCGGCCAGGGCCTCCGTGAAGCCCCCGTCCCCGGCCAGCAGGCCGAAAAAGCCGCTCTCGCGCATGCGCTGGACGAAGGCGAACACCTGGGGCTGAGGGGGCAGCCCCTCGATGAGGACCGCCAAGGTGCACAGCTCCAGGAGGAGGTCACACGGCTCCTTGGGGGGCCCCTGGGCGTCTTCGGGGGCCCCCTCCGGCGGGGGCAGGTGGGTCTCCACACCGAGGTCCGGCGCCGTGTAGACGGGCCAGTCTCCCAGCTCGTTCCACGCCTCGATGATGCCGTCCACCACCGCCTGCCCGCCTGGGCCGAGGCCCACGGTGGCCTGGGAGTGCAACGAGGTCGGAGGGTTCGGGAGGGGCTGCTGGATCCCACCCGGGGCGCCGGCCAGCGCCGGGACTTGGGGCGTCCCCGCGGGCTGAGCGGCGCTCTGGGCCGCTGGCTCTCCGGCGGGCTCCGGCTCGGGCTCCGCCGCCCCGAACCGCTGAAGGAAGGCCGCCTCGGCGCGGGCGATGTCCGCGTCCGAGGGGGGCTTGGGCTCGGGCGGCAGATCCGCCTCGTCCTCCTCGGGCTCGGGCGCGCCCCCGACCGGCCCCGGGGGGGCGCCGGGAGCGGGCGCCGCGGCCCCCTGGGCCGCCCGCGCCTCCTCCTCTGCTTCCTCCTCCTCCATGTCTTCGAGGATCTCCTCGACGTCCAAGGAGCGGAGCTCCGCGACGGCCGCCTTGCCCTTGTCGCTCAGCGCCCAGCGGATCCCCACGAGCTGGATGTAGCCCGTGGCGGCCATCCACTCCACCCACGCCTGGAAGTTCGTGAGGGTGATGTACTCGCCCGGGTACACGTAGCTGGTGATCATCCGGTACAGCTCATGCACGCTGTGCAGCCGTCCGCCGGAGTCCACGTCGAGCGCCTCGAACACGTACTTCACGAGGAGGATGTTGTCGTCGCACAGGCGCTTGTAGAGGAGGTCCTTGAGCTCGTCGTCCGAAGTGGTGGCGGCGAGCTGCTTGGCGAGCGGACCCATCTCCACACGCTTTCGGTCGTAGGTGATGTCCAGCAGCGACAACATCGTCGGCGCCTTGTCCTTGTCCCACAGGCCGTTGCGCCGCAGGAAGTCTCGGAAAGGCTTGAACGCTGCACCGTCGGGCCCCGAGAGGGCCCCGAGGATGAGCCGGATCTTCGTGGCGTACTGATCGTACCTCGTCCCGGGCAGGGCCTCGTAGTCCACGCGCTGAGTCATGACACCTCCCGGCGGGATCCCCGCCGTCCTTGACTGCCGGCTCACGCTAGCGTGCCTCGGAGCCCCTGTCACCCCCCCGCGCGGCGCCCCCTGACCCCGCCTGGCACCAGCGACGAGGGAGCCTTCACAGACCGCTTCGGCTGGACGTTATTGGAACTTTCCGCTACACCGGGGCAGACTTCCGAACACGAACAGGGCGCGCCGCGTGTCGCGCCACGCCACGGACGACATAGCTCAGGGAGCTTGCGCATGAAGAGCACGACCACGATGACCCGCCTCCTGGTGTCCCTGGGGGCCGCCGCCCTGCTGCTGGCCGCCGGCTGCGACAGCAGCAGCGACGACACCAACCCAGCCACGGACGCGGGGCCCACCGACACCACGGCCACCGACAACGGCGGCTCTGCGGACAACGGCACGGCCACGGACAACGGCGGGACGGCCGACACCGAGGCGGACACGGGCGGCGGCGCAGCGGGCGCGTGCATGAACGCCGCGGACCTCGCCATCGACCAGGACGAGACGTCGACCAAGGCCAAGGACTGCGGGCTCGGTTGCCTGAACGATGCGGACACCAACGCCTGCGCCCAGGCCTGCGTGGTGGAGCAGACGGGGCACTCCGAGGCCTGCTCCCAGTGCTACACGGACACGATCCTGTGTTCCATCAACAACTGCATCCCGGCCTGCCTCACGCCCGACAGCGAGGCCTGCCAGACCTGCCAAGCCGAAAACTGCACGCCGGCCTTCTTCGCCTGCACGGGCTTCGAGTCCGACTGCGGCAACGGCGTGGACGACAACGGTGACGGCAACACCGACTGCGACGACGAGAGCTGCGCGGGCGACACGGCCTGCGCCCAGTAACTTCGCTCTCTCCGTGAGACGCAGGACGCGCGGGCCGGCCGACAGGCGGGTCCGCGCGTTCTCGTCTCCGGCCCCCTGCCCCCTCCAACCCCGCTAGGAGCCCACCATGCGCACCCATCTCGTGACCCCCGCGTTCCTCCTCGCCGCGCTGGGCGTGGCGTCGCCCGCCTCGGCGGGCAGCATCGACCTGCTGTCCAACCAGTCGGCGGACTTCATCCGCAGCTTCAGCCGCGGGGCCTCCATCGACGGCGCCGACATCGTCGCCTACAACCCGGCGGGGACGCCGTGGCTCAAGCCGGGGCTCTACCTGAACCTGTCGTCGCAGACGATCCTCAAGGACTACGAGATCACCTTCCGCGGCGAGAAGTATGGCGCCAGCAACCCCACACCCGTGCTCCCGGCCTTCTTCGCCGTGTGGCGTCTCGAGGACCTGGACCTCGCCGCCTTCTTCTCCTTCACCGTCCCGGCCGGGGGCGGCTCGCTCACCTATGAGAAAGGGGTCCCCTTCCTGGAGCCGCTCCAGAGCCTCGTGGACGGGGGAACGGCGGGACCCACGAACGGCACGTTCTCCGGCTCGTCCATGTTCCTCGCCCCCACGCTGGGCGTGGCCTACCGGTTCGCGGACATCGTCTCGGTCTCCGCGGCCCTGCGCATTGTCGTCGCCAACAAGACCTTCACCGGATCGGCCACCTACGGAGACGTCGAGGCGGGGCTGGACGCCCAAAAGACCGCCACGGGGGCCGGCGGCATCTTCGGGCTCATGGTGGCCCCCATCCCCCAGGTGCGGCTGGGGCTCCGGTTCGAGACCGAGACGGGCCTGGACTTCCAGACCAAGTCCACGCTCACGAACCTCAACGCCGCGGAGGACAACGCGCTGTGGTCCTTCATGGACGGCGCCAAGGAGCAGCGCAACCTCCCCATGACGCTCTCCGGGGGCCTGGCCGTGGACGTGCTGCCCCAGCTCACCCTGAGCGTGAGCTTCAACTACTTCCTCACGAAGTCCGCCGACGCCTACAAGGACGTCGAGGGGATCTTCGGCTACGTCAAGGGCTACGACGACGACTACGACAACGGCTACGACCTCGCCGCCGCCGTGGAGGTCCGCCCCATCCCCGAGCTGACCCTCAGCCTGGGCTACAACCGCGGCGTCGTCGGGGGCAACAAGGACACCTACTCGGACTTCGAGTACGCCCTGGACTCCAACTCGGGCGCCATCGGGGCCAAGTGGTGGCTGACAACCGACCTGGCGCTCACGCTGGGCTTCTCGGCCACCTTCTACGTGGAAGGCGAGAACGAAACCATCCACCCAGCCTACGCGGGCCTGCCGCCCGAGCAGCGCGTGGAGACCTTCAACAAGACGGTCTTCGATCTCGCGCTGGGAGCTGAGTGGAAGGTCTTCTGAGCCCCGTGTCGCTGCTCGCGCCGCGCCGGCGCTGGGCCGGCGCGGCGCGAGCATCCTACCAGACGACCCGATTCCGCCCGGCGCGCTTGGCCTGGTAGAGCTTGGCGTCCGCCGCCTCGATGAGGTCCGCGGCCTGGGTCATGGACGGCGTCCAGGCGCCCACGCCCACGCTGATGGTCACGGGGATGACCTCGTCGCCGCAGCAGAAGTCGTGCCCCTCCACCATGGCTCGGACCTGCTCGGCGACCAGCGCCGCGCCCTGGACGTCGGTCTCGGGAAGCAGGAGCGCGAACTCCTCGCCGCCATAGCGCGCGAGAAACTCGCTCTGCCGGAGGCGGTTGCTGATGACCTGCGCCAGATCCCGCAGGACCGCATCGCCGCAGACGTGACCGTAGGTGTCGTTGACCCGCTTGAAGTGGTCCACGTCGATCATGAGCAGCGTCAGCGCGCGATCATACCGGCGGGTGCGGGCGATCTCCCGCATCATGTACTCGTCCAGGTAGCGCCGGTTGGGGATCCGCGTGAGGGGGTCCTGGACGCTGATGTCCCGCAGGTACTCGTAGTAGTTGTGCTCGACGTTGTCCGAGGCCAGAAACTTGAGGGTGGTCGCCCCCAGGTGGAGGATGTCTCCATCTGAGAGGACGCGCTCCACGACGCGCTCCTCGTTCACGTAGGTCCCGTTCTTGGACCCCAGATCCCGCACGACGACCTGCTCGCCCACGCGCTGGATGACGGCGTGCCGGCGGCTCACGCCGATCTCGTCGAGCACCATGGAGTTCCCGGGATCCCGCCCGATGGTCACGGGCATGGTGTGCACCTCGTACAGCGAGCCGAGGTGGGCCCCCTCCACCACGACGACCCGCGGCACCCCGTTGGCCGCCGCGCGCAGGATCTCGTCGTAGGCCAGGCGCGTCGTCGGGTTGGCCGCGCCGTTGTCGGTGGTCGTGAGCCCCCGACTGGCGTCCTCGTGCGCCCGGCCGGAGCTCGCGTTGTTCTTGCTGTCCGATCCGCTCAAGGCTCCCCCGCTCTCGCGTCCCCCTCCTCGGGCCCCAGCTCGCGCGCGGGCCGAGGCTGTGTCTTGGACAATGGCAGGAACGCGGCCCGGGGTCCAGCCGACCCGAGCATCTTGGATGACCGCTCGGACCTCTCTCCCCGAAGAACCCCTCAGGGGCCCGGCACCGTGGGGAACTCCGCGGCCTTCCAGGCCAGCATCCCGCCCTCCATGTCGTACAGGGGCGCCACCCCCTGCGCCGCCAGGAAGGCCGTCGCCTTGGCGCTCCGGCTCCCGCTCGCGCAGTAGACGACGACCGGCTCATCTCCCGGCAGGGTCGCCCAGTCCGCCTCCAGCACGCCGGAGATCCACGGCAGGTTCACGGCCCCCTCGATCTTCCCCGTGGCCAGCTCCGACGGCTCGCGCACGTCCACCAGGGTCATGGGCCAGCCCTCCTGTACCCAAGCCAAGACCTGCTCGGGTGGCACCAGGACCGGCCAGGACTCGGCCGTGTCCGCAGCCGTGTCCGCAGCCGTGTCCGCAGCCGTGTCCGCAGCCGTGTCCGCGACCGTGTCCGCGACCGTGTCCGCGACCGTGTCCGTGGCCGTGTCCGTGGCCGCGTCCGTGGCCGCGTCCCCGACCGCATCCGCAACGGCGACCGTGTCCTGAGCCGTGTCCGCGACCGCATCGGCGACCGCATCCGTCGCGGCCCCCCCGCCGGCGTCGCACGCGCTCGAGGGCGCGGCGAGCAAGAACGCCGCCAGCGCCCAGACTCCCACGACCTCCGCGAGCCGCCGCGTTCCTCCGTGTCCGTTCCTCACCCTGCCCTCCTCTCCCGAGCTCGCGTCTCCCGTCGCTTCCTCGCTGCTATTGCGACGGCGACACCGTGATCATGCCCCGGGCCCCGTCGGTGTCCACCGCGCAGCGGTATCCGTCCAGCGCGGCGCCCAAGCTCGCGGACACAGTGAACCGAAGGGCGCCCACGGTCGAGGTATCGGCCCCGATCTCGGCCTCCGCGGCCAGCGTCCCGGGGTCCGTCCCGGCCCCCACGAGCACCACGTCCTCGGCCGCGGTGGCCCCTCGGGTCACGAGCTCGATCGGGTGGGTCCCCAGAGGCGCCGTGGCGAGGACGAGCTCGTAGCGCCACCCCTCGCGGAGCTGGAGCGTGGGGTTCGACGCCTCCGCGCCCACCGTCCCGGCCTGGGTGCTGGGCTCCACGGAGGACGCCACGAAGACGCCGCTCCCGTCGTCCAAGGTCACCCGGACGGCCGGGGTGCCCACCGGGACCGACGCCACGAACGCCACCGGCGCCGACACCGTCGTGTCCGCCCCCCCCGGCTCGAAGGTCCCCGCGACGCCCCCATCTCCGTACACCACCGCCACGAGCGCCTCGCCATCCACCAGCGGGCGCTCCAGCTCCACGGGGACGTCGGCGCTCGCGCCAGCCGCCAAGGGTGCGTGGCCGAGCACCGCCCCCTCCAAGCCCCCCCCGGCGTCCTCGGCGACCACCACCCAGCCGCCGTCCGGGGCGTAGGCGCTGGCGAGGCTCAACACCGTGGAGAGATCCCCCACGGTCCCCCCGCCCGGGCTGACCGACGGTGGTGGGGGCAAGACCGTGACCTGGAACGCAGCCAACACGGGGACACCCCCGTCGCCCGACGGCCAGCTCACCGGAGCGTCGGGTCCCTGGGGCTCGAAGGTCCCCACGGCGCCCGCGTCCTCGTACAGCACGGCGTACAGGGTCTCGCCGTCCACGGCTGGGCGGCTCAAGGCCACGGGCAGCGCCGCGGACACGCCCGCGGGCGCCGCCGTGTGCCCCAAGAGGGCCCCCGGGCTGCCCGGCGAGGCGGGGTCTTCCTCGGCCACGGCCACCCAGCCCACCCCCTCGCTCACGACCTGGCCGACTGTGACCTCGGTCGGTGGCGCCCCGCCCTGGCCCAAGGTCTGGTCCTCGACGGTCAGCGCGGGGGCCCAGCGGGCGGCGAAGCTCGCCGCCACGGGGGCACCGTCCGCGTCGGTGAGCGGGGCGTCCGCCCCGCCGGGCTCGAACGTCCCCACGGGATCGGCGTCCGCGTACAGGACGGCGTGCAGCGCCTCGCCGTAGGTCACGTCGCGAGACAGGGTGACGGCCACGTCGTCATGGACGCCGGGGCCCAGCGCGACCGAACCCAAGATCGCACCCGGCGTGCCCGGCGTGTCCACCGAGTCGGCCGCCACGGCCGCCACCACCTCCCCTTGGGCCACGACCTGCGCCAGGACGATGCGGTCGCGCGGATCCGCCACCTGGTCCGCCGCCACGACGGACACGGCGGGCACGGTCGCCGTGAAAGGCGCGGCGACGTCGGCGCCGTCCGCGTCCACGGCGAGCTCGTCGGGATCGCCGGGGTCGAGGGACGCCGGGTCGCCCCGGTCCAGGTAGACCACGGCCCAGAGCGTCTCCCCGTCCACGGCGGGGCGGTCCAACGCGACGAGGACGCCCTCCATGAGCCCCCCGGCGAGCGGTGCAGCGCCGAGGATGGCGCCGGGCGCCCCGCCGTCGTCCTCCTGGACGGCCACCCAGCCGGGGCCGTAGGTGGTGGCGCTGTCCACGACCACCTGGTCCGCCGGGGCCAGGACCTGGTCGCTCACGTTCACGGCGGGCGCTGGCGGGGCGCTGACGACGAAGCTCACGCGCACGGGCTCACCATCCCCGCCGAGCTGAGGGACGTCCTCACCGTCCCCTCCCCCGGCGTCGTCGGACGCGTGCAGCTCCCCACGAGGCTCGTCATCCCGGTGGAGGGTGGCCCACAGGGTCTCCCCGTCCACCGTCGGGCGGCTGAGAGAGACCTCCAGGCCCGTCGTCTTGTAGTGCTCCACCGCCGCGGAGCCCAGGATCTCGCCGGGCCCCCCGCCCGCGTCGGCGCGGATGAGCACCCAGCCGGGGCCAAGCGACCAGACCAGGGGCACGACGACCCGGTCCGCGGGGTCGGCGATCTGGTCCTCCACCGTGATCCCGGGCGTGGGCACGTTCACGAAGAAGCGCGTCGTGAGGACCTCCCCGTCCCCGTCCACCAAGGGCTCGTCGGGCGTGGGCAGCTCCAACGTGCCCGCCGCGCCGGCATCGCGGTGAAGGGTGGCGTGCACATACTCGGCGTTCTCGAGCGCCCGCGACAGGGAGACGCCGAAGGGCCGATGATCCCCGTGCGGGACCGGGGCCGACCCCAGGACCTCCCCGGGCTGCCCGTCCTCGTCGGCGCGCACGACGAGCCAGCCGGGCTCGTCCACGGCCACGCGCTTGAGGGCGACGTTGGTGGGCGGGAAGGGGGCGAGCCCGTTGAAGGGCTCGATGGCCGGCGTGATGGGGATCTCCACCCGGAAGGACGCCCCCACGTCCGCCCCCTCCTCGTCCACGAAGACCGGGTCGCCGGACGGGTACTCGAACACGCCCGGGACCCCGCTGTCCCGGTGGAGCATGGCCCACAGGGTCTCCCCGTCCTGGGCGGGTCGGTCCAAGGGCACCGTGTGCGGTCCGCTGAGCCGGTTGGGCACGGACAGGTGCCCGATGACCTCGCCCGGCGCGCCGTCGGCGTCGGCGCGGATGACGAGGAAGCCCGGGCCGTCGGAGACGACGGGCCCCACGAGGACCGCGGTAGGCGGGTCAGCGCGCTGGTCCTCCACGGCCAGGGCCGGGACGACGCGCTCCCCCACGCGCACGACGAAGGACGCGGTCACCAGGGAGCCGCCGCCGGAGGTCGCCACGGGGTCCACGCCCGGCTCGAACACCCCCAAGGCCCCCGCGTCCACGTGCAGGGCGGCAACCAGCGCCTCCAGGTCTTCGGCCGGGCGGTCCAGGGGGACGGCGACATCCACGTGCTCCCCGGCGGCCAAGAAGACTTCGCCCAGCGGCTCACCGGGGGCGCCGCCGCCGGCGTCCGTCCACACCGCCACCCAACCGGGCTCCAGAGCCGTCACCGCGGCGACGTGGACGACCCGCGCGTCGGCGAGGTCTTGGTCGACCACCGCAAGCGAGGCCTCGGCGGGGGCCGGCGAGGGTCCCGAGCACGCGCCAAGCGCTGCCAGGGCACAGACGAGGGCGGCGACGAGGGAGAGCCGGGGCGTGGCGGTGCGCATGGTGAGCTCCTTGGGGGGCGAGCACGGGCAGCCGACGAGCACCGTAGCCAACCCGCACGCGCGAGACAACGCCGGCGCAGCCCCCTGCCCTTCGCGGCGGGCGTGGGCTGCGGTATGACATGCGGCGACGGGCAGCGCGGGGCTCGGCCCCCGCCGACGGACCGCCCACCTCGCCCTTCGCACCGCAGGCAGCTCACACAGGAGGACGCGCCATGCAGAGCCCCAAGGACTTCTTCCGCCCCCTGGCCCTAGGCGCCCCCACGCCCCCCCGGGAGATCCCCTTCCGCCCATCGCGGATGATCCACTTCTTCGACCCGTCGAACCCCAAGATGCGGGCCAAGGTCCCGGCGCTCGCCGCCAAGTGTGACGTCTTGCTGGGGAACCTCGAAGACGCCATCTCTGCCGACCGCAAGGTGGATGCCCGCCGGGGCTTCATCGAGGTCGTGCGCGAGACCGACTTCGGCGGCTGCCAGGTGTGGACGCGCATCAACAGCCTGGACAGCCCCTGGGTGCTCGACGACCTCCTGGAGATCGTCGGCGCCGTGGGCCACAAGCTCGACGTGATCATGGTCCCCAAGGTCGAGGGGCCCTGGGACATCCACTATCTGGACCGGCTGCTCGCCCAGCTCGAGGCCAAGGCCGGGCTCCGGCGCCCCATCCTGGTCCACGCGCTCCTGGAGACGGCGCTGGGCGTGGCCAACGTCGAGGCCATCGCCGGCGCCAGCCCGCGCATGCAGGGCCTGAGCCTGGGGCCCGCGGACCTCGCCGCCTCCCGACGCATGAAGACCACCCGCGTGGGCGGCGGGCACCCGGGTTATCTGGTCCGCGCGGACCCCGACGCGGCCCACCCGGACGCCCCGCGCCCGGTGGCCCAGCAGGACCTGTGGCACTACACCCTGGCGCGCATGGTGGACGCCTGCGCCGCCCACGGGATCCTCCCCTACTACGGCCCCTTCGGGGACATCCGCGACACGGTGGCCTGCGAGGACCAGTTCCGCAACGCCTTCCTCCTGGGCTGCGTGGGCGCCTGGTCGCTCCACCCCGTGCAGATCGACATCGCCCGCAGGGTCTTCAGCCCGCCCGTGGAGGAGGTCCGGTGGGCCAAGCGTGTCATCGACGCCATGGGTGACGGCACGGGCGCCGTGATGATCGACGGCAAGATGCAGGACGACGCCACCTTCAAGCAGTGCAAGGTGGTGGTGGATCTCGCCCAGGCCCTGGCCGAGCGCGACCCCGCGCTCCGCGAAGCCTACGGGTTCTGACCCGGCGCGAGGGTTCGAGTGGCGGCGCGTGGGATGGCGGGGTCGGTCAGCCCGCGTGCGCCGACACGCCGCAGGAGGCGTCGGTCTCCGCCAGCGTCTCGTCCAGCCCCACCCACTCGGTGTGCCCCAGCCGGTCCCACAGCCCACGGTCCAGCAGGTGGCTCACGCGGACGTTGCGGAGGGCGGCCATCATGCTACCGCGGACGACGGGGTTGTCCCGGTGGAGCTCGTCGATGAGGGCCTTGACGCGCTGCCGCTGGGCGTCCTCGCCCAGCGACCCGCACAGCCCGCAGGGCATGATGGGCCACCCCTGCTCGAACGTGTAGGCCGCGATGTCCTCCTCGGCGCAGTAGGCCAGCGGGCGGATGACGACGTGCTTGCCGTCGTCGGAGCGGAGGCGCGGCGGCATGGCCTTGAGCTGCCCGGAGTAGAGCAGGTTGAGGAGCGCCGTCTCGATGATGTCGTCGCGGTGGTGGCCCAGGGCGATCTTGGTGGCGCCCAGCTCCTCCGCCGTGGAGTAGAGGATCCCGCGGCGCAAGCGTGAGCACAAGGAGCAAGGGATCTTTCCCGGTGCCGTCTTGGCCTGGACGACGCTGTACGTGTCGCGCTCGACGATCCGGTAGTCCACGCCCTGCTCTTCGAAGAAGTTGGGCAGGAGGTCCTTGGGCTGTCCCGGCTGGTTCTGGTCCAGGTGGACGGCGATGACCTCGAACCGGAACGGCACGAGCTTCTGGGTGAGCCGGAGCAGGTGGAGCATCGCCAGGGAGTCCTTCCCACCGGAGACGCAGACCATCACCCGATCGTCCGGCTCCAGCATCGCGAACTCGCGAGATGCCTGACTGACGCGGCGCAAGAGACGTCGTTCCAGCTTGCTCACCAGCTTGCTCACAGGGGCCTCCCCAGCACGATCCAGACCGCGCGCGACCGCCGCGCGGGACGCGCTTGTAGAACGCCCGAGCCGTTCGCGCCAAGCCGCAGGTCGCACCCGCGGGTCACACCCCGCCCACGAGCCCCTGGGAGTCCACGGCCGAGTCAGCCCCCCAGCAGGTCCCCTCTCAGGCCACGGGCAGGCTCACGCGCACGTCCACCCCGGGCTGGATCTTCAGCGCGCCCAGCATGGCCGAGAAGGGCTTGATCCCGAAGTCCGGCTGGTTGAGGCGGGCGCTGGCGACGAGGCGCCCACCCTCCCGGGCCACGTGGACGAGCACCCCCACCGTCCGCCCCACGAGCGTGAGCTCCCCCCGGATGACGAACCCGTCGCCGTCCTCGGTGACGTCCTCGGCCACGAAGGTCGCCCTGGGGTACCGCTTGCTCTTGAGCACGTCCTTGCGCGCCGCGTCCTCGATCTTCTTCTTGTCCGCGGCGCTCAGCGCCTGCCCGTCGGGCTCTCCGCCCTTCATGGCGGACACGACCCGCAAGGAGTTGCAATCGAAGCAGGCGTCGATGGCCCGGGTCTCGTCGTCCACCGTGACCTTGAAGCGCTCGAAGCGCAGCTTCAGATCGTGGGCCACGCGCGACAGGAGCCCCTCCTTGTACGTGAAGACCAAGCACTCACCGGTCTCTGGGCCGTACTCTGCCACGGGTGTCCTCCTGGGAAGCGTGGTTCAGACCGGGGCTGGCTCGCGTCGCGAACCGCCGAGCGAGCACAGGGATACCAGACGTCGCCCCCACGGGCGAGGTTGGGCTACCCACCCCAGCCCGTGAGGATGTCCGCGCGCCACTGGGCGCCGTCGTAGCGGATCAGGTAGCGGTAGAAGCTCTCCGCGCCACCGTCGGCGTCGACGATGAAGCGGTCGGTGCTCCCCGGCAGCCCCCCGACGACCCATCGGAGGACGTACCGCTCGGCGCGGATGCGCATGGGGCGGAGGGCTTGGACGATGGCGCCCGTGCGGTCCACGAGGAGGAGCCCCGAGGCGAAGTCGGTGTCCGTGATGGGCACCGTCACGGACACCAAGCGCACGGCCCGACCCAGCCGTCCCCGGGCGCTGGCGAGCTGCTTGGGGCCCAGGGGCTTGCCGCTGAGCAAGCCCCGCTCTCCCGGGCTCAACGAGGCCTTGGCGGCCGCCAGCACCCGCCGCGCGAGCGAGCTCGGCATCCGCGGGGCCAGGGCTCGCCGCAGCTTGAGGCGCGTCTTGGTCCCCACCGTAGCCAGCCCGTCGCGCGGGGCCTTCTCGCCCCACTTGGCCCGCAGCTTCTCGGGGGCCGGCCCGAGGATCACGCCCAGGTGGTCGGCGCTCACCTCGTGCCGCGTCCGAAAGCCCGTCACCTCGGCCGTATACCGCCCAGCCTCGGTGACCACGGTGAAGACCGTCCCCAGCTTGAAGCGCTGGGGGATGCGCGGGTCGTCCGCGGGCACGTCGGCCCACCCGTCATCGTCCGAGCGCTCGTCGGCCTCGGCCGCCAGCCTGCGGACGCTCCGCAGCTCGGGCTGCGTGAACTGGACGACGTCCAAGAAGGTGCGCCCGGGCTCCACGCTCGCGGAGAAGACGGGGTAGAGCACCTCCTCCCCGCCGCCCGCCGAGGTCGGCGCCGCCTCCCCCGCGTGTGCGACGCCCCCCGCGGCCACCAGCGCCCCCACCGCCAAGACACCGGATGCCCACCACGAGCCGAGGCCTCGCGCCATCGCGCGCGCCACCGGCTCCCGACGAACGGATCTCCCAACCCTCTGCGACGTCATGGGGACCTCCTCCGGGCCGCCCCCGGCCCGGTCTGCCGACTGCGATGTGTGCGCCAACTATGCGGCGCGCCACGGCTCGGCGCCAGAAAGCGGGCGCCCGGCGACGCGCCGCCGGCCCGCGCGCCTGTGGGCGGGCACGAAACGCCTGACAGCCAGCCGTCGCGGTGCGCTACCGTGCCGTCGGCTCGCGCTGTCTCCTGCGACGCGACGCACAGCGCTTGTCTTTCCACCGTCACGCGAGCGGCCCAACTGCCCACCAACTGCCCAGGAGAGCCCGAGTCCGAGCCCCTCACCAAGCGCCCCTCCGCCCGCCTCCTCGCCGTGCTCCTGGCCGCGGGGATGGCCAGCCCCCTGAGCCTCGCCGGCTGCTACAACCGCTACGACGTCGTGCCCACCGAGCTCGTGAAGCTCAGCGGGACGCGCTCGGTGAGCGCCACGGTGTCCGGGAGCTCCGTGTCCTACGACTCGAACGGCGCCTCTCACCTGCGGCCCACGAGCGGCACCGTCCAGGCCGAGGAGTCCATCAAGCTGGTCCGAACCGATGGCGGCGTCGCCATGGTTCGCGGGGATGCCGACGTGGAGATCTCCGCCGGCATGCAGATCCACCGCTTCCGCCACCCGGTCATGGCCGAACTCCAAGGGAACAGGCTCGTGATCCGTGGAGACAACGGCGGTCAGGCTTTCCCGCTGGCGAACGTCTCGAGCGCCACGGTGGTGACGAAGGATGAAGCCAAGACGCAGCTCGCAACGATGAGTATCGCAGCCGCCGCAGGCCTGCTCGTGGTCGGGATCCTCTGGGCCACCCTGAGATCAGACCGTTCCTACTGAGGAACTCCGGTCCCCCGGATCACTCGACCGCTCAGCCCCGGCGGGGCTCCAGGGAGCCGTCGGTGCGCCGAGCCCCGGTGGCGCTCCCCGCGGCGGCGCTGCCCGCCTCCTCGTCCTTGACGACCTCGGCCCGGCGAGGCTGGAGGGCGCGCGGGTAGAGCGCCCGGTGGGCGTTGCGAACGCGTTGGGACAGGTGGCGGCGCATGGGCTCCTCCATGGCTCGGAGATGCTCGCATCCTGCCGTTCGGATGTTTCGACCTCGTTTCGTCCAGGCTGCGGTTGGGTGGTGGATGCAGCGGGGGGACGACCGGCGCGTTCCGGGGTGTGACAGGGGGCGCGGGCGTGGCTATGGTCCGCCGTCCTTGGGCTCGTTGCCCTGTCCCGTCGTCCCGTCACGTGGCCCGAACCGCTACGAGGAGCCCCTTGGGTATCGAGATCGACCCGATCGCCGTCTCCCGCGCCCGACGGCAAGCCCTCCGCGCGGAGGTCCAGACGCTGGCAGCCCCCCCCCGGCTGGTGGGGCTCCTGGCCACGGACGCCCGGCCCTCGCGCGTCTACGCCCGCTACACCGCCCGCGCCGCCGCCGAGGTGGGCGTGGACTTCCAGCTCCGGCGCGTGGACCGCTACGAGCTGGAGGCCGCCATCGACGAGGCCAACGCCGACCCCAGCGTCCACGGGATCATGGTCTACTACCCCGTCTTCGGGGTCGTGCACGACAACTACCTCAAGGACCAGGTGGCCCCCCACAAGGACGTGGAGGGGCTCCACTCGCGCTGGGCCCACGAGCTCTACCGCGGGGAGGGCCCGGCGTCCGCCTCGCGTGACGGCGCGGCCCCAGGAGCCAGCGGGAGCTCCCCTCTCCTGCCCTGCACGCCGCTCGCCATCCTCGCCCTACTGGACGCGGCCGGCGTGCCCCGGGTGGAGGGCGACCGCGCGCGGACGGCCGTGGTCTTCAACCGCAGCGAGGTCGTGGGGCGCCCCCTGGCCGCCATGATGGCGCGCGAGGGCGCCCGGGTCCTGTCCTTCGACGAGGACGGCGTCGTGGAGGTCACGGGGACCGAGCGCGGCACCCGCTGGCGGGACGCCTCCGTGACGCGCGCCGAGGCGCTCGCCGAGGCCGACGTGCTCGTCACGGGCGTCCCCTCCCAGGACTTCCCCCTCATCCGGGCCGAGGAGATCCGGGCGGACGTGGCGGCCGTGAACTTCTCCACGCTGCGCAACTTCACGCCCGAGGCCGCGGCCAAGGCGCGCGTCTGGGTGCCCCGCGTGGGGCCCATGACCGTGACCATGGCCCTGAGCAACCTCGTGCGCTTGTACCGAGCGCACGAGGCCAGAGGCGAAAGGTAATCCGCCCTCAGCGACCCTTGTGCTTGCCCTCGTGGTGGCCCTTGCCGTGGTCGTGGGGCGGCCACCAGGTCTCGAGCTCCCCCACCGCGGCGCGGAGCTCGGCCACGGCGGCGGGATCCACCGTCTGCTTGACCTTCATGGCCGCCCGCGTCACGCGGTGCAGCGCCACGAGCTTGGCCACGTAGGTCTTCCAGGCCGCGGCGTCGCCCTTGGGGGCGGGCTTCACGCGCTGGGCCAGGAAGTAGTCGGCCACGAGCTGCTGGATGTGCGCGGCGTGCTTGTCCTTGGTCATCACCCACCGCGTGGCCTGGTTCACGCTCTGGGCGTCGCCCTTGCCCGCCAGGGCCGTGATCTGGGCCACCGCCTTGTCCACGGTGGTCACGTCCTCGAACATGGCGTGGACGCGGGCGTGGTCGTCATAGATGCCGCAAGGGACCTGGCAGTGCGCGCTGGCGGGCGCGCTGGACAGGGCCAGGGTGCCCACGGCGAGGGTGGCGGTGAGGGTAGCGGCCAGCGCGGCCTTGGCGACCAGCGAGAGAGACGAGCGAGAGCGCATGGGGGCACCTCCGAGACTGATAGACGAAGCTACGAGAGGCAGCCACCGTGCCGCCGCCACGCGGGGCGGTCAACGTTGGGGCCCTCGGAGCCCCGCCCATGCGACGCTGGTCTCAGCCCTCCGCCGTCTCCACGGCCGCCTCGCGCCCGGCGACCTTGGCGCCCTTGTCCAAGATCATGAGGCGCACCCGGCCCTGGGCGAGGAGCCGCCCCGCCTCGTCCTGGATGTCACACGTCCAGACGTGGGTGCGCCGGCCCAGCTTGAGGGGCACGGCGCGCGCGTAGAGGCGCCCCTCCCGGGCAGCGCGGAGGAAGGTCGTCGCGTTCTCCAACCCCACGGCGGTGCGCCCCTGGGCGTGGGCGTGCAGCGCCGCGCCGATGGAGCACAGGCTCTCGGCGATGGAGGCGTAGACGCCCCCGTGAACGATCCCATAGGGCTGCCGGTGCTGAGGACCCACGTCCAGCTCAGCGCGCAGCTCGTCCCAGGTGGCGGAGACGATGCGCAGGTCCATCACCTCGTCGTGACCCCCGCGGTTGGCGTTGAGCATGTCCACGAGGTTGTGGGGGAGCTTGGCCGGGGCGCCGGGCGGCCGGTTGGCGGGGCGGGCGGACGCCCCCGAGGGCTCGGTGGGATGGGACATGCTGGACTGCCTTCGTGGTGGGAGGGGGAGCGCGGGTTCGGGCTCAGGGGAGGGGGTAGAAGATCTCGTCGATGTCCAGGACGCCCACCTTCTGGAGGAGGACCACGAGGACGAGGACGGGGGCCAGGTAGCGGATGGCGAGGAGCCACAGGCGCACGGCCAGCGCACCGCTGGAGGCGAGCTCCGCGTCTCGGAGCTTCTTGGGCATGACCCAGCCCGCGTAGAGCGCGATGAGCATCCCCCCCACCGGCAGGAGCCAGTTGGAGGCGAGCTCGTCCATCGTGTCGAAGAAGCTCTTGCCATACGTGCCCTGCCAGGACTCGAGCGCGAAGTCCGGGTCGAAGGCGAAGGCGCTGAGGAGCCCGAAGACCAGGATGGCGCCGCCCAGCGTCCAGGCGGCCCGGCGACGGGACCAGCCGCGCTGGTCGATGAAGTACGAGGCCACGACCTCCAAGAGCGACACCGAGGAGGTCAGCGCCGCCACGACGAGCAGCCCGAAGAACAGGATGCCCAAGATCATCCCGCCAGCCCCCATCTCGGTGAAGACCAGGGGCATGGACTTGAAGACGAGACCCGGGCCCGCCGCGGGGGCCAGGTCGAAGGAGAACAGGATGGGGAACATCATCATCGTCGCGAGCAGCGCCACGGCCGTGTCGACCCCCGCGATCATGGCGGACTCGCGCAGCACGTCGTCCTTGCTCGCCTGGTAGGACCCGTAGGTGAGCATGGCGCCCATGCCCAGCGACAGGCTGAAGAACGCCTGGCCCAGCGCCTCCAGCACGCCGCTGGGACGCAGCCGCGAGGGGTCCGGGGCGAAGACGAAGCTGAGCGCCCGCCCGAAGCCGGGCTGGAAGGCGCTGTAGAGGACGAGCCCCACGAGGAGCAGGAACAGCATGGGCATGAGGACGCTGGTGGCCCGCTCGATCCCCTGAGAGACCCCGCCCGCGACCACGAGGATGGTGAGGAGCATGAACAGGAGCGCCCAGAACGAGGCCGTCCAGCCATCGGAGACGGTGGCGCCGAAGACCGCCCCCACGCGCTTGGCGATGACCCCGCGCCGGTGATGGGCCTCCCCTTCCGCCCGCACGGCGTCGTCCCCCAGGGCGGCGTAGTGGGCCCGGGCCTCCTCCTGAGCTTGGGTCCGCACCGCCGCGACCTGCCCCTCGATGCGCTCGGCCACCTCCACGCGGGCGGCGAGACGCCGGTCGCCCAAGAGGGCCGCGCGGGCCTCGGCCTTGCCGCCTGCCTCGGAGAGCGCCCGCTGGAAGCGCTCGTAGGCGCGCCACACGGACCCCGGCGCCTGGGCCCGCAGCCCCTCGATCTCGTCGGCCGCGAGGCGCTGGGCGCGGGCCTGGGCCAGCGTCTTGCGCATGGCCTCCACGGGCGTCTCGGCGCGGTAGGTGAGGCCCTCTTGGGTGGCCTGCTGGGCGATGGGCTCGGTGAAGTGGACGACGGACTTGAGCGTGTAGTCCATGGCCCACCCGGCGACGACCGTGTAGTAACTGAGGATGATGAACCCGGCGACGACGCCCACCCAGCCCACGAGGCTCCAGCCGGTCCGGTGGCCCTCCAGGGCCTCGAAGGCGCCCACGGGCTGGGTCTTGGCGGCCCGCCCGATGAGGATCTCGGCCGCCATGACGGGGACGCCCACGGCGATCACGCAGGCGAGGTAGATGAGGACGAACAGGCCGCCGCCGTTCTCCCCCGTCTCGTAGGGGAACTTCCAGATGTTCCCGAGCCCCACGGCCGAGCCCGCCGCGGCGAGGATGAACCCCAGCCTCGACCCCCACTGCCCCCGCGCCGCCTTGCCCGCCATGCTCGCCCCTCCGGCCTCTGCCCCCTCGACCGCCCCCCGGGCGGACGCGGGGGACGACCGGGGCGGCGGGGGAGGAGTCGACC
>CAYZID010000012.1:10475-48525 GCA_964478315.1 uncultured Myxococcales bacterium | reverse complement strand
GGCTAGCCTGGCGACGGTCCAGCGGAGGAGGCCGCTGGCGCCGCCGGGGCCTTAGGCGGCAGCTCGCAGCGTGACGCGTTGGGGGGAGGGGGTATGGGGGAGGGTTCCGTGACAGGGACGTCGGCGGTCATCCTGGCCGCGGGACGGGGGCAGCGGCTGGGGCCGGTGACGGACAGGACGCCCAAGCCGCTCATGCCCGCCTTTGGGACGCCGCTGTTGGACGTGGCCGCCTCCCAGGTGGTGCGCGCCGGGGCGAGGCGGATCGCGGTGAACGCCCACCACCTCGCTGGGGCGGTCGAGGAGCGTGTGTGGGAGGTCTTGGCGCCGCGCTACCCCGGGGTGCAGTGGCACGTCTCGTGCGAGCGGGCGCTGCTGGGGACCGGGGGGGCGCTGGTGAAGCTGGCCGCGTGGCTCGGGGAGGCGCCCTTCTGGGTGCTCAACGCGGACTCGCTGTTCCTCGCGGATCTTGGCGCGATGGCGGAGACCTGGCGCACGGCGTCCGCGGACGCCGCCATACTCGTGAGCCCACCCGGGTCCCACTCCGTCGTCGCGAACGTCCGCGTGGACGCCGCCGGGTACGTGCAGGGGCTCGCGACGGGAGGAGCTGAAGGCGACGTGGCGTACTGTGGGGTGCTGCTCGCCGGGCCGGCCCTGCTCGACGTGCTCGCGCGAGCGTCCGCGCCGTCGTGTCTCGTCCGACAAGGGCTCGTTCCGTGGATCGCCGGGGGCGCGCGCGTCCTCGCCTGGCGGGGGGCGCGCTGGTTCGCGGACACCGGGACCCCCGAGCGCTATCTCCAGGCACACCGCAGCGGACTCGCCCACGCGGACGAACTGCGAGCCTTGGGCGTGTTCGATCCTTGAGGCGCCACACGACAGGGCTGGTGGTCTCAGTGGGCTGCTTTCCCTCTACTTGCCCAGGTAGCGCACCATCACGCAGGTGATGTTGTCCTTGCCGCCATTGTCACAGGCTTGCTGGATCAGCGCCTCGACCGTGGCGTCCAGGTCATCACCCTTGGCGTTGATGATCTCCTCCATCTGAGGGTCTTCGACCTCTCCACTCAATCCGTCGGAGCACAACAACAACACGTCGCCCGGGCGTGGCTCCTCCGCGCGGATATCCACGACCACGGAGTCCTTCATCCCGAGCGCCCGCACGATGATGTTCTTGTGCGGGAAGTTGGCCTCTTCCTCGGGCGTGAGCTTCTGGATCTTCTTGTAGTCGTTGAGGAGGGAGTGATCCTCTGTGAGCTGCTCCAGCTTGCGGTCGCGGATGCGGTAGCAGCGGCTGTCGCCCACGTGGGCCACGTAGGCCGTCTCGTTGGCCCAGTGTACCCCTACGAAGGTCGTGCCCATCCCCTTGGCGCGGATGTCGTCCAAGGCGTGTTCGAAGATGTTGCGGTTCGCGAGCTTCACAGCCGCTACGAGCCGGTTCTCGTCGTAGCTCAGGTTTCGGTCAGGCTTGAAGGGCCACGTGATCTCCTCGTCCTCGAGGCTCTCCTCGAAGAACGCGCGGAGCGTGTCCACCGCGATCTTGCTCGCGACCTCTCCGGAGCTGTGGCCTCCCATCCCGTCGGCGACGACGAAGAGGTTGTGCTCAGGGAGGAGGAGGAGGTTGTCCTCGTTGTGGTCGCGTTTCATCCCGACGTGCGTGGCGCCGGCGTACTGCAGCTTCATCGAGCGCAACACCCTCTAGGACAGGGAAACATGGGACCGCCCATCGTCGAGACCGGACAATGGCACGCTTCCGGGCGGAGGGCAAATGCCGTTCCCCACGCGCCTTCGGGAGCGGTTGGATCGAGGGCGCTGGGTGCCGTTCCCCGCCGCTCGAGATAGGGGCAAGAGGCGTCCCGTGCGCCGCATGGGGCGGGGACGCTGGCATGGCTCTGGAACCTTGTGGGGGACGGGAGAGGGGGTATCGTGCCGCCGGGATCGCCTCGCCGTCCCGCCCTCTCCGCAGCCAGGAGGCGCTCGTCCATGGAGCCAGAAGCGATCGTCATCCGGGGTGCCGCGGAGCACAACCTCGCCCACGTGAACGTGACGATCCCCAAGCACAAGCTCGTCGTGTTCACGGGGGTCAGCGGCTCGGGGAAGTCGTCCCTCGCCTTCGACACGCTCTTCGCCGAGGGGCAGCGCCGTTACGTGGAGTCCCTGTCCGCCTACGCCCGACAGTTCCTCGGCCAACTCCGCAAGCCCAGCTACGAGTCCATCCGGGGGCTGAGCCCCACCATCGCGATCGAGCAGAAGGCGGCCAACGCGAACCCCCGCTCCACCGTAGGCACGGTCACCGAGATCTACGACTACCTACGCGTCCTGTTCGCCCGGGCCGGTGTCCAGCACTGCCCCCAGTGCGGGCGGCCCGTGGGCAAGACGAGCGCGGCCGAGATCGTCGAGCACCTCATGCGCTTGGGGGAGGGGACGCGGGTCACGCTCCTCGCCCCGGTGGCGAGGGGCCAGCGAGGCGCTCTCAAGCAGGCGCTCCAGGAGGCTCGGTCCGAGGGCTTCGTTCGGGTACGTCTGGACGGAGAGGTCGTCCCGCTGGAGGATCTCCCCGCCGTGAACCCACGGGGGCGCCATGACCTGGATCTCGTCGTGGATCGCATGGTCATCCGTGAGCGGGCCCGACCGAGGATCACCGACTCGGTGGAGGTCGCGCTGGGACACGGCGAGGGGGTCGTGGTGGCCCTGGTGTCCCCCCACCGTGCTCCTCGTGAGGGGGGCGCGCACGCGGTCGCGACGGAGCTCTCGTTCTCCGAGCGCAACCACTGCGCGGCGTGCGATCGCAGCTTCCCGGAGCTGAGCCCCCAGCTCTTCTCCTTCAACGCTCCCCAAGGGATGTGCCCGCGCTGCCACGGGTTGGGCGTGACCATGGCCGTGTCCATGGAGCGCGTCGTCCCCGACCCCGCCAAGACGATCGCGGAGGGCGCGGTCAAGCCGTGGTCGAACGCGGTGATGAGCGCTGGCTCTTGGACCGGCGAGGTCGTGGCCGGTGTCTGCGAGGCGCTGGGGATCCCGCGGGATGTTCCGTGGCGAGACCTCTCGGAGGAGGCGCGGCAGACCCTTCTTCATGGTTCCGACGGCCCCATCTCGTTCCGCGTGGACCACGCCAACCGATCGGGCACCGTGCGCAAGGCCTTCGAAGGGATCGTCCCCACCCTGCGGCGGAGATGGCGAGAGACCTCCAGCGCCGAGATGCGGGACCTCTACGAGTCCTACATGGTCCCCGTCCCCTGTACGTCCTGTGACGGCGCTAGGCTGCGCGAGGAGGCGCGGCACGTGCGCATCGACGGCGTGACCCTCCCGGACCTCGTCCGGCTCCCCATCCGGACGCTGCGGCGGCGCCTCGCGGACCTCGCCCTCACCGGCGCGCGCCAGCAGATCGGAGCCGAGCTGCTCCGCGAGATCCAAGCCCGCGTCCAGTTCCTCGACGGCGTTGGGCTCGGCTACCTCGACTTGGGTCGCACGGCGGGGAGCCTGAGCGGCGGAGAGAGCCAGCGGATCCGGCTCGCCAGTCAGATCGGCACGGAGCTGTCCGGCGTCGTCTACGTGCTGGACGAGCCCTCCATCGGGCTCCACCCGCGGGACAACCGCCGCCTCATCGACGCGCTGCGGCGGCTGCGCGACTTGGGCAACACGGTGGTCGTCGTGGAGCACGACGAGGAGACCATGCGGGCGGCGGACGCCCTCATCGACTTTGGGCCGGGGGCGGGGGTCCACGGCGGGCGGGTCGTGGCCCAGGGTACGGTCGAGGCGCTGAGCGCCGAGCCCGAGTCCGTGACCGGGCAGTTCCTCTCCGGGGCTCGCCGCATCGAGGTCCCCGCGGTGCGACGGGTGCCCGTGGGGTGGCTGGGCGTGCGGGGCGCTCGCGCCAACAACCTCAAGCGCTTGGACGTGGATCTGCCCCTGGGCGTGCTCGTCGCCGTGACGGGCGTCTCCGGCGCGGGCAAGTCGACCCTCGTCAATGACATCCTCCGGCCCGCCCTGGCGCGGGCGCTACACGCGGCTCGCGTCCAGCCCGGCGCCCACGACGCCATCCACGGGCTTGACCAACTGGACAAGCTCGTCGTCATCGACCAGCAACCGATCGGGCGGACCCCGCGCTCGAACCCCGCCACGTACACCAAGGCCTTCGATGAGATCCGCCGCCTCTATGCGAGCACCAAGGAGGCCCAAGCCTTCGGCTACGCGCCTGGGCGGTTCTCCTTCAACGTAAAGGGGGGACGATGCGAGGCGTGCGCGGGGGCTGGCTCCGTGAAGGTGGAGATGCACTTCCTCGCCGACGTGTACGTGCCGTGCGAGGCGTGCGCGGGGCGCCGCTTCAACGACGCGACCCTGCGCGTGCGCTACCGGGGGCGGACCATCGCCGAGACCCTCCAGCTGACCTTCGACGAGGCGCTGGAGGCCTTCGCGCACCACCGGAAGCTGGCGCGCATCCTCCAGACCGTCGTGGACGTAGGGCTGGGCTACCTCCGCCTCGGGCAACCCTCCACGACCCTCTCGGGTGGCGAGGCGCAGCGCGTGAAGCTCTCGCGCGAGCTCGCTCGCGTCGCGACGGGGCGGACGATCTACCTTCTGGATGAACCCTCCACGGGGCTCCATTTCGCGGACGTGCAGGTCCTCCTGGGCGTGCTCGGGCGCCTGGTGGAGGCCGGGAACTCCGTCCTCGTCATCGAGCACAACCTCGACATCATCAAGACCGCGGACTGGGTGGTGGATCTCGGGCCAGAAGGGGGCGCCGAGGGAGGGGAGCTGGTGGCGACGGGACCGCCCGAGGCCGTGGCTGGCGTCCAGGCCAGCCACACGGGGAGGGCGCTGCGCCAGCTTCTCTCCCGGCGCTGACCACCTGGGGTACGCACGGCCTGCGCCGTGGCACTTGGTCGGGCCGAGGGGAGGCACTACAATGGAGCGCGTCGCACGGTCTCCCGAGCGGAGCGTGCGCGGGCCCCCAACCGGGGGGCTCCGAGGACCGCCGGGGGCGTCGCGTGGCTGAACAGTTTGGCAAGTACGTGCTCGATGATCTCATCGCCGTGGGTGGGATGGCCGAGATCTTCTTGGCCCGCCAGCAGGGGCCGGCGGGCTTCGAGAAGCGCCTCATCGTCAAGCGCATCTTGCCCCAGTACGCGGCGGACGAAGCCTTCATCGAGATGTTCTTGGACGAGGCGCGGCTCACGTCTCGGCTGTCGCATCCGAACATCGTCCAGATCTTCGAGCTCGGCGAGGAGCAAGGCCGCTACTACATCGCCATGGAGTACATCCAAGGCGAGGGGCTCATCGACGTCATGGACGCGGCCGCTCGGTTGGGGGTGTCCATCCCTTATCACTACGCGGCCACCATCATCGGCCACGTGGCGGCGGGGCTCGACTACGCGCACCACTTCACCGACGCCGACGGGAGGCCCTTCAACCTCGTCCACCGCGACATCAGCCCCGACAACATCCTCGTGTCCTACAACGGGGCCGTGAAGACCATCGACTTCGGCATCGCCAAGGCGGTGACGAACCGCACGAAGACGCAAGCCGGCGCGGTGAAGGGGAAGTTCTGCTACATGTCGCCCGAGCAGGTCATGGCGGCGGAGCTCGATGGTCGCAGTGACATCTTCAGCTTGGGGATCACCCTCTACGAGATGACCACCGGGCGGCGCCCCTTTGGGGAGGACGACGGCCTGCTCACGGTCTCCGCCATCGTCAACGAGCCCGTGAAGCCGCCGTCTGAGCTCGTGCCGGGGTTCCCCCCAGCCCTGGAGCGGATCATCCTGAGGGCGCTGGCCAAGGACCGTGACCAGCGGTACGCCCGGGCGAGGGACCTCCAGCGCGATCTCGAGGAGTTCGTCCAGCGATACGCTCGCATCGTCAGCCAGAGCGACATCGGGGAGCTCGTCAAGGCGCTGCGCCGGGGGCAGGCGCGGGACGCTACCTTCGTCGAGCGACTCCAGCGCGAGGTCAAGGCTCCGGCAGGGGAGGAGGAGCAGCCCACCGAGGAAGCCGTCCCGTCGGTCTGGGGCCCTGCCGTCTCCCACGAGTTCGAGCTCCCGTCGGAGTCCATGCAGGGATCCTTCGTGGCCGCCTCACGGCCCGACGCGATCCCCACCCGGGTCGCCGGCGCCCGGTTCTTGCGCACCCCCGAGGAGGCGCCTCAGCAGGCGATGCGGCGGTCCGTCTTGCTGGGTGTGGGAGGGGGCTTGGCGCTGTTGGTGCTGGCTATCGTGCTCTTCTCCGCGCTATCAGGCGATGAGGGAGGGGGGGCCGCAGCCGTCGTAGCGGCGGACGAGAGGGGCGACGCCCAGGGGAGCCCCGCCGCCGAGGAGCCACCCGGCGAGAACGCCGACGTCGAGGAGGCCGACGCGGGAGAGGCCGACGCGGGAGAGGCCGACACCGGGGAGCTGTCGGTGGTCGTCGTGAGCCCCCGGCGGCGCCTCGGGAGCCCAGGGGCGCCGACGACGCTCCGAGCCCAGGGCACGACCGCGTCGGCTGACGCCGGCGCCGGTGCCACGGCTCCGCCGACCCCTCGCCTTCGCCTCAGTGGCCCGCCCGAGGGGACGAACGGCGCCGGGGAGGTCGCCGTGGCGAAGCAGCCTGGGGTAGCGCCCAGTCCGGCCAACGCGGGGGTCCTCCCATCTCCGGCCGGTGCGGCCACCGTCCCCGCGCAGCCCGCGTCGCGGCAGCCCACCTCCCCGCCCGTCCCGGCCGCTCCGATGGCCGACGCGGGCGCCACGGTCGCACGCGACGCGGGGGACACCTCGGACGCGGGGCCCAAGCCGCTGGCCGTCATGCGATGGCAGGGGCGGCTGACCGTAGAGGCCAACCTGGAGGGCGCCGAGGTCTTCGCGAACGGGCGGCGGCTCGGTTTGACCCCCCTCCACCGTCAGCCCGTCTTCGAGGGGCGCTACGTGGTCATCGTGCGCGCGGGAGTCACGACCTGGCGGGGGCGCGTGACGGTCGTGAAGGATCGCGACTCCAGCGTCCGCGCCGTCCTCAAAGCTGGGCGCGTGACCCTGGCGGGCGTGCCCGAGGGCGTCCCTTGCAAGGTGGACGGGGTCTCCTTGCGGCGGGCCTTCTACGCGGGCGTGTTCTTGCCTGCGGGGGCCCACGAGATCGCCTGTGATGACCCGGCCACCGATGTCTGGACCAAGCGGATAGAGCTCTCCCCCGGGGCGCAGGTCTCGCTCACCTACGACCAGTGACCGGTCGGCCGGCGGATCCGTGCCCTCCCCTTGGCGTGCAGGACGGGGCGGCCTTGGCGGTTGCGCCTCGGGCCCGGGGTGGTCTAAGTCGTGCGTGATGTTGCCCCTGACGACAGCCTCGTGAGCCCCCGACTCGGCCCAGGCCCCACGGCCCTCATCGCGTCTGCGCTGCTCGCCGCCTCGCTCGGTCTGCTCCTCGCCACGATGAGCATGGGCTACACGCGCGACGAGTCCTTCTACTTCCAGTACGCCGAGTCCTATCGGGACTGGCTGACGCGGTTGGAGGAGGCCGATGAGGCCGCTGGCGTGCGGGAGGTCCTCGGGCGCGGTGAGGTGCTCAAGACCTGGCGGGGCAACTTCGAGCATCCCCCCCTCATGAAGTTCCTCTTTGGGGAGTCGTGGCGGGCACTGGCTCGCAAGGACCGCGAGCTGACGGTGCCCAGGCGCGAGGGGAGCGCGGTGCGCGTGGTTGGGCTGGGGCCCTCCGATGGGTTCGCGGAGGGGCACGAGGTGGAGATCCTGGCGCCGCTGGGGCTCGACGAGAGCCCCACAGACCCGCGCCGTCGCGTCGGTTTGGGCACCGTGCGCGCCCGCGCGGGGGGCACCGCTGAGCTCGCCGTCGACTCGGTGCGGCCCGACGTGGACCTCCGCGCGCTGTGCTCCCGGCGGTCCACGCCCCGCGCGTCGGAGCCCCCGACCGTGACCCGTTGCCAGGCCCGCGACCTGACGGCCGCCGGCTGGTTCGACGAGGCGACGGCGATGCGGGCCATCGGTGCGCTCTCCGGGGCGCTCGTCGTCATGCTGACGTTCTTGCTGGGGCAGGCGCTCTTGTCGTGGCGGGTCGGGTTGTTCGCTGCGCTCGCCTTTCTGTTCCTGCCGCGCCCCTTCTTCCACGCCCACCTCGCGGCTTTCGACATGGGGATCGTCGCGGCGAGCATGGCCGTGCTCTACGCCTACTGGCGATCGCTTACCGACCGACGCTGGGCCCTCGCGGCGGGCGTCGCCTGGGGCCTCGCCATCCTCATCAAGCACAACGCCTTCTTCTTGCCCGTGCCCCTGGTCCTGCACTGGCTGTGGAGCGGACGCGGGGAGATCCGCTTGTCTCGCGCCGGGGGGATCCGCCTCCCTCGGCTACCCACCGCGTTCCTGGCGATGCCGCCCGTGGCTCTGACCATGCTGTTCGTGTTCTGGCCTCGCCTCTGGGTGGACCCCTTCGTGGCCCTGAGCGACTACTTCTCGTTCCACCTGGAGCACGTGAACTACATGGCGCTCTACTTCGGGCAGCCGCTCCAGGTCCCTCCGTTCCCCTTCTCGGTACCGTTCGCCCTCACTTGGTACACCGTGCCGGAGGGGCTGATGGTCCTGATGCTGGCCGGGGTCGTCGTCGCGACGAGGCCCTGGCGCTGGGGGCGGGGGTTGCGGGCGCTCGGGCGGCTCGCGCCGGCCACGGCACACGAGCGCGCCATCTCGTTTGCGCTGCTCAATGGGCTCATCCCCATCCTGCTCATCGCGCTCCCGAGCGTGCCCATCTTCGGGGGCGTGAAGCACTGGATGACGGGGATGCCGCTCCTGCTCCTGTTCGCGGGCGTGGCGTTCGAGGCGGGCGCCGCGTGGTTGCTCGGCTCGCTTCGCAGCGCGCCGTGGCGGTGGGCGGCGACGTGGACGCTCGCGGCCGGACTGCTCGCGGCACCCGCCTGGGCGTCCGTGCGCTTTGCGCCATTTGGGACCGCCTACTACAACCGCGTGTTCGCCGGGGGCGTTCAGGGCGCGGCGGATCGCCGCATGATGCGGTTGTACTGGGGGCACACGATCGCTGCGGCGTTGCCGTGGCTCAACCAGCACGCCAAGCCCGGGGCGCGGGTCTACTTCCAGAACGGTACGACCCAGGCGTTCGACTTCTACCGGCGGGCGGGCCTCCTCCGCGCGGATCTGCGCTTTCAGCGCGGGGCTCGCGGGGCCGACGTGGCGCTCGTGGAGCCCCAGAAGTCCTTCGCGCAGGTGGACATCGAGACCCGGGAGGCGCTCGGCGTCGCGGGGCCCATGAAGCTGATCCGGGTCGAGGGCGTGCCCGTCCTGCGGATCTACGTGCGGCCGGGGGCGTTGGCCCGATAGGGGGACGCTGTGCGGCCTGCTCGGTTGGGGCCCTCCAATCGACTCGCAGGGCTGGCCTCCGAGGCTATGAAGCCTCTCTGAGAGGCGCGGTCGAGCGCTCGGCGCAGCCGCGCGAGGGCGCCCGTCTTGCGTGTGTAAACGGCTCTTGTGGAGACCCCCAGTCGGGCGGCCACGGAGCGCGCGGGCACGCCTCGGGACACGAGCTCGCCGAGCAGCTCCCGGTCGGACGTGGAGAGCTGCCCCAGGGCGCGCTGGACCTCACGGATCGTCTCGGCTCGGACCAGCCGTTCCAGCGCTTCGGGCTCATGGTTGCCCGTTCGCGCATGCTTCGCGAGGCGATCGTTGAGATCCGACGGGTCCACGGGCACGGTCCTGCCGAGCCGTCTGATCGCGTCCATGGCTACGCTGGACGCGATCAGCATCACCCAGGTCGCCAGCGAGCAGGTTCCGGTCCACTGGCGGAGCCGGTGTTGCTCCCGCTCGAACAGCGCGAGGAAGGTCCGGTGGCAGAGGTCGTCGGCGAGCCCCTCGCGGGTGGCGGCGTGTCGGCCGAGGCGCTGGTTGATCACGTGGTAGATGAGGCGCGCGTAGCGTTGGATGAGCCTGGCCTACGCGCCGCGATCGCCGCGGAGGCAGGTGTCCACGAGGCTCCGAGCGGCCTCACGGCCCCGCCCATCCTCTGGGGCGCGCTGGGTGGCAGGGGACGAGGGCAGGACCTTCATGCTGGCAGGGTCAGCCCAGTTCGCAAAAAGTCTCCCTGGGGGGTACAACTCGGACGCGGGCTTGATGCTGGCGGCGACGTGAGGAGGTGAGCATGGAGATGGCCGCGGCCAGAGCGCAGGGTAGGGGCGAGGTTCGGGGTGCCTTCGTGGCGGGTCCCCGTCAGCGGGAGGCTCGCGCGCGCGGGTTGGCGTCGCGGTGGGCCCTCGCGTTGGCCATCGCCGCGTTGGTGGGCACCGCGGCCTGTGGACCAGGGGCCGACGAGCGTTCGGGAGAGGACGCCATGCGCGGCGGGGCCGTGGAGATCCCCCTCGACGAGCCGGTGGACGATCGCGTCTCTGCCTCCCAGGGGGACTCGACGGACTGGAAGGTGTTCGAACTCCCGCAGCCGGCCAAGGTGACCATCGACGTGTGGTGGGACAACCCCGAGGCGCGGCTGGCTCTCCGGCTCCGCGGGATGGGCGGGGGCCAGGCCCGGAGCCTGAAGCACACGCGCGGTGTGCGCCACGAGTCCTTGGGCCCAATCGAGCTCCCCGCGGGGAAGTGGTTCCTCCAGATCGAGGCTCACTCAGGGGCCTCGGTCTACACCTTGGAGGTCACGACGGGGGCTTCTTCCAATGGCGGGGGACTTCCTGACTTCTAACATATTGTGATTGTTTATGTCTTGGCGGGCCGCTCTGCACGCGACGCCGGTCTGCGATGCGCTCGGAGGAGGTTCCCTGGTGCCGACGCGATTGCTAGTGATTCCGGCGTGTTGCGTGCGTTTGACACCAAACTTTTCGCCATGCTATAGGTTCCAGCGCTTCCTCACGGTACGGGCGGCTTCCGCATAACGCAGAAGTCGTCGGTGGGAGCGCGCCGGGATAGGATCTGGATGAGTCAGTTCGAAGTCATCAAAGACATCGGAGAGACCCTCAAGCAGCTTCTTGAGGAGTCCTTCAAGGCGTCGGGGTTCACCACGGTGAACATCTCCGTCGACAAGCCCAAGAAGGACAACATCAAGAACCTCCCGACGGTGAACTGCTATATGTACCATCTGGCGTTCGACTCGCGGTACCGCGAGCGGACCCAGACCCTCGTGTCGTCGTACACGAAGGAGGGCCGCGTCGTGGAGTACTACCGGGACGCCCCGGTCCACATGCTGGCTCACTACATCTTGAGCGTCTGGGGGAACTCCCCCGCCGAGGAGAACCTCCTGACGGGGCTCGCGGTAAAGACGCTGACCGAGCACCCCATCCTCACGGGTGATGTGCTCCGCGGCGAGTCCTTCGTTCCGGATGACAAGATCAACGTCTATCCGAACCTACAGGCGGACTTCAACGACGTCCTGAGCTTCTGGCGGAGCTTGAGCGAAGAGCTCCGGCCCGCCGTCTTCTACTTCGTTCGCTTCCGCATCGAGTCCGACCGGAAGTCCCCCGAGGTCCGCCGCGTCATGGCGAAGGACCTCTCGGTGTCCGGCGCGGGCTAGTGGGCTGTGGGGTGGCTCGCCTCCCACGGTTTGGCGAACGGCAATCATTGATGAACGTAGCCCCGCGACGGGGCATCGGGTGCAACCAACGCAATCCCCTAGGAGGATCCACGAATGGCAACCAGCTACCTGTCCCCGGGCGTCTACGTCGAAGAGGTCGACCGCGGCTCCAAGCCCCTCGAGATGGTCGGCACCAGCACGGTCGGCTTCATCGGCGAGTCCACGGTGGGGCCCGTCAACGAGCCCATCTTCTGCACCAACTGGAGCACGTTCACCAAGCACTTCGGTGACTTCCAGCACAGTGAGTACCTGGCCCACGCGGTCTACGGCTTCTTCAACAACGGCGGCGGTCGCTGCTTCGTGCTCAACGTGGGCACGGGCGAGGAGGGCGACAAGAAGGTCGCCTCCAAGGCCGCTCTGTACATCGGCACGGACAACGGCCCGGGCACGCGTACGGGTCTCAAGGCGTTCGAGGACGTCGACGAGATCAACATCGTGGTCGCTCCCGGTCAGACCGATCCGGCCATCCAGGACGCGGTCCTGTCGCACTGCGAGAACATGCGCTACCGCTTCGCGATCCTCGATTCGCCGGAGGTCATCGAGAAGGGTGGCGTGGACAAGCTCCCGAAGCCGCGCGACTCCAAGTACGGCGCCTACTACTTCCCGTGGATCGAGGTCTACGATCCCTACAAGGGCAACGTCTACATGCCGCCGTCGGGCTACATGGCCGGTATCTACGCGCGCAGCGATGGCGAGCGCGGTGTGCACAAGGCGCCCGCCAACGAGCTCGTGCGCGGCGCGCTGGGGCTCCGCTACAACATCACCAAGGGCGAGCAGGACATCCTGAACCCCAAGGGGATCAACTGCATTCGCACCTTCACGAACCGCGGCATCCGCGTGTGGGGCGCTCGCACCATCTCGTCGGACGCGAGCTGGCGCTACATCAACGTGCGCCGGCTCTTCAACATGGTGGAGCAGTCCATCGAGCTGGGGACCCAGTGGGCCGTCTTCGAGCCCAACGACCAGCGCCTGTGGAAGCGCATCACCCGTGACATCTCCGCGTTCCTGATGCGCCTGTGGCGCCAGGGCGCCCTGTTCGGCAAGACCCCCGAGGAGGCGTTCTACGTCAAGTGCGATGACGAGACGAACCCGCCGGAGGTCATCGACGCCGGGCAGTTGGTCTGCGAGATCGGCATGTGCCCGGTGAAGCCGGCCGAGTTCGTGATCTTCCGCATCGGCCAGATGCCGACCGGCGGCGACGTCAGCGAGTAGCACCGCGAACGCTCGCTCTGCCTCCCGTGGGCAGGGCGAGCGCTTCCGCCGTCGCCACAGAGCCGCGCGCTGGGGGGCGAACCAGCCTCGTGGGCGAGCGCGCTCGTGGGTCGTAGGAAGCCGGTGGCAGGTGGCGGGGCCGAGGCGCCAGGGGCTCTTGGTGGCTTGACCTCGCTGCTTTTTTTTGGGGGGCCCTCCCCGGCCCTTCGCCTGGTACTTGCCCCTGGGTCGCGACCTGGCCTTGGGGTCTCCTCCCTCTCACCAACAAGAGCGACAGCATGGCGTTCAAGACAGAGTTTGAGTTCACCCTGCCCAAGGGCTTCGTGGACAAGGATGGGAACGTTCACAAGAAGGGTGTGATGCGCCTCGCGACGGCGAAGGACGAGATCCTGCCGTTGCAGGACTACCGGGTGCAGAACAACCGCGCGTACCTCGTGATCATCCTCCTGAGCCGGGTCATCACGAAGCTGGGCGACATCAAGTCCGTGAACCCGTCGGTCATCGAGGGGATGTTCTCGACGGACCTCGCGTACTTGCAGGACTTCTATCGCCGCATCAACGAAGAGGGGACTTCGGCGGTGAAGGTGAAGTGCCCGGCTTGTGGCCACGACTTCGAGGTAGACCTGGGGGCCGAGCTGGGGGAATCGTAAGCTACCCCCTGGAGCGCATCTACCAGGAGGTAGCGTACATTGCTTACCACTTCCATTGGTCCATCGACGACATCTTCGCCATGGAGCATCGGGAGCGGCAGATCTGGGTGCGCGAGATCTCCGAGATCAACAAGGAGATCAACAAGTCTCGCAAGTCATAGGCCGGCGCCGCGGTGCCGGCGGCCGTGGGACGACAACAGCAGCGAGGGAGAAGCTAGGTGAGCACGCCACGAGCACCCGGGGTCTACGCTGGCACGGAAGAGCGGCGCTTCACCCCCATCAGTCTGGGACCGACCGGCGTGGCCGGGTTCATCGGGCTCGCGGAGCGGGGGCCGGCGAACGAGCCGCGCCGGATCGGCAGCTTCGAGGAGTTTACGGACGTCTACGGAGAGCTGGAGGCGGAGACCTTCCTCGCAGCCGCCGTCCGCGGCTACTTCTCGAATGGAGGGACTACGGCGTGGGTCCTCCGGGTGGCGCACCTCGTGGCGCGTCGCAGGGAGGAGACCGCGCGTGCCGCGTTCGTCCGGCTCGCGGATGGGGCAGGAAAGCCCACGATCGTCCTTCGGGCCGCCAGCGAGGGGGTGTGGGGCAACGGGGTCCGCGTAGCGGTGACGAGGCAAGAGCCGCGGGTCTCGACCTTCCTCACCCTGGACCTCAACCCCGGCGACACGTCCGCGGTTATCAAAAGCACGTTGGGGCTCGCGCGTGGCGCCATCATCCGGATCCGCGACAGCGCGAGGGCCGTCTATCGGGTCATCTCGGACCTGAGCGGGAAGACCGTGAGTTGGTCGAAGCCCCTCGACGAGGGGTTCAAGTCAGGGGCTCCCACCTACATCGAGCCCGTGGAGTTCACCATCTCCGCGCAGTGGCGGGGAGAGCGCGAGCGTTTCCGCAACCTCTCCATGTCGCCGTTGGCGGAGAACTACTTTGTCCGGGTGGTGGGCGCTCGCTCTCGGCTCTTGGCCGTCCAGGACCTGCGGACCGAGACGCCGCCGCCGGAGAACTACCCGGTGGACCTCCCGGAGACCACGCTGAGCGGCGGCTCCGACGGGCTGTTCACCGTCACCCCCGAGGACTTCATTGGGGCCAACATCGGGCCGGGTGAGCGCTTCGGGTTGGCCGCGCTGGAGGCCGTGGACGAGGTGGACCTCCTCGTCGCACCCGACCTCATGTGGGCGCTGGAGCACAGCAGCGGGTTCCGGACGGAGAAGGACGTGCAGGTCGTCCAGGACGCGATGATCTCGCAGTGCGAGCACATGAAGACGCGCTTCGCCATCCTGGACTTCCCCGATCCCAAGGACCACCGGCGGGCGGGGCAGTGGCGCCTCATGTTCGACTCGGCCTACGCGGCCTTTTACTATCCGTGGATCCAGGTGGAGTCTCGCGGACGCCAGCGCCTCGTGCCCCCCTCTGGGCACGTCGCGGGGATCTACGCCCGCTGCGACACCGAGCAGGGGCCTTTCCGGGCGCCCGCCAACGAGGTCATCGAGGGTGCCGTGGACTTGGGGCGTGCGCTCACCGACGCCGACCTCGCGCTCATGAACGAAGCCGGCGTCAACTGCATCCGCTCCTTCCCCCGCCGAGGCATCCGCGTCTGGGGAGCGCGCACGACCTCCAACGACCCACAGTGGAGGTACGTGCCCGTTCGCCGCGTCATGAACGCGGTCATCGACAGCGTGGAACGAGGCTTGCAGTGGGCCGTGTTCGAGACCAACGGGCCGTTCTTGTGGAAGGCCCTCACCAGGCAGGTGACGGGCTTCCTCATGGACCTCTACAACAGCGGCTACTTCCAAGGCCGGAGCCCCGAGGAAGCGTTCTTTGTTAAGTGTGATGGTGAGACCAACCCCCCGGAGAGCCGGGACGTGGGCCAGGTCGTCCTCGAATGCGGTGTCGCCCCCGTGCGGCCCGCTGAGTTCATCGTGTTCCGGGCCGAGGCTGATGCGGAGCGCAGAGAGGACGGGGCTTGACGGCGGGTGGGTCTACCGGGGACATTCGTCTCAGGTGGGGTCTGAAGACCACAAAGGTCTGAGCCCCACCGGGCACGAACGAGCACGGGTCGCGGTGCGGCGGCGGGGCGTAGGAAGAATCAGGGTCGAGCGGAACGAACAGGAGTGAGGTCATGGCGGGCATAGCGTCGAAGGCGATGGGTGGGCTCAAGGGGATCTCCGGGGCGCAGGCAGGGATGAAGCTCTCTGGCGCCTTCGGGGCGCAGTTGACCTCCGCCATCGGGGGCATCAGTGGAGTCGGCGGCACGGTGAACTCGCTCTCGCGCAGCGATCCCGATGTCCCTTACAACTACGTCTTGAGCATCGACGGGATCCGCTCCGTTCACTTCAAGGAGGTCTCGGGGCTCAAGTGCACCACGGAGGTCACCCCGGTCCGAGAAGGCGGCCTCAACATGCACGAGCGCTTCCTCATCAAGGGGATGAAGTTCGAGCCCTTGAAGATCAAGCGTGGCTGGTTCGGCGCGAACAGCGACTTCTACGCCTGGATGCGTCAGGTGCACGATCCAGCGCCGTTCTCGCGCACGACCATCGGGCTCCACGTGCTCAACGACAACGCCGTGGATGTGGGGAGCTTCGAGATATACAACGCCTTTCCCGTGAGCTTTACCGGGCCGAGCTTCGACTCCATGTCCAAGGGCACCATCGCCTTTGAGGAGATCGAGATCCGCTACGAGTACTTTGAGTTCGTAGCCGGAGACACCGTCGCGGTGGCCGCCCAGACAGGCGCGTCCTTTGGCGTGAACGCCGCCGCCAGCCTCTTCTAGTCGTCGGGAGTCTCGCACCCGCTCGGAGCGCACGTCATGGACTCGAGCCATCCCATTGTCAGCCTGCTCGCCGGCGGCGTGACCCCCACGCCCGACGAGGCGCGTGATCTCACGGCCCTAGGGGCCTTCACGGCGTCGCTTTTCTCCCGGCATCTTCACGGGTTGGAGCGGCCTCCGGCCGGCACGGCGCGGCCGGGTGAGTGGGCCAGCCACCTCACCGGCCGGCTGAGCGCATCGACCGGCACCCGCTGGACCGAGGGGATGGGGCTCGGCGCCGACTACGACGACGGCGCGTGGGCGAGCTACTGGGCGCTCGCCGCTGGGGCTCGGGAGGGCTATTCGGGCCTGGACGCGGGGCCGCGCGAGACGGTGGCGTTGTTCGACGATGAGGAGGGCTTCGCCTACGCGAACGCGGAGCCCCCCGCCCGACGGCCGGCGCGGCGCGGATCGCTCTTCGGGCGTCGACGGATGCAGCATCGGGCCGGCGCGCGGCGCGCCCGCGCAGCCCGGGCGACGCGGAGCGGCCAGGCGCTGCGGCCGGCGCAGCAGGAGCTCTTGGCTTGGCCCGACGGATCGACCGTGCACACCGACGTGGCCCGGGCGCTCGCCGCAGGTGGGCTCAGAGTCTCCGACCAGGTCGGTACCGCGACCCACGCTTCGGAGCTCACGGGGGGGGGCTCGACAGCCTCCGTGTCGCGCATGGCGGAGGTTTCGGGGGGGGCGGCTCCCGCCGCCACGCGCCACGTCGGCTCCGCCGGACGGCGTGTCGGCCGGCGGGTTGAGCGGGCGGGGGCTCCGGGCTTGAGGCTGGACAGCCTCGTCGTGGACCGCCGGACGCCCGCCCTGCAGGCGGCGCTGTCGCTGGCGGACGAGGCTCTCTCCGTGAGGCCGGCCCGCGCCGGTGCTTTCGCCCTGTCCGCGGCCCGCACGGGGCGGACGCTGGGGTTGGGGGCCGACGCCCAGTCTTCGTGGGGTGCGCCTCAGGGGGCGTCGCGGGCGCAGTACTTCTCGTTCTTCGACGCCGTGGAGGGGGACTTCCTGACCCTCACCCCGGAGCAACCGTGGGACGAGGCGACGAGTTCCCCGGGGAGCTCCCGAGCGCCGGTCACCGTCGCTCGGGCCGCGGGGGCCGTCGGCGCACCGCCAAGCGGCCAGCTTTCGGCGCGTTCGCCGCGTCCGTCGGCTCCTGCCACGGCTCGCGCGGGGAGCGCCTCGCGACCCGTCCGAGGGAGCGCGCCAGGGACGATCCGGCTCGACGACATCACGCCGCTTGGGGGCCCCTCGGTGCGCTCCTGGACCCGGGACAATGTCCGGCCACACGCCGACGGGTTGGGTCCTGACCGGGGCGGTCGCGGTCGACTTGGTCGATTGGTGCCCGAGGTGGTGCGTGACGTGGCGGGAGCGCCCAGGCCACGGCAGCACCGGGCTTCGGTCTCGGCGCCAACGCTCTGGACGTTGCCGCTCTCCCTCGCGGCTCGGCAGGTCCCCATGCTGGCAGGGGTTGCGCGCTCGGCTGCGGCTTCGTCGGGAGCTCGGCGCGAGGGGAGAGGCAGGGCGAGGCAGGAAGGGGGCGCGCCCGCGGCTCCGCGAGTCCAGCGCGATCTGGCGAGGCGGGTGGCGACGGGAGAGGGTGCGTCCGACGGTGCTGTGGCGCGGTTCGCGGAGCCGGCGCTCCAGTCCATGTCGGGCGCGGTGGGTGCCGAGACCTCCGCGGTCGGGCCGCCGAGCGTCCTCGTGGCATCGGGTTGGGCTGACGCCGTTCCCGAGGGCATGGCCGTGCCGAGTTGGGCGGCCGGGGCTTGGGTTGCAGAGGACCAGGGGCCGGTGCTGCCCCTGGCTGCTACGCTCACGAGGCAGGAGCTGCTGGCCGGCTCCGTGGCGACGAGGCACGCTGCGCCGCGCGTGGGTGGCGAGGGGTTCCAGCCCGTCGTGGCGCGGGGCCGCGAGACCGCGGCGCGGGAGTGGGGTTTCGCGGGCGCGAGTGAGCCCCTCGACGGCGTGGCCTGGGTGGTCCTCCAGCACTCGGAAGGTGGCGAGGCGGTTCCGGCGCTGGCGAGGGCGGGGGGCACGCGTGGGCAAGGTCGTCCAGCCTTGCCTCTGAGCGCGGTCCCGGCCGGCCGTCCGGCGACGATGGTCCCGGCCACCGTGGCGTTGCTTGCTTCTGCTGGGACGGGGGCGCGGGCGCTGCAGCGGCAAACGCTGCGGTCGCTCGACACGTCCTTGGGGGACCGAGCGGCAGGCGGAGGCAGCGGTGGCGAGCGGCTGGGCGAGGGCGCGGGAGAGATGCTTTCGGCCTCGGACGGGCGCGGCGTCCCCTTGCCGCTGGGAGCGGAGGGGCGCGTCTCGGTAGACGCGCTAGGCGCTGGTTCCCGTGGTGTTGTTGAACGTGCGCCGGGAGGCGCGTCGCCGACGCAGGGGCTGCTGCGTACGCGCGGGGTCGTGACGGCGGCGGGGCTCGGTGAGGCGTTGGCGGCGTGGGCTGGGATGCGGTCCGAGCCGGGCGCCGAGGGCTGGCACCTGTGGTCGGAGCGGGTCGCCCGGGGCGTCACGGTTGGCGCGTATGGTGCCCTGGATGCGGCCGACGTGGCGGGCGTCGTGGTGCAGCTCCAGGGCGGGGTGGCCGACGGGGGCGATGGGAGCGCGCGGAGCGCGGAACGCTCCTCGACGGGCCCCCGGCACGCCGCGGCGTCGGGTCGGTCGACGACGAGGCCCCAGCGCCGAGCGGTGGGTGGCGAGCCTGTGGTGGCGCGGGTCGCTGGGTCCGAGCCGAGGGCGTGGGCGGAGATGGGGCGCGATCTCGCCCCGTTGACGTCCACGGCGGGGCGGGGCAAGGCGCCTGGGGCGCCCGGTCGTGCCTGGGGCGTAGCCGCGAGCGCGCGCCGGGCCCTGCTCCGGCCCGTAGTGACCGGTCGGGAGGCGCGGGCGGCGGTGGCGTTGCTCGGGGCCAAGGGCACCTTGGCGGAGGTCCTCCGGCGGAGTGGTGTGGGAGAGGGAGCGCAGGACGCGCCGCTCACGCCGCCCCTGGCCCGGCGGTTGGAGGCCGTGGCGTTGCGCGACGTGCGGTTGATGGCGCCAGGCGTGGGTGGAGCGGAGCTCGCCGCGGGGGTGAGCCAGCTCGGTTCGTTGAGCCCCGCGGGGCGCCGCGCGGCCGCCGCGTACCTGCGGCGTGCCGGGTGGGGCGAGGCGGAGCTCGAGGTGCTGCGCCTCTCGGAGCCGGGTGGGGCCGAGGCCGCGGCTGGTGTGGCACCGAGCGCAGGACGGCCCGCGGTCGCGGAGGTCGGCGCGGGCCCCGCGGAGACGGGGGCGGCTGAGGGTAGGCGGAGCGCGGTGGCGGCGCCCTCCACGACGGCGACGGGGGGGCAGCGCCTTTCCGGGCGGCGTGAGCAGGCAGCCCGGCGCTTGTCGAGCAACCTCGCGAGGGTCCTCGCGGGCGGTGAGGCGACGTCGGTGGTGGGGGCGGACGGTTCGCCGAGGGCGGCTGTCCAGGACGCGGTGGGGGCCACGGCCGAGCGGTCGTCGCTGCTCAGGCGTGGCCAAGACGCCTACTTCGGAGCGCTTGGCGTCTCGCCGCTCAAGGCGACCTTGACGTCGGCCGGAGAGGGGACGGCGGGGGATGGGGCCCCAGGGCGCGGCGCGCGATGGAGCGGCGGGCTTGGGGACTGGCTCTTGATGGATCTCCTGTCCTTCGCTGGCGCGGACGAGCGCGCGCTGGACGCGGCCGAGGCGGTGCTGCCGCGCGGTGTGCGGCAGCGGGTGCTGGCGCGGGCCGAGGCCTTGGGCCTTGGGCCGGAGGCGGCTCCGAGCGAGCGGCGACGGGGCTACGCGCAGGTGTTCGCTGAGCTTGGGCTCGTGGACCTTGGCAGCAGCGATGGTGCGCGGGGCTTGGAGGAGCGCCTTGGGGCGGCCCTCGGCGCGGTCACGGACTCCGGCGTGGGGCGGCGTGCGCAGGCCTCGTCGGTCGTGGCCAGCCCGGACGGTAGTCGGCTGGGGCGCCGCGAGGGCGCGGCGACGATGCCCGCCGGGGGGAGCGGGGGGCTCGACCCGACGTTGGCCGGTGTCTTCGCCCCCGAGAAGGTCCTCCGGGGGCTCGTCGGGGCGGACGCGCCGGCGAGCCGGTCGAGCCGTTTGGCGCGGCTTGGGGGGCCGGGCGTGTTGGCCGCGATCCAGGGGGAGCCGCTGGACCAGCGGGCTGGGGCCTCCTCTGGGGCGGTCGCCACCGGTGGGGCGTTCCGGTCTGCGGCGACGGATGGCGATGGGGCCGCGGCGGTCGCGGGGCGCCGGCGCGACGCTCTGCGGGTGGACACCGTGAGCGGGCCTGCCATGGCGCGCGAGTTCCTTGGGCTTGGGGGCGCGAGGCGTCGCCGGGGCAGCGAGGGCCGGTTGGGCCGCCTGTTGGCGCGGCTGGGACGCAAGGAGAGGACGTCGGTCTTCGGTCGGGCGGACTCCGCGGACTTCGCGTTCGCGTGGCTGGGCCGCGTGGACGGGACGCGGAGCGGGTTCGACCTGGGGCTCGGTGGCGAGCGGACCGCGTTCGACAGCGCCTTCGGTGTGGACCGGGGCGGTGCGGGCGGCGCGTGGGCGCGGACGAGCCAGGGTGGCCGCCGGTCGCGCGTGGCGAGTGAGTCGCCCGTAGGCGGGGCGGATCTGGTGAGCCCCGCGAGCGGGGGAGCGAGCGAGAGCCCCCGGCAGGACAAGAGCGGTCTCCGGAGGTTGCTGCGGAGCGCGCAGCCCGCGTCGACCTCCAGCGGGGGGAGCTCCGGGATGGGGGCGTCGGCGGCCATGCGTTCCGTGGACTGGCGGTACGTGGAGACCGGCTCGACGGCGACGCCGGCGGCGAGTGTGGACTACGGGCAGCTCGCGGCGGCGGCGGTGCGAGAGCTGGGACCGTCCCGGGTGTCGCTCCCCTACGTCGCGCCGGCGGTGAAGGCAGTCGCGCAGAGCGCGCTGTTGGAGCCCAGGAACGCCCCGGCCGAGGGGTCGGGGAGCGCGCCGCCGCAGTCTGGTGGGACGGGTGGCAACAAGGGCGCCGAGGGGGGAGGGGGGCAGCCCACTCTCTCCAAGGCGGCGATGAAGAAGCTGGCTATCGAGATGGCGGATCGAGTCGCGCGGCTCCTGCAGCGTGAGAAAGAAAGGAGAGGCAAATGGGCCTGATGGATCTTGCGGAGAAGGTGACAGGGAGCGCGCTCAGCTTCGGCAAGCTGTCGGGTTCTGGGGTGTCGCTGACGAAGGCGGAGTTGCACGTCTACACGGAGCCTGGCGGGCTCAAGCTGTGGACGATCCCGCTGTTCCTGAACCCCACGTCGCTGCGGGTCAAGCGCACGGTGAAGGTGGAGACGACGGAGACGACGTCGAACAACGTGAAGGAGACGCGGGCTGCGAACAGCGACCCGGTGGAGCTGTCCTTCGACAAGCTCATCTTCGATACGTACGAGTCGCGCAAGAGCGTCCGTTCGGAGTACATCGATCGGCTGGAGGCGCTGCTCATCTATCACGAGATCACGCACACGCCACCGGTCGTGCAGTTCGTTTGGGGCGAGTTCAACAAGAGCACGTGGGACACGACGTACAACTTCTACGTGAAGTCCCTGGACGTGAACTACACCATGTTCCTCCCGAACGGCACGCCGGTGCGGGCGGAGGTGCAGCTCGGGATGGTGCAGACTTGGGATACGGATTCCCAGGAGGGGAAGAAGTCCAAGCAGTCGCCCGACCACGCCAAGGTGTACACGGTGCGGCGGGGCGACACGCTGCAGGGCATCGCAGCGGCCGAGTATGACGACCATCGGGAGTGGAGACGCATCGCCACCGCGAACGGGCTGGCCGATCCCATGGGGCTCGAGCCCGGGATGAAGCTGCTTGTACCGCCCATCCTCTAGAGACCGCCTGTAGGCAGCGGCAGCGCACAGTTAGGAGCACGACATGGCTTCGAAAGAGACGGTGACCGTCTCCGTCAAGTTTGACGGGAGTGATTCCATCGATGGGAAGGACCTGAAGTGGGGCCACCGGGTCATGCGGGTTCAGGTCGATCAACGGATGGATAGCCCAGCCTCGTTCTCCATCGACCTGCAGACGATGAAGACGGGTAAGCAGCAGTCGAAGGATTTTCAGATCATCGACAAGATCAAGGTCGGAGCCGAGGTGGAGATCGGCATCGGCTACGAAGATTCGGCGCCGCTGCTGGTGGGGGAGGTGTCCTACGTGGAGCCCGGCTTCGCGGATGGAGACATGCGCGTCTCGGTGGGGGGGTACGACTACAGTCACCGGCTGACCCGGGGGACCTCGTCGCGCACCTTCGGTGATGGGCATCAGGCGACGAAGAAGCCCGGTGACGTGGCGGGCGACGTCGTGAAGAAGTCGGGTGGGCGAAAGAGTGCGGGGTCCAACGCGCTGAGCGCGTCGACCGGGGGGGGGAGCGCGAAGGTTTCCTATGTCTCGCAGGTGGAGAGCAACGACTTCGAGTTCTTGCAGTCGCTTGGGGGGGCCGGGCAGACGCGCGCTGGGGGCACGGCGGACAACCCCAAAGAGGTCGGGTTCAAGCCCGTGGACGGGTCAGGCTCGGCGGTGTTGGTGATCTGTCGTGACAAGCGGGAAGGGACGGACCCGAAGTACCGGTACCCGCTGTCGGTGGATTTCAACATGTCGAGCGTGAAGCAGGTGAGCGCCGTGGAGGTGCGGGGCTGGAGCTCCAAGGACAAGAAGGCCTTCGTGGGGCGCTGTGACAAGCTGGAGGTGAAGGTCCCATCCAACGGTACCCCCGGGCATGAGGTGGCGAGCAAGGGGCACTACGGGAGCGCGTCGGCTGGGCCCGTGCTGACGATCGTAGACCGCCCTGTGCAGGACAAGGCGGAGGCGGAGGAGCTCGCGAAGTCCATCTTCCAGGCGCTGTCCTGGGAGTACATGCAGGCCGAGATCGTCGTCGAGGGGACGCCCAAGGTTGGGGCTGGCTCGCTCGTGGAGCTGGATGGGTTCACGAAGCGGTTCGACGGGGACTGGTTGGTCAAGGCTGCGACGCACGTCTACACGGGTGCGGACAGTGATGGTCAACCCTACACGGTGCGGTTGTCCCTCATGCGCAACGCGGAGCCCTCCTGACGAGTTGGGGGGGGGCACGGAGCCCCTCCTACGAGTTCGTGGAGGTTGGCGGGCGCCGCGACGCGGAGAGTCGCGACCGGGGCCAGCCGATGGATGAGGCCTAGGAGCTGGGGCACGGTGTGATCTAGCGGACTCGGGAGGAGTTCGAGCCCGAAGAGGTCGCAGACGACGTTATGGGCGCCCAGCGCCGCAGCGGCTTCGAGGGCCGCGCGGGCGACGGCCAGGGCGCGGTCCCGGCGGAGGTCGACGCTGGCACCGAGGCCGGCCAGGAGGAGGCGGGGCTGGGGGAGGAGCCCACGTGTGGGGTAGAGCACGCGCTCGCCCCAGGTGCAGGTGGCGAAGCCGCGGCTGAGCCAGCGGCTCAGGGCCCCCCGCAGGCGCCAGTCGACCACGCCGGCGAGGCCCCGGAGGGGGTGCTCACCCGCTGCCGCGGACAGGATGAGGAGATCCCCGCCCAGCTCGTCGAGGGCACGGAGGGTGGGCTCGAAGGCAGAGACGGTGAGGGTCACGACCCTTGGCGCGGGAGCGTGGCGACGCGATCCAAGATGCCGTTCACGAAGGCGCTCGATTCGGCGGAGCCGTACCGCTTGGCGATCTCGATGGCCTCGTTGATCGCGACCTTGGGCGGGATGTCGGGGCAGTGGAGGAGCTCGAAGGTAGCCATGCGCAGGATGTTGCGGTCCACGAGGGCCATGCGCGGGACCTTCCAGTTGGTGGAGCACTGCCCGATGAGCTCGTCGAGCTTCCCGCGCCGGGACATGACCCCGTCCACGAGCCGCGTCGCGAACCGCACGCCCTCCGCTGGGGCGCGCGTGATGAGGGCGTCGTCCGGGTCGTCGTCGCTGGGTTTGGACGTGGCACGAGCGCGCATGTCCGCGAGGGCCTCGTCCACCGAATGCCCTGGAAACTCCAGGGCGTAGAGGGTCTGGAGGGCGAGCTCGCGGCCTCTCCGGCGCGCGCCCACGGTCAGCCCTCCCCCTGGCGGGGCGCTACAGCGGCGTCCAGACTCCGGAGCAGGTCGACCGTCTCCATGGCGGCCATGGCGGCCTCTACACCCTTGTTGCCCGCCTTGGATCCCGCGCGCTCGATGGCCTGCTCGATGGTGTCCGTCGTGAGGACGCCGAAGGTGACGGGCAGGCCCGTGTCCAGGGAGATCGCCGCGATCCCCTTGGCGACCTCTGCCGCGACATAGTCGAAGTGCGGTGTCCCCCCACGGATGACGGCGCCCAGCGCGATGACGGCGTCGAAGGCCCCGCTGCGTGCCACGCGCTGACACACCAGGGGGAGTTCGAAGGCCCCCGGGGCGCGGACCGTGGTGAGGTGCTCCGGCTCGGCGCCGTGGCGCACGAGGGTGTCCACGGCCCCCTCGAGGAGGCGCTCCGTGATGAAGCTGTTGAAGCGGCTGACCACCAGGGCCCAACGCACTCCTTGCGCCTTGAGGTGACCTTCGAACGTGTGTGGCATGGGGCTTCTCCAGGGGAGGCGGCGGGTGCCGATGAGGGGGGCGAGCATCGTCGCGGCCCGCTTTATAGGTAGGGCGAAGTCACGGGGTCAACACGAGCGTGCTCAGCTCGCTCGTGGTCGACGTCATCTGCGGGTCCTTGAGGACGCAGGTCTGCCCCTGGTCGTTCGTGTACTCACTGGTGTGCGCGGGACCATCGAAGGACACGACGAGCCGCCCCTGGTCATCGGTGATGACCTGCTGGATGAGGCCCTCTCCGAAGCCGTGAATGTCCTGGAACTGAGCCTTGTTGAGGTTCCCGAAGAACTCCACCGCGAGGCGGTCTCCTACCTCCAGGCCCGTGACGAACCCGCGCAGCGTGGTGTCGCTGGAGGCTCGGTGCCCCTGGAACGAGGCGCCGTCGAAGGTGATGTCCGCGAAGGCCGTGGCGAAGTCCTCCTTGCCAGGCTGCATGGGGCCGTCGCCCGTGCGACAGTAGGGGATGGCCGTGATGTGAACGGTGAGGCGGATGGACGACGGCTGCCACGGGACCTCCGTCCAGAGGTCGGCGTCGGAGGCCGGCGCGCGTGCGTCCAACACCTGGGTGTTGGCGTGGAGCTTGGCCCCGGTGGGGGCGAGGGGGACGTCGCCCGCCGCGAGGGCGTCGGCGAGGGAAGCGCCGTCGCCATACCAGGCCGCCAAGAACGCTCGGGCGGACTCGATGATGGCGGGCGCCGGGGCATCGCCCTCGATCCCCACAAGGAGGCGGAAAGAGCCCTCCAGCCGGCGCCAGACGCTGCCATTGTCCGGCTGGAGGTCCGATCCGTCGCTGTAGCTGTTGGACGCCGCGAGGAAGAGCAAGCCCGGGCCGGAAAGGAGGTTCGCCTCCCACGCCTCGGTGAGGGCGTCCCGGTCCATGGTGGCGTCGCCGTAGCCGCCTTGGTTCACGGTGAGGCCCACCGTGCGCCAGGCGCGGCCACCGCTCATGGCTTCGTCCCGCACGGCCTGCGTGACCCAGACCAGCGCGTCGCCCAGGTCCAGGTCCCTCAGCGCGCTCACCACGTCGTCCTCCCGCGCATAACGGAGCTCCTCCCACCCGTCGAAGCGCCCGCTGGCTTGCGCGGCATCCAAGAGCGGCGCGAGGTCCACGCCGAGGGCCGGCCCGAACGTGTTGAGCGCCAGGAACCGCCGCTGGGCGAAGTCGGCAGCAGGCAGGGCCTCCTCGTCCACGGTGAGCCCCAGGGTCGCGTCGGCGCCGGCCAAGGCGGCCTGGAGCGTTGTCTTGTCGGCCATGTCGTGGCTCACCAGGTTCTTGAACAGGGGGGGCACCCCCACCGGGCGCGGGTCGAGCAGCTTGCCGTCGAGCCCCTTCCAGGTGAGCTCGTCGCGGCTCGCGGTCTGCTCCGCCACTACGCAGCCCTCGTCCCCGCAGTGGCGAACCGCCGTCGCTACGCTCCCGTCCGTGCGCGTCCCCTCCGCCCAGTCCACCGTGCGCCCCGCGGAGTCCTCCACGTGCCCCGCGGCGTGGAGCGTGAGGCCTGCCGCGATGGCCGCGAGGTCAGGGTCGCCCAACGCCGAGAAGTCCGCGAGGTCCACCCGCTCTTGGACCGTGAGGACCTCGCTCGGCGGCGGCACGACGCTCCCCTCGCCGCTCGGGTCGGAGGAATCCCCCCCACACGCCGCGAGGACCAGGACGGGGAGGGCGAGGGCGAGAGCGCGCGACGGAAGCATCCCGTGACGCATCGTGTGCAGCGGCAGGCGCATCGTATCCGGTCCCTTTTCCGGGGTGGGTGTCCCTTGGGCGCTCACCGCGCGCTAGAGGAAGCCGAGCGCGGCGAGCTTGTCTTCGGTGAGGCCCGACGCCCCCTTGGGCGCCGCTCCCTCCGCGCCCAGGCGGCCAAGCGCGCGGAGAACATACTTTCCCAGGATGTCGGTTTCAACGTTCACCGACGCGCCTACCGGCCGGTCCGTGAGCGTCGTCTCACCGCCCGTGTGGGGGATGACGGCTACCGTCACCCGCGCCCCCTCCAGGCGGGCCACCGTGAGGCTCACCCCATCGAAGGCGATGGACCCCTTGGGAACCACGGCGCCCAGGAGCTCGTCGGGCACCTCGTAGGTGAGCTCCCATCCATCGCCCACCCGCTCCCGCCCACGAAGGTGCCCCACCCCGTCCACGTGCCCCTGAACGATATGGCCGCCCAACCGATCGCCCAGGCGCAGCGCCAGCTCCAGGTTCACCCCGGCGCCCGGGGCGAGCGAGCCGAGGTTCGATCGCGCGAGCGTCTCCCGGCTGACGTCCATCCCGAGCCGGCCCGACGTAGGGTCTCGCGCGACGACGGTAAGGCACACGCCGTTCACGGCCACGCTGTCGCCCACGGCGATCTCCCCGAGGTCCAGCGCGGTTTTCACGCGCAAGACGGCGCCCTGAGACCGCGCCTCGCGGGCCTCCACGCGCCCTATGTCCTGGATGAGCCCCGTAAACATCTAGCCCTCCCTGGACCGAGCCCCCCGCTCCACCACCGCCTCACCCGGGGCCGCTCGGCCCACCGGACGCGCGATGATGCGGACATCTCCGCCCAGGGGCGTCACCGAGTCAACCGCGAAGCGAGGCGCGGAGTCCGGGTGGTCGACCCCCAACGGTCCCACCGCGGCGAGCCCGTCGCCGCCCAAGAGCAGCGGCGCGGAGAACACCTGGAGCTCATCGACGAGGTCCTCTCGGATGAGGGACGCCGCCAAGGACGCGCCCCCCTCCACCAAGACCGCGGTGATCTCGCGCGCCCCCAGCGCCGCCAGAAGCGCGCGGAGGTCCACCCGGCCGTCCGGCCCAGGCAGTGTGAGCACCTCGGCGCCGGCCGCTCGGAGGCGCTCCACCCGCTCCGTGGGCGCCTGGGCGGCCGCGACGAAGACCCGGGCGCGTTCGGGGGCGCTTTGTAAGGCCCGGGCGCTCGGCTCCAGGCGGCAACGAGAGTCCACGATGACCCGCGCGGGTTGCTGCGGCGGGAGAGCCGGCCCCAGCGGCTCCACCCCGCGGACGTTGAGGCGCGGGTCATCCGCCAAGGCCGTCCCCACGCCCACCATGATCGCGTCGTGCTCGGCCCGCAGGACGTGCACCGCCGCCCGGGATGCCTCGCCGGTGATCCACTGGCTCGCCCCCGTGCGCGCGGCGATGCGCCCGTCCAGCGACGCGGCCAGCTTGAGCGTCACCCACGGGAGCCCCGTCGTCACCCACCGCTCAAAGGCGCGGTTCAGGGCGTGCGCGCGGTCGCCCAGGACATCGGTCACCACCTCGATCCCCGCCGCGCGGAGGCGCTGAACCCCTCGCCCGGCGACCCGGGGGTTCGGGTCGATGGCGGCCACGAAGACGCGCTTCACCCCCGCCGCGATGAGGGCCTCGGTGCAGGGGCCCGTTCGACCGCGGTGGTCACAGGGTTCGAGGGTCACGTACATGTCCGCACCGCGCGCGCGCTCCCCCGCCGCGCGGAGGGCGTGGATCTCGGCGTGAGGTTCCCCCGCGCGGGCGTGGAACCCCTCCCCCACCACGGCGCCATCGCGCACCAACACGGCCCCCACCCTGGGGTTGGGGTGCGTGGTGTAGCGCCCGCGCGCGGCCAGCGACAGGGCTCGCTCCATCCACTTCGTCAGCTCGTCGCTCATGAAACCGAGCCTCCTCCCGGAGGACGCGTTGCGAGGGGGCCCGAGCTCGTCGGAGGAGAGCCCCACGCGGCCAGCCCCGGCGGATCTCCTCAGGGATCGCGCTCGTGGAGCTTGCGGAGCTCCGTCATGAACTCCTCCACCGTCGAGAATGAGCGGTAGACGGACGCGTAGCGCACGTAGGCCACGGGGTTGAGCTCCAGGAGGAACCCCAACACGCGCTCGCCCACCTCGGCGGAGCCGATCGTGCGCCGCGGCGTCGCCGCCAAGCGGGCCTCTAGCCCCTCGGTGAAGGTGGTGAGCTCGTCGCGGTCCACGTCCAGCTTTTGACAGGCCAGGCGGAGGCTCCGCAGGAGCTTCTCGCGGTCGAAGGGCTCCGTGGAGCCGTCCTTCTTGACCACGTCGATCATCGTCTCTTCCACCACCTCGTAGGTGGTGAAGCGCTCGTCGCACTGGGAGCACTGACGCCGTCGCCGGATGCTGCGCCCCTCCCGCGCCGCACGGGAGTCCACCACGCGCGTATCCGGGGATCCGCAGAAGGGGCAACGCATCAGCCGGCCCCCGGCGACTGAGGCGAAGGGGCGCCTGGAGACTCCATGCGGCGCACCTTGGCGAGCCGAGGCGCGTGGCGCTCCTCGAAGGGCGTGGCGAGCCACACGTCCACGAGCTCCAGGCCCAGGGGCGCCGCCACGAGGCGGCCCCCAAAGCACAGGACGTTCGCGTCGTTGTGCTGAGCCGCCAGGCGGGCCGTCGTGACGTCGTGCACCAAGGCAGCTCGGATCCCCGGGACCTTGTTCGCCGCGATGGACATCCCGATGCCCGTGCCGCAGATGAGCACACCCCGCTGAGACGCCCCGCGGGCGACGTCCTCGGCCACCGCGCGCGCCTGGTCGGGGTAGTCGACCCGCTCGCCGGGCGAGGGACCCACCTCGCGGACCTCGTGCCCGGCCGCGCGGAGGTGCTCGACGACAGCGCGCCGCGTCTCCACGGCGGCGTGGTCACTCCCTACCGACAGCCGCATCTAGGCTTCGAGCTCGTCTTCGATCTCGTAGACGACCGGCTCGATGACCACGCGGTCCTTGTAGGAGCCGCACGAGGGGCACATCGTGTGGGGGAGCATGTCGGCGCCGCACTTCTCGCACTGGATGGTCGTGGGGAGCGTCGTCTTGTCGTGCTGAGCCCGGCGGGAGTTCTTCTTCGCCTTGCTCTTGCGTCGCTGGGGGACAGCCATGGGTCTCTCCGTGGTTCGGAACGGGTTGCGATGGGGAGGGGGCTCGCTCAGCCCAGCTCGATGTGCTTGAGCTTGGCCCAGCGGGGATCTACCTCGTCGGTCGAGGAGCTCCAAGCGGGGCCACCCGCGGGGGCGGCGGAGTCTATGACAGGGTAAGGGTCCTGGGCCAGGACGAGCTTCTCGTTCACCAGGGTCTCGAGGTCCAGGGCCTCCCCGTCGTGCACGTAGGGCTCGTCGAGGTCCGCGAGTTCGGTGTCGACACCGCCCTCCAGGCTCACGTGCGAGGCGCTCGCGGGCTCCACGAGCTCGCGCACGGGGACCTCCAAGGTCACCTTGCCGGGCTCGCCGGTTCGGCTACAGGCGAAGCGCAGCGTCCACCGGAGCTCCCCTACGACCGACACCGAGCTCCCCACGCGACGGACGTCGAGCTGGACGTGCGCTGGCCCATCGGCCTCGTAGGCTGGGAGCAGCGCGTGCGCCAGCGAAGCCGCGGGGAGATCCACCTCCACGCGGTGACCCGCGTCGGGGATCTCTCGGATCGCGATGAGCAGAGGGTGCGACATGGAGGCTCAGTGACAGGGCACGAAGCGCGGCCGCGGGGCCAACCACAACCCGCTCGCGTGCCTGGTGTACCGGTGGCCTGAAAGGGGCCCCCCGGCGTAAGAGGGCGGCACTATAGGGAGGGGCCCCCGGTGGGTCAACCACGAACCGAGCCCGCAGGGTGGGGGGCCGATCTGGGTTGTTGCATTCGCTCCGAGGGCGGCCCACTGTTTGGGGCAGGACGCCACCCAAGGGGGAACCATGAGCGACGACACCAAGGCGCGCGAGCCGGGGGACGACCGCGAGGAGGAGGAGGGCCACGAGGGGTTCGCGCGGGGCGTGTCCGACGGCTTGAAGAAGGTCATCTCGGGGACGATCCGGTCGGTCATCCCAGGGGACGATGGCCTCCGCGCGGCCCTCGTCGACGCCTTCCCCAAGGAGCTCCTGGGCTACGTCATGCGCCAGGTGGACGCCGGCAAGGACGAGATCGTCCGCATGGTGGGCCTCCAGATCCGCAAGTTCTTGGAGAACCTCGACCTCGGCGGGGAGCTCCAGAAGGTGCTCACCTCCCTCAGCTTCGAGATCCGCACCGAGGTGCGCTTCATCCCCAACGACCAGGCCGTTCGCCCCGACGCCAAGGTCCGCGTGCGCGTCCGCAAGGGCGACGAGGTCGAGGACGTCACGGCGAACTCCCCGCGCGCCCGAGCCCTGCGCAAGGGCGTGCTGCGCGCCGTGGACAACGTCCTCGGCGCCTTCACGAAGGGCGAGGACGGCGCTGAGGGCGCGAGCGGGATGGCCCCCGCCTCCGCCCTCCGCGAGGGGATCCTGGCCGCCGTGGACGCCGTCATCCGCGCCCTCCCAGGGGACGACGAGGACCCCGGCGCCCAGGCCGACAACCCCCACACCGCCCCCGCACCCCGAGACGAAGCCGACGCTCCCCTCAACGAGCAACCCGAGGAGGAGGCCCAGGGAGCGGACGCCGAGCGCTGAGCCGAGAGCGGCCCAGCGTCGCGCGGGCTACGTCCGACTCAGCCCGGCGGCCCCCAGGACAGCGTGATCCGTTCGAGCTCCACCGGCGTCACCGGGTGCGAGGCCGACTTCCCCGGGGGCGCGGGCTTCTTGGGGCGCGCCGCGAGCTTGCGAGCCAGGCCCAGATCCCGGCAGCGCCCAAAGGGCGTGTACTTCCCCACCAGGTGCTTGGCCGGCTTGAGGGTCAGGAAGAACTGACTCCCGTGGGAGTCCTCCCCCGCGTCCACCATAGCCAGGGTCCCCGGCTTGTCGAAGGCGCCGGGCGTGCCCGGTTCCCGGGGGATGGTCCAGCCGGGACCGCCCGCCCCCGCGCTCGCCGCCGGGTTCCCCGTCTGGAGGATGAACCCCTCGATGGCTCGGTGAAACGTGAGGCCGTCGTAGAACCGGCCTCGCTCCACCTCTCCGGTGTCCGGATCCCGCCAGGGGAGCTGGCCCGTGGCCAAGGCCACGAGGTTCGCCACCGTCTGCGGCGCGTGGTCCCGATCCAAGGTGCACCGGATGGGCCCCTCTGCCGTCTCGAGTGTCATGTGCAGCACGGGCCCTTGACCTGGGACCGCCGCGAGATACTTGGCGATCTCCTGGTCGCTATAGCTGCGCAGCTCCACGCTCCCCTTGGCCGGCGGCGTGCTGCTCCCTTGGGCCGCGCGCCGGGCCCCACCGGCGCTGGGTCGGGACGGGGCGTCCCCCTTGGACGAGGCCGACTTCGCTGCCTCTCGCCGGGCGAGCTCCTCCGCGATGCGCCGCTCCAGGTCCAGGTCCCGGGGGGCGTCGCAGCCCGCGGCCCCGGCCAGCGGAACTCCCAGCGCGATCCCAAGGGCCGTCGTCGCAAGCCCTCGCAACAGCGTCGCTCCGACCCCGCTCGCGTGCGTTCTCCGCGTCCAGCCCGCGACCATCGGCTAGTACACCAGGTCGTCGTTGCTGATCGGGGCAATACGGTAGGTTCCGAAGGCGTAGTGGATGACTCCGGCGACCTGCTCCAAGGTCGTCCCCACGCCCGGGTGCAGGATCACCCCGGGGCCCGCGATCCAGTCGTCCAGCACGAGCCCGTTTTCGAGGTCGAGATCGCCGTAGGCGGACCAGTCCGAGTCTCCCACCACCGTGACCCCCATCAGGATGACCAGCGAGCCCTCCCACTGCTCCCAGTCTTCGTCGTTCGACACCACGGGGACCTCGAAGCCGGACCCCGAGCCGATCACCGTGCCGTCCTGTGCCGCGAACTCCGTCTGGCAGTAGTACTCCACATGCGTGCCCGTGAACCGCACGGTATCACCAGGGCTGAAGGTCCCGGGCGTCGTCTTGGGCCAGGTCACCATGAGGCCGCCCCAAGGCTCCATCGTCCCATCCGTGAGGAGGTAGCCAAAGAGGGTGCTCGCCAGGTCGATGGGCCCCAACAGGATCGTGCCCTCCACCGTGACCAGTCCCCCGATGTCCTGCACGCTCGCGGACGAGCAGTTCACGCTCTCCGGGCTCTGGTTGATCTCCAATATGGTCATCGACGTGGGGGCCGGCCCCACGTCGCCGCCGGAGGTGTCCCCGGACGTGTCGCCGCCCGACGTGTCGGGCGCCGGGCCGCCGACCTGCGTGATGTCGCCCTCCGACCGCGGGTAGAGCTGGAACTGCCCGTAGGAGTACCCCACCTCGCCCACCAGGTCGTAGGTCGCCCCCACGTCGAGCTGGAGGAAGAAGTCGAACTTGTGCCCCACCTGGAAGCCGCCCTCGACGCTGTAGACTCCGGCGGCCACCTCGTCGAGCACCTTGACGCCCTCCACCCGGACCAGCCGCCCCTCGTTCTCCTCGGACGCCACCGCGCTCGCCGTCAGCGACGCTGGCGCCGGCACCGTTCCCGTCCCCGAGAGGGACATCTGGGAGGCCTCGACCTGCGTGAGACAGTAGAACTCTTGGTGCTCGCCCACGATGTCCACGAGGTCGCCCGGGGCGAAGCTGGTCCCCAGTGCGCGATCCACGACCACCACCAGCCCCGACCAGGCGCCGCCCGCAGGATCCGCCACGAAGTAGCCGTCCAGGGCCGTCTTTGTGGGGTCGCTGGGCGTGTAGGCGTCGAACTTGGGGCTCGTGACCACGACACCGCTCAGCGCCACCTGGGCCCCGTTCAGGATGCCCCCAGCGTCGCAACCCGCGGCCTCGGCGGCCGCCTGGAGCGCCGGGATGGTCGTCGTCGTGGGCCCCACGTCGGCGAGCGTGTCCTCCACGGGCCCGCCATCCGGCGGGGGCGTGTGCGTGTCCCCCGGGCCAGCGTCCGGGGCCGTCGTGTCCACGGAGGGCGTGTCCGGGACCGTCGTGTCCGGCGCGGACCCATCGGGCGTGACGGCGTCGGGCGTCGACCCTCCGTCCGGCTCGCTGCCCCCATCCGTCGTGGCATCCGTGGGGATGTAGAGCCCACCCGTGCCACCGCTCCCGGGGCTGTCGCAAGCCCCGAGCACCACCAAGGCTCCGGCCGCGGCCACCCGCAGGAGAGCGCCCCAACCCCCGGCCTTCGTCCCGTTCACCGCTCGCATCGCTCGCTCCCTCCCGCGCTCCTCCGCGCGGATCATAGAAACATCGAGTCGTCTCTCCGAGTCGTCTCTCCGGGCGCCGCGTCCTCACCCCGCACCGTCGCGGGCTCGTCCGGTCGCCCCAAGGGGCCTCCAACCAGCGCTCAGCCGCTCAAGAGCGGCGCGAGCCAACTCCGCGCCTCCTCCTCTGTCAAGCCCTTACGCCGGGCGTAGTCGCGGAGCTGATCGTCCCCGATACGCCCGATCCCGAAGTACCGCGCCTCCGGGTGGGCGAAGTAGAGGCCCGACACCGACGCCGCCGGCCACATGGCGCAGCTCTCCGTGAGGCGGATCCCCGTGCGCTCCTCGGCGCCCAGCAGCGCCCAGAGCGTGCGCTTCTCCGAGTGGTCCGGCGCCGCCGGGTAGCCCACCGCCGGGCGGATGCCCCGGTAGCGCTCGGCCAAGAGGTCGCGCGGCTGGAGGGCCTCGTCCGGGGCATAGCCCCAGAGGTCGCGCCGGACCCGTGCGTGGACCTGCTCCGCCAGGGCCTCCGCCAACCGGTCGGCGAGGGCGCGCACCAGGATCGCCTCGTAGTCGTCCCCGCGCTCCTCGGCGGCTCGCGCCAGCTCCGACACGCCGAACCCGGCGGACACCGCGAAGGCCCCCACGTAGTCCCCCACCTGCGCCTCGACCGGCGCCAGGTAGTCCGCCAGCGCCCACATCACCTGGTCGTCCCGCACCGCGCGCTGCTGCCGCAGCGTGTGGAGCGTCCCCAGCACCTCGCCCCGCCCCTCGTCCGCGTACACGAGGATGTCGTCCCCCGAGGAGGCCGCGGGCCACAGCCCCACCACCGCGCGCACGCCCACCGCGTCGCGCGCGAGGAGGTCGTCCAGGAGGCGTCGCGCGTCGTCGTAGAGCTTGCGGGCCTCGGTCCCCTGGGCGGGATCGTCCAGGACGTGGGGGAAGCGGCCGCGCAGCCCCCAGGCCAGGAAGAAGGGGCCCCAGTCGATGAGGGGCACGAGATCCGCGGGCGCCAAGTCGTCGAGCGCACGCACCCCCAGCGCCCGTGGGCGCCGGATGTCCGCCCGCGCGGGGTCGAAGCCCGGCGCCCTGTCGCGCGCCTCCTCCAACGGCAGCAGCTTCACACGTCGCTGCTCGTAACGCGCCCGGGTGGCGGCCTGCTCCTCGACCAACGCGGCGCGCGCCGCCTCCCCGCCCTGGAGGAGCTCGCCCAGGGCGCTCGTGGCGCGCGAGGCGTCCGGCACGTACTTCACGGGGCCGCCGTAGACGGGGGCGATCTTCACGGCCGTGTGCGTCTTGGAGGTCGTGGCGCCGCCGATGAGCAGCGGCACCTGCACCCCGGCGCGGTCCAGCTCCCGGGCCACGTGGACCATCTCCTGGAGCGACGGCGTGATGAGCCCCGAGAGGCCCACCGCGTCCACCTCGTGCTCCTGCGCCGCCCGGACGATGTCCTGGGCGGGGACCATGACCCCGAGATCCACCACGTCGTAGTTGTTGCAGCCCACCACCACGCCCACGATGTTCTTGCCGATGTCGTGGACGTCTCCCTTGACCGTGGCCAGCAGCAGCTTCTTGCCGCCCGAGCCGCTCCACGCGGGGCCGGCCTCGCCCCCCTGCTCGGCCTGCTCGGCCTGCTCGGCCTTCTCGGCCTCCAGCGCCGGCGTGAGCCAGGCCACGGCCTTCTTCATGACGCGGGCGCTCTTGACCACCTGGGGCAGGAACATCTTGCCCTCTCCGAAGAGATCCCCCACCCGCCCCATGCCCGCCATGAGCGGCCCCTCGATGACCGCGAGGGGGCTCGTGAGCTCGCGCAGCGCCTCGGCCGTGTCCTCCTCGATGTAGGCGGTCTGCCCGTGGACCAGGGCGTGCTCGATACGCTGGGCCACGGGCGCCTCCCGCCAGGCCGTGTCACGCTCCGCGCGCTTGGTGCCCCGCCCCTTGACCGTCTCGGCGTAGGCGACCAGGCGGTCCGTGGCGTCCGGGCGCCGCGCCAGGAGCACGTCCTCCACGCGCTCCAAGAGCGGCGCCGGGATGTCCTCGTAGACGGTGAGCTGCCCGGCGTTGACGATGCCCATGTCCAGCCCGGCGCGGATGGCGTGGTACAGGAAGGCCGCGTGCATGGCCTCGCGCACGACGTTGTTGCCGCGGAACGCGAAGGACACGTTGCTCACGCCGCCGCTCACCAGCGAGCCCGGGCACGTGCGCTTGATCTCCGCCACCGCCTCGATGAAGGCCACCGCGTAGCCCTCGTGCTCGGGGATCCCCGTGCCGACCGTGAGGACGTTGGGGTCGAAGATGATGTCCTCGGGTGGGAACCCCACCTCCTCCGTCAAGATCCGGTAGGCGCGCTGGCAGACGGCGACCTTGTGGTCGCGCTCCACGGCCTGCCCCTCCTCGTCGAAGGCCATGACCACCACCGACGCCCCCAGGCGGCGCACCTCGGCGGCTCGCTGACGGAAGACCTCCTCGCCCTCCTTGAGGCTCAGCGAGTTGACGATCCCCTTGCCCTGGAGGCACTTGAGCCCGGTGACGAGGACCTCCCAGTCCGACGAGTCCACCATCACCGGCACCCGCGCGATGTCCGGCTCGGCTGCGATGGTGTTGAGGAACGTGCGCATGGCCTCGGCCGAGTCCAGGAGCCCCTCGTCGGTGTTCACGTCGAGGATCTGCGCCCCGCCGCGGACCTGCTGGCGCGCCACCACCGTCGCCCCCTCGTAGTCACCCTCGCGGATGAGGCGGGCGAACTTCCGCGAGCCGGCGATGTTCGTGCGCTCGCCGATGTTGAGGAAGTTGGAGTCCGGCCGCTTGACCAGGGGCTCCAGGCCGCTCCAACGGGGGAGCCGCGGCCCGCCCACCCGCTGGCGCGGCGGGACCCCGGCGATCTCGCGGGCCAGGGCGCGGGTGTGGGCCGGCGAGGTGCCACAGCAGCCCCCCACGGCGTTCACCCAGCCGGCGCGGGCGAACTCGCCCACGATGGCGGCCATCTCCTCGGGCTCCTCGTCGTAGCCCCCCAGCTCGTTGGGCAGCCCCGCGTTGGGGTAGACCGTCGTGAAGCAGCGCGCCAGGCCCGAGAGCTCCTCGACGTAGGGGCGCATGTCGGCCGCCCCCAGGGAGCAGTTGAGCCCGATGGACAACAGGGGGACGTGGGACACGGAGGTCCAGAAGGCCTCCACGGTCTGGCCCGACAGGTTGCGGCCCGAGGCGTCCACCACGGTCCCGCTGACCATGACGGGGACGCGCACACCGCGCTCGGCGAACACGCCCTCGATGGCGTAGAGGGCGGCCTTGGCGTTGAGCGTGTCGAAGGTCGTCTCCACCAACAGGGCGTCCACGCCCCCGTCCAGGAGCCCGCGCGCCTGCTCGGCGTAGGCGGCGGCCAGCTCGTCCCAGGTGATGGCGCGGAAGTGGGGGCGGTTCACGTCCGGGGAGAGGGACGCCGTCTTGTTGGTGGGGCCGAGCGAGCCCGCCACGAAGCGCGGGCGGGCCGGCGTCGCGGCGGCGTCCGCGGCGCGCCGCGCCACGCGCGCAGCGGCGACGTTGAGCTCGTAGGCGATGCCCTCCAGGTCGTAGTCGGCCAGCGCCACGCGCGTGGCGCCGAAGGTGTTCGTCTCGATGAGGTCGGCGCCCGCGTCCAGATAGGCGCGGTGGATGTCCTCGATGAGGTCGGGGCGCGTGAGCGACAGGAGGTCGTTGGCCCCCAGGAGGCTCTTGGGGTGGTCGGCGAAGCGCGCGCCGCGGTAGTCCCGCTCGCCGAGGACGTGGCGCTGGATCATGGTCCCCATGCCGCCGTCCATGAGGAGGATGCGCTCGCGCATGAGGCGGCTCAGGGGGTGATCTGGGGGCATCCGCTCCCTCCTGCTTGGAGGCTTCCCGGGCGGGCGAGGGGCCCGCGCACGCGGCGGCTCGCGCCGGCCGCCCTGGCCGCCCTGGCCGCGCCGCTCCCTCCGCCGGGGCGGGGACACTACGGGCCCTGGCGACTCCGTTCAAGCGTGGGGCCCCCAGCCAGATCCGCCACCTACTCTGGGATTCGGCTTTGAAGCCCGCGTGTGGGCGGCGTCGAGCTGCGCGGCCCCACAAGCGGCTGGCCGCTCGACGTGACGCGGCCACGCCTCCGCGCCCAGCCGTTTGCCTCCTTGCCCAAACGCGGCCTCCTGTGCCTCGGTCCGCAGAGCAGGTGGCGGATCTGGGCCCACGGCCTCCCCCGGCCCGGCGCAACCAGGGGGGGAGGGGCGAGCGAGCGGGTCGGGGACCGGCCTTGGGGGGGGCCGAGGGGCGAGCACGAGGGGGTGGGACCCGGCCCGGCGAGGGTCGAGGGCCAGCCCGAGAGGTCCTGGAGCGTGGCTTGGGGCCCGTCCTCCTGGCCTGGGAAAGGTCCCGGACCGG
>CAYZID010000012.1:10238-10375 GCA_964478315.1 uncultured Myxococcales bacterium | reverse complement strand
CGCTTCGTCGACGTCGACCTGGCCTGGGAAAGGTCCCGGACCGGCGCTTCGTCGACGTCGACCTGGCCTGGGAAAGGTCCCGGACCGGCGCTTCGTCGATGTCGACCTGGCCTCGGAGAGGTCTTGGACCGGCGCTT
>CAYZID010000012.1:0-10138 GCA_964478315.1 uncultured Myxococcales bacterium | reverse complement strand
CGTCGATGTCGACTTGGCCTGGGAAAGGTCCTGGACCGGCCCTTCGTCGATGTCGGCCTGGCCTCGGAGAGGTCTTGGACCGGCGCTTCGTCGATGTCGACTTGGCCTGGGAAAGGTCCTGGACCGGCCCTTCGTCGATGTCGACTTGGCCTGGGAGAGGTCCGAGGCCTTCGTCGGCGCGGCTCGGGTCGGGTCGGGAAAGGTCCGAGGCCTTCGCCGGTGGGGGGCGCGTCGGGTCGGGAAAGGCCCGAGGCCGGTCGCGACGAGCTCCGGGACGGCGCGGGTCGGGGCGGCGCGGGCGTGGCCGCCGGACGCGATCAGGCGCGGCCGGCTCCCCGGCGGCGAGCGCGCGCCCCGAGGGCGAGCAGCGCCAGGGCCAGGGCCGGGAGCCACGGGGCGTCGGCGCCTCCCGCGCCGGCGCAGCCGCCATCCGCGCCCGGGGCCGTCCCCTTGGGGGGCGCGATGGACGAGGGCGTGAAGACCTCCACGTAGCCGCAGGCCACGTCCCCCTTGTCGGCGAGGGCCGACTCACCCCCCACGAGAAGGCCCTTGCCGTTGACCATGGGGACCACGGCGTGGGCGCCGCGCCCCAGGAAGGCGCCCGTCTCGGGAGCCACCTCCCAGCGCAGCTCGGCCGTGTCCAGGCGCATCACCTTGTCGTGGTCCAGGGCCTTGTCGCCCGCGAAGCCGCCCAGCACGAAGACCGACCCGCGGTCGGCCGTGGGCATGGCCCCGTGGAACACGCGGCCCGCCCCCAGCCCCGGGAGGGCGTCCAGGGTGATCGTCGGCTGCCCGCCGGGCTCGCCGTAGGAGAGGAGCCACGCCTCGTCGTCCTGGGGCGCCGCCAGGTGCGAGGGGTCGTTGGGGTCGGGCCGCGCCCCGCCCGTGGCCAGGAAGCGGTTGCCGCCCAGAGGCGTGAGGACCTGGAAGTAGGTGTGGGGCGCCGGCTCGCCCTCGATGACCACCGGCGTGGACGTGCCCGTGACGTTGCCGTCCTCGGACCGGACGACCGTGAGCACCTCCGCCATCTCCTGATCGCTGGGGACGCCGCCCCACAGGAGGAGCTTGGCGCCGTCCGGCCCCTGCCCCAAGAAGACCATGGAGTGGCCCGCGCGGGCGGCGAGCGTCATGAGGCTCGGCGTGGCCAAGAACCGGCCCCCATCGGCGGGGTCGTAGACGCTCACGCGGCGGAAGTCCGTGTCGTTGTCGGCGGGCCACTCGCCGCCGCCGGTGACCACGACCGTGCCGTCCGGGAGCGCCGCGGCCCGCGGGAAGGCGCGGCCCAGCGCCTTGATCCCGGTCTTCATGACGTGGGCGTCGGACAGGGGCTCGAAGCGCTGGTCGGTGACGCTGAAGACCAGCCCTTGGCTGACGCCGTTGCCCTGGCTCTTGGAGTAGGTCACGGGGAAGGGGCGGGTCGTGTCGACCTTCAGTTGGCGCGCGCCGCCCACGAAGAGGACCTCGTTCGTGGTGGGCAGGTAGACCATGGTGTGGGCACCGCGCTGCTGGCCGTCGGGCACCGTGCCCTTGGCGTCCAGCGTGCCCGTGCGGGGGTCGAGGATGAACCACTGGCGCGACGGGTTTCCGATCCCCTGGTTGCTCACGTCCTGGAACCCACCGGACACCATGACGCGCCCGTCGCCGAGCTCCACCGTGGCCGGGAACAGGACGTTGGTGAACGAGGTGTCCACCGTCACCTGCGAGAAGGTCCCCAGGCGCGTGAGGAGGATGTCCAGGGGGCCGCCCCCGTTGGCGCGGATGTCCACCGAGGGGCGCATGCCGTACCACGTGCCCGAGGCCCCCTCACCGAAGACCTCGAGCTTGTAGCCCGTGCCCTCGGGGAGCCCGCCGAGATCCACCGAGCCATCCGACCGCAGGGAGGCGTCGCCCGCGTAGGCCAGGCGCTGCTCGCCGTCGGAGGCCCGCTCGGTGAGGTAGACGCGGAGCGAGCGCACGTCGTCCACGGCGCGCACGACGTCGGCCTCGGCGGGCCCGCAGGCGCCGCTCCCCAGGGCGCGGGAGGCGGTGTGGGTGGACGCGGCGGAGGGGCTCGGGGCCTCGGGCGCGGCGCACGCGGTTGGGAGCGCGCCGAGCGCGAGCGTCGCGAGGGTGAACGGGGAGAGCCGTCGCAGGAGGGAGCGGTGCATGGGGAGCCTCCGGGGGGCAGGGGGCGCGGTGGAGAGAGAGAGGAGCCGGGAGGCGGCTATCGCAGGGCCAAGAAGACGAGGACCCCGGTGAGGACGAGCACGAGGGCCGTGAGGGCGAGGAGGAGGCGCCCCTGGGCCACCTGGGACGCGTCCCGGCGCGTGAAGCGGCCGGGCGCGGCGTCCACGGGGGGCGGGGCGGGGGCTGGGGCCGCGCCGGAGCGCGCCCGCGCCATGACCTGCTGGACCTCCTCGCTGGTCAGGGCGTAGGTCGCCTCGCTGGTCGTCGCGCTCCGGGGGGCCTGGTAGCGGACGTGCTCGAGCTCATCCATGGGCACGCCGCCTTCCCACGTGAAGACGACCGTGAACTTGCCCACGTTGATCTCATCGAACTCCTGGAGGTCGTGCTCCTCCGTGCGCACGGAGTTGACGAACAGGCCGTTGGCGCTGCCCGTGTCCAGAACGACGAAGCGATCGCCCACGGCGAGCACGACGGCGTGCTGGCGGGAGACGCCTACGTTGTCGATGACCACGTCGTTCGACGGGTCGCGCCCGATCTTGGTCTGGGTCTTCGTGATGGGGACCCGACGGATCTCGCGACCTTTGAGGGTGACGATGAGCTGAGCCATGACCTCGGCGCCGCGGTGGCGGTGGGCGCCGCGAGGGGCGGCGACCGCGGCGCGGGCGGGAGTGTACCGCAAAGCGGGGAGATTGCCCGTCGCGCGTTCGCGCGCGTGGCGAGGAGACCGGACGGGCCCGCGCGCGACGAGACCCCAGGGACCTCCGCGCCCCCGCTGGGAGAAGCGAGGAGGGCGGGGCCGCTGGGGCCTCGGTGGCGTTCGTGGCGGGGCCTGCCGCGCCCCCCCGCGCGAGACGAGGGGCGCGGGGGCGCGCCGCGCGGTCAGCCCTCGTTGGCCAGGCGCCGGAGGACCGTGTGGAGGATGCCGCCGTTGCGGTAGTAGTCGACCTCCACGGGCGTGTCCACGCGGACCAGCGCCTGGAAGGTCTTCCGGTTGCCGGCCTCGTCGGTGGCCGTGACCTGGATCTCGCTCAGGGGCTCCAGGGCGTCGTCGACGTCGATGTCGAAGACCTCGTGGCCCGTGAGGCCCAGGCTGTCGGCGGACTCACCGTCCAGGAACTGGAGCGGCAGGACGCCCATGCCCACGAGGTTGGAGCGGTGGATGCGCTCGTAGCTCTGGGCGATGACGGCGCGCACACCCAGGAGGAAGGTCCCCTTGGCGGCCCAGTCGCGGCTGGAGCCCATGCCGTAGTCGCGGTCCGCGAGGACGACCAGGGGCACGCGGTGCTGCTGGTACTTCACCGAGGCGTCGTAGATGGAGCAGACCTCCCCGGGCTTGGGGTCCACGTCCGAGGTGTAGATGAGGTTCTCGGGCGGGTTCGACGGCGCGCCGTCGGGGCCCAGGTAGGTCGTGTAGCCGCCCTCGGTCCCCGGGGCGAGCTGGTTGCGGATGCGGATGTTGGCGAAGGTCCCCCGGGTCATGACGCGGTCGTTCCCGCGGCGGGAGCCGAAGCTGTTGAAGTCCCAGGGCTTGACGCCGTGCTCCTGGAGGTACTTGCCCGCGGGGCCCTCGGGCGGGATGTTCCCGGCGGGGCTGATGTGATCGGTGGTCACGGAGGTGCCCAGCTTGGCGAGCACGCGGGCGCCGCGGATGGGCTGGATGGGCGGCGCCTGGCGCGGCATGTCCACGAAGAAGGGGGGCTCCTGGACGTAGGTGGAGGCCTCGTCCCAGGCGTAGACGGCGCCCGTGGGGGCGGGGAGCTCGGCCCAGGCCTTGGGGCCCGTGGTGGCGTCGGTGTAGCGGGCCACGAACTGCTCGCGCGTCACCGCGTCGAGCATGGTGCGCTGGACGTCGGCCGTGGCGGGCCAGATGTCGCGGAGGTAGACCGGCTGGCCGTCCTTGCCCGTGCCCAGGGGCTCGTTGGCCAGGTCGATGTCCACGGTCCCGGCGATGGCGTAGGCCACGACCAGGGGCGGGGAGGCCAGGTAGTTGGCCTTGACGTGGGGGCTGATGCGCCCCTCGAAGTTGCGGTTGCCGCTGAGCACGGCGGCGGCCACGAGGTCGCCCTCCTCGATGCTCTTGGCGATGGGCTCGGGCACGGGGCCCGAGTTGCCGATGCAGGTCGTGCAGCCGTAGCCCACGGTGTAGAAGCCCAGGGCCTCCAGGTGCTCGGTGAGGCCGGCCTTGTCGAGGTAGTCGCTCACCACGCGGGAGCCAGGGGCGAGGGAGGTCTTCACCCACGGCTTGCTCGTGAGCCCCAGCTCATGCGCCTTCTTGGCCACCAGGCCCGCGGCGATGAGCACGGCTGGGTTCGAGGTGTTGGTGCACGAGGTGATGGCCGCGATGACCACGTCGCCGTCGCCCGTCTCGAATTTGGCGCCCTTGTACTCGGTGGGGATGCGCTTGGCCGGCTCGGCGTGGCCGAAGACCTCGGTGCGGGTCTTCACCCACTGGGCCTTCATGTCGTCGAGCTCGATGCGGTCCTGGGGGCGCTTGTGGCCGGCGAGGGAGGTCTTCACCGTGCCCAGATCCAGGCTGACCTTGGAGCTGTAGCGGCGGGCCACGGAGTCATCGCGCCACAGGCCCTGGAGCTTCGTGTAGCGCTCCACGAGGTCCACCTGAGCCTCGTCGCGCCCCGTGAGGCGCAGGTACTCCAGCGTCTGCTCGTCCACGGGGAAGAAGCCCATGGTGGCGCCGTACTCGGGGGCCATGTTGGCGATGGTGGCGCGGTCGGCGAGGCTCAGGTTGTCCAGGGCGGGCCCGTAGAACTCCACGAACTTGCCCACGACCCCGTGCTCCCGCAGGCGTTGCGTCACGGTGAGCACCAGGTCCGTGGCCGTGGTCCCCTCGGGGAGCGAGCCCGTGAGCTCGAAGCCCACGACCTCGGGCACCAGCATGTAGATGGGCTGCCCCAACATGCAGGCCTCGGCCTCGATGCCGCCCACGCCCCAGCCCAGGACGCTCAGGCCGTTGATCATCGTCGTGTGGGAGTCGGTGCCCACGAGGGAGTCGGGGAAGGCCACGCCGCCGTCCGGGGTCTTGAGGACCACGCCCGCGAGGTACTCGAGGTTCACCTGGTGGATGATGCCGGTCGCCGGCGGGATGACGCGGAAGTTGTCGAAGGCGCCCTGCCCCCACTTGAGGAACTTGTAGCGCTCGACGTTGCGCTCGAACTCCCGGGCGACGTTCTTCTCCATGGCCTCGTCGTCGCCGTAGAAGTCCACCTGGACCGAGTGGTCGATGACGAGGTCGGCGCGGATGAGCGGGTTGACCTTGGCCACGTCGCCGCCCATGCGGTCCATGGCCGAGCGGAGCGCCGCGAAGTCCACCACGGCCGGGACGCCCGTGAAGTCCTGGAGGACCACGCGACCGGGCTTGAAGGCGATCTCCTTCTTGCCGACGACCGCGTCGTCGTAAGCGGCCAGGGCGCGGACGTGATCCTCGGTGACCACGAAGCCGTCGGCGTTGCGGAGACAGGCCTCCAGCAGCACGCGGATGGAGTAGGGCAGGGTGGCGACGTCGCCCACACCCGCCTCTTGGATGGCGTCGAGGCGGTAGACCCCGATGGGCCCGCTCGCCGTCTCCAGCGTCGTCTTCGCGTTGAACAGGTTCATCTCCGCCATGTCTCGTGACCTCCTGCCCCTGCGGTTGGGGCGCTCATCCTGGCCTGTTGGCTCCCCTCCCGGGCCCGGAGGGCACCTTCCCGGGGGACGACCGACGGCACCCTAGGGCCTCGGGTGGGAGAACGGAAGTTGATTCCTTGGCCGGGGGCCAGAAAATGCCTCCCTCCCCCGGCGCCCCACGCCCTCCCTCGGCAGCCCCCTCGCATGGACGCAGAGCATGGCCCCACCACCCGCCACCTCTCCACCTCGCCGCCCCCGCGTCCTCTACGTGGAGCCCTTCGACGGCGGCTCGCACGCGGCCTTCGGGGAGGCCCTGTTGCGCCTCGTGGACGCGGAGTGGACACGCCTGACCCTGCCCGGGCGGCACTGGAAGTGGCGCATGCGCGGCGCCGTGGCCTACTTCGTGCGAGCCCACGCGGAGACCCTGGCGCGCCCCTACGACGCCGTGCTCGCCAGCGCCTACACGCCGCTCGCCGAGCTGGTGGGGCTGGCCCCCGCCCTGGGGTCCGCCCGCAAGATCCTCTACTTCCACGAGAACCAGCTCGCCTTCCCCGTGCAGGAGGAGCGCGAGCGGGACCACCACTACGGCTTCACGCAGCTCGTGTCGTCTCTGGCGGCGGACGTGTGCGCCTTCAACAGCGCGTGGAACCGCGACAGCTTCCTCGGGGCGGCGCGGGGGCTCCTCGGGCGGATGCCCGACGCCGTAGCGCCTGGGTGGGTGGACGCGGTCGCCGCCCGCAGCGTGGTCCTCCCACTTCCCCTGGACGACGGGTGGCTCGGGGCGCCTTTCGCCGGCCCGGTGGAGCCGCCCTCCCGCGCCGAGCGCGAGGTTGGTCCCGTGCTCCTCTGGGCCCACCGGTGGGAGTACGACAAGGCCCCCGAGGCCTTCTTCGACGCCCTGCGCACCTTGGCCGACCGCGGGGTCGCCTTCCGCGTCGCCGTGGCGGGGCAGCGCTTTCGCCGGGCCCCAGCCGTCTTCGAGGAGGCCCGTGCGTGGCTCGGCGACCGGGTCATGCACTGGGGCTACGCCGCCGACCGGGCGGCCTACCTGGCCCTGCTCCGGCGGGCGGACGTGGGCGTCTCCACGGCGATCCACGAGTTCTTCGGCGTCTCCATGGTCGAGGCCGCGCACCACGGGGCGCGCCCCCTCGTGCCCGACCGCCTCGCCTACCCCGAGCTCTTCCCCGCGGAGTACCGCTACGAACCCGGGACCCTCGCGGATCGCCTGGAGGCCCTCTGTCGGGCCTACTCGGAGCGCGGCCAGGCCCTGCGCGGCGACTTCCGGGCGCTCACGCGGCCCTTGGGGAGCCCGAGCCTGGTCCGCCGATACGCTGACCTGCTCGCGCCCGGGGGGGCGATGGGCGTCGGAGCCTCCGATGACGCGCCCTGAAGCCCGCGGGAGAGGGAGCGGCGTTCCAGACACGGGAGGCGGGGCCCGCGATCGAATCGCGTCCCCGCCGGGGCGGCCGTAGCGCGCCGGGGCGCAGGGCGACCGAGCGGGGAGCGGCGTGCCGAGAGGCGCATCGCTGGCGGTCGATCCCCACCCTCGCAGGGCCCGGGATACGCGGGGCGGCGGCGAGCGGTCGGTGTGTTTCTGGCGCGGAGCCCAGGCTCGCGGTTCCCTGAAGGGCGACCCAGCGCGCGGGGGCCCCGCGCGTGGAGGAGGAGCCCATGACCACGCTGCTCACCGCGTCCGTCTGCGCCTTGCTCGTCGGTGCGCCCGGGCCGGCGCCGTCCCCCGCACCGGCGTCCCTTCAGCTCACCACGTCCGTGACGCGCGCCGCGCCGGGGGTCACGCCGTCTCTTCGGCTGCGTCTGGAGGGGGATCTCCCGCCGGGGGCGGGCCCGCTGCGCGTGGGGGGCGTCCACACGGCCCCGTGGGTCGCGCCCGCGCCCGCACCGCCCCCGGCGCGGGCGCTCGAAGCGGACGACCGCCCGGCCGGCGCCCAGCCGACCCGCCTGGTCGTCGAGGTGCCGCCGGGCGGGGTCTTGGACTATCGGGCCACCCTGGACACGGTGTTCCCCGAGGCCTGCCGTGGGGGCTGTGAGACGGGGAGCTATCTGTTGTGGGCGGCGGTGCGTCCGCGCGACGGGGCCCCGGAGGGCACGCGCCGCCGGCTGCCCCGCATGGCCCGGGCGCGCGTCGTCGTGGCGCCGGTGGTGGTCCCCGCCCCACCCGGGGCGGTGCGGGCTCGGTTGAGCGCGCCGGCGTGGGAGTCGCCGGACACCGTGCGGTTCGTCGTCACCCTGGACAACGGCAGCGACCAGCCCATCTGGGTCCCCCGCGCCGAGCGGCTGGCGGTGGGCTGCCACGCGCGCGTCATCGGGCCGGACAACACGCTGCTGCTGGACCGCCACGCCGTGCCCGGCGACGGGGCCCCGCCGTGGAGCGAGCGGGAGGGCGCTCGGCTCGACCCGGGGGCCTCGGTGGACGTGACGCTGCGGTGCGGGGACCTGGGGACGCCGCCGGGCTCTCGGGTCTATCTGCGGGTGCGCCTCCGAACGGTGGGGCCCTTCCTGCCGCGGCGCGAGCGTCGCTCGGCCTACCTGGCGACCCCGGTGCTCACGCCCGAGGTGCGCGTTCGCTGAGGGAACGGGGGGGCGTGTGTGTACCGATCTGCACGCGGTGTGTCATCGGTGTCGCGCTCCGTGCGCCGCCCTCGCCTCGCCTCCCGGCCCCGTTTCGACACACATCGTCAACGAGAACAAGTGGTTCGGCTCTGGTTGCTGGGGGCTCGCGCTTCGGCATGAGTCTTGAAGCGCTCTCCCACACGCTCTTGGCCCGTCCCCACGAGGAGGCACCTTGGAGCTCTTGGTCCCGGTCATCTTCCTGGTCGTCGTCGCCCTCGTGGCGCGGCCCTTGGCGCACAGCGCGCACGACGCGCGTCGTGGGCACGGGGCCAGCGCCGCCAGCGGTGGGGACGAGCGGGAAGGGGACCGGGCGTCGCGCTCGGCCGCGGCATCTGGCGCCCCGCCGCAGACCGGGGGCCCGCGCAGGTTGGCGGTGCGCCGCGGGTTGTCCAGCCGCTTCGGGTTGTAGCCCTGGCGGTCGTGCGAAAGGGGGGGCAGAGGGCGGGCGTTGGAGCCTACTCGCTGAGGAGACCCTCGATCACCGTCGTGGCGTCGCCCTCGCCGGTGGTGTCTTGGGCGTTGCAGAACTCGTAGCGGAGGTCGTAGCCGCGCAGGACGGCCTCCCAGGGGAGGCTGATGTTTCCGCCCGAGTAGGAGTCCATGATCTGGAAGGCGTCCGCCCAGGCGTCGCCCTGGACGTTGTCGATGTAGACGATGCTCGGGTCCACGCCGTGGGACTGGGCGTACTCCATGCAGTACTCGGGCGTGGGCGGGTTCTCCGAGGCGTCCTCCCCCAGGAGGATCACGAGGTCCAGGCCCCGGGCCTCGTTCGCCTGGAGGAAGGCGGCGGCCTCGGGGACGCGCTGCTCGCACGCGGCGCACCAGCCGGCGACCGCCAAGACCCAGACCGCCTTGGCCTTGCCGCAGCGGTCGTGGAGCTTGTGCTCGCTGCCGTCGCAGGCGCGGAGGGTCATGTCGCCCACGCGGTCTCCGAGCTGGTTGCCGTCGGCGGGGTCCGCGCAGTCCCCGGGCACCTCCACGGACTCCAAGGCCACGTCGATGGGGTAGGAGGGGAGGCACCAGTGGGTCCCGCTGGGGAGGGGGTAGGACTTGCCGGTCTTGGGGTCCAGGTAGACCTCGTCCAGCGACAGCCCCACGAGCTCCGCCTGGAGCGCGTCTCCGAGCGCTTGCAGGTGCACCTGTCCGGCGCTGGCCACGAAGGTGTGGGCGCACTCGGTCCCCTCGGTCGAGCAGGCGCGCTCCACCGTGACCCACAGCGGTGAGGCGCCCGCCTGGGTGTCGGCCAGGTCGTACACGCCGGGCTCGGACGGGCCGGTGACCTCGTCGTTCGTGAGGAACGTCAGCGTCAGGCGGTCGAAGGGCGTGGTCCCGCCGTGGGTGAGCGCGGTGTAGCGGACGATGTGGCTGTGGATCGTGGTCCGGCTGACCGCCTCCTCGCTGCTCGGGGCGAAGCCCGGGGTGTCACACGTGGCCTGGGCCACGCACTGGCCGCCCGCGCACAGTTCTCCCGCCTCGCAGGTGCCGCACGAGCCCCCGCAGGGATCGAGCCCGCACTGCTGCTCGGCGGCGCAGGTGCAGGCTTGTTGGGCGTCGCTTTCGCTGGTGTCGCCGCCTCCGCCCGGCGTGCCGCCCGGCGTGCCCCCGCCGGGGCCGCCACAGGCGGTGAGCGACAGGGTCGCTGCCGCGGTGAGGGAGGCCAGGAGCGGGCCCAGGGCGGGGAAGGCGTAGCGGTGGTGGGGGCGTGATGGGGGCATGGGGT
>CAYZID010000011.1:0-48642 GCA_964478315.1 uncultured Myxococcales bacterium | reverse complement strand
GCCGCTTGTGGGGCCGCGCAGTCCGACGCCGCCCACACGCGGGATCCAAAGCCGAGTCCCAGAGTAGGTGGCGGATCGGGGCACAGGCTTGGTGGTTGCCACAACGGCGCGCGTGGGGGAGATTCCACCCCTCGCCACCCTTGAGGGGGGGTCCGCGTAGGCGGGCGCTCCCAGCTCCCGCCCACGAGGAGGCCGTGTGACTCGCGCCGTTACCTTCGAGATTCGCGCTGTGGATCGGTCCACGAACGCGCGGCGGGCGACCCTTGGGCTGGGCGAGGCCGTCGTGGAGACCCCCGTCTTCATGCCGGTGGGGACCCAGGGCGCCATCCGCACCATGCCCCCGCTGTTTCTGGGCGAGATCGGGACCCAGATCCTCCTGGCGAACACGTACCACCTTCATCAGCGGCCGGGTGAGGCCGTCGTCGAGAAGATGGGCGGGCTGCACAAGTTCATGCGGGTGGATGTCCCGATCCTCACCGACTCGGGCGGGTTCCAAGTCTTCTCGTTGAGCAAGAAGGAGATGACGGAGGAGGGCGTTTGGTTCTCCTACGAGCTCGACGGGAAGCGGACCTTCCTGTCGCCCGAGCGCTCCATGGAGATCCAGCAGGCGCTGGGCTCCGACATCGCCATGGCCTTCGATGAGTGCCTGCCCGCGGACGCGGACTACGAGCGCACCGCCTCCTCCGTGGATCTCACGGCGCGGTGGGCCGAGCGGAGCCTCGCTGCCCACGAGCGGCCCGACCAGTCGCTTTTCGGGATCGTCCAGGGGGGGATGTACCCCGACCTCCGACTCCGGTCCGTGCGGCAGATCGGCTCGCTGGGCTTTGACGGCTACGCGATCGGAGGGTTGAGCGTCGGAGAGGGCCCCGAGCAGATGAACGCCGTGCTCGCCGAGACGACGCCCCACATGCCCCCACACTTGCCCCGCTACCTCATGGGCGTGGGGCGTCCCCAGGACCTCGTGGATGGTGTGGCCCTGGGTGTGGACATGTTCGACTGTGTCATCCCGACACGCCACGCGCGGGGGGGGCTCCTCTACACGACCCAGGGGCGCATGCGCGTGACCCAGGGGCGCTACCGTCGCGATGGGTACCCGCCGGACACGAGCTGCCGATGCTACACGTGTCGGAACTTCTCGCGCGCCTACCTGCATCACCTGTTCGCCGTGGGGGAGGTGCTCGGGACCACGCTGGCGACGGTTCACAACCTCACCTACTTCGAAGACCTCATGGCGCGCGTGCGGAGCTCCATCGTCGATGGCACCTTCCAGGCCCTGCGCAAGGAGGTGAAGGCCCTCTACCCAGAGAAGACCACCGCCGCGCCGCGCAAGGTCATCGCGCCCCTCCGCGCGCCGCAGGAGAGCGGTGCGGGTGGGGCTCCCGGGAGCGGCGCGCGAGGCCGGCGTGACGCGCGGGATGGGGGGGCCGGCCGCGCACCCTCGCAGCCCGACGCCCAGCGAGGTCCCGCCGTCAGCCAGGGCGGCCGAGGGGGGCGCGGTGACCGCGCGCGAGGAGCGCAGGGCGGCGGTCGGGCTCCCGCTCGTGCGGGTCGCAAGGGCGGCTCCAGCAGGAGTGGGAAGGGTGGGGGGCGGCGCAAGCGGTCGCGTCGAGGGGGAGGCACGCGCGCGGGGCGGCAGCGCTGACGGGCGCCCGCGACGCCTCGTCGGGCCCCGCGTCGTCGCCGAGGGGAGCGCCTTCGTTTGGGCTCGTATGCGTTGCTGCGGCCAGTCTCGGACGCTACAAAGAGGGTGGAAGTGAGTCGCGCGCCGCGGGGCGGTGAGCGCCCGGGCGACCGCCATCGGACGGGAGAGCACAGGAGCCCCCTCATGACCCACAAGTCAGCCCCTGCGCGGGGCGTGTATCGAGTGCCCCGCAGCGGTCCGGCGCTCGGCTTGCGTGGGAGGTTCGAAGACCTCACCCCGCTGCTCGCGGCGGTCACCTTGGGCGGAGCGCTGGCGTGGGGGGCGTGCTCCACGGACGCCACGACGCACCCGGGATCGGACGTGGCGGTGGACGCGGGGATGGGGGATGGGCTCGTGGCCCCCCCGGTGGACGTGGTCGCGGATGTGGACGGTGGCTGCGGGGGCCTGATCGGGTGCCCATGCCAGACCGACGACGACTGCGCGAGCGACTACTGCGTGCCGTCCAGCCAGGGCAAGGTCTGCACCGAGGTGTGCGTGGACGAGTGCCCGACCGGGTGGTCGTGCGCCCGTCTCAGCAGCAGCGGGGATCCGGTGTTCCTGTGCTTGGACCCGCTCATCAACCTCTGCCGGCCGTGCACGGAGGACGCCGACTGCGGCCAGAACGCGCCGGGACAAGGCCACGCATGCGTCTCATATGGGGAGGCGGGGAGGTTCTGCGGGATCGCCTGCACGGAGGGAGCCTCCCAGTGTCCCGAGGGCTACGCCTGCGAGGCCGTTGACGGGACCGGCAGCCCGCAGTGCGTGCTGACGGAAGGCGTGTGCCCGTGTAGCCCTTGGGCCACCTCTCAGGGGGCCACGACGCGCTGCTACGTGGCCAACGAGCTCGGCCTGTGCGAAGGAGCCCGAGGGTGTGGCCCGGACGGGCTGACGCCGTGCACGGCGCGGACCCCCTCGGAAGAAGTCTGCGATGGGGTGGACAACGACTGCGACGGCACCGTGGACTTGGGGACGGAAGGAGTCCCGTGCCAGCGGAGCAACCAGTGGGGGACCTGCGAGGGCGTGGAGGTCTGCTCCGGTGCCCAGTCGGTCTGCCAGGCGCCCGAGCCCGCTGAGGAGGGGTGCAATGGTGTGGACGACGACTGCGACGGAGAGACCGACGAGGGGTTCACGGACCTCGATGAAGACGGCGTGCCCGACTGCGTGGACGCGGACGACGACGGAGACGGAGTGGGGGACAGCGAGGACAACTGCCCCTTCGACCCAAACGCGGCGCAGGAGGACTTCGACGGCGACACCTTGGGGGACGCGTGCGATCCGGACGACGATAACGACGGGTCGGCGGACGAGGTCGACTGTGCCCCGCACGACGCGGCCGTGGGCACCCAGGCGTTCGAGGCCTGCGATGGGGTGGACAACGACTGCGATGGGCTGACGGACGAGGGGTACCCGGACACCGACGGCGAGGGGACCCCGGATTGCCTGGACCTCGATGACGACGGCGACGGCGTGAAGGACCTCGACGACAACTGTCCCCTGGTCCCCAACGCGGCCCAGGTCGACACCGACGGGGATGGGGTGGGTGATGCGTGTTCGGACGACAAGGACGGGGACGGCGTGCCCGACGAGGCGGACAACTGCCCGGACGTGGCGAACGCGGGGCAAGGAGACGCCGATGGGGACGGGCTGGGCGACGCCTGCGACGACGATGACGACGGCGACGGGTTCGCGGACGAGGTCGACGTGTGTCCCAGCGTGCCCGACCCCTTGCAGGTGGACACCGACGGGGATGGGCTGGGCGACGCGTGTGACGGGGATGACGACGGAGACGGCGTGGGAGACGCCGACGACAACTGCGTCAAGGTTCCCAACCCCGGTCAGGAAGACACGGACGGCGATGGCCACGGGGACGCGTGCACCGACGACAAGGACGGGGACGGTGTGCTCGACGCCGACGACAACTGCCCGGCCGTGGTGAACCCGGAGCAAGTGGACACCGACGGGGACGGGGCGGGGGACACCTGCGACGTCGATGACGACGACGACGGCGTGGACGACCCCTACGACAACTGCCCGCTCGTGGCGAACGTGGGCCAAGAGGACGCCGACAACGACCAGCTCGGGGACGCCTGCGACGGAGACGTGGACGGAGACGGCTGGGCCAACCTCTTGGATGGGTGCCCGGAGACCTTCGATCCCAAGCAGGTCGACACGGACGGGGACGGCCAGGGGGACGCCTGCGACCCCGACCTGGATGGGGATGGATACGCCAACGAGGTGGACGTCTGCCCCGGCGTCCCGGATCCCACGCAGCAGGACTTCGATGGAGATGGTCAGGGGGACGAGTGCGACCCGGACGATGACAACGACGGGACGCCGGACGCCGGGGACAACTGCGTCCACACGCCCAACTTCTACCAAGAGAACACAGACGGGGATTTGTACGGAGACGCGTGCGACTCGGACGACGATGGCGACGGACTCCTCGACGTTGCGGACAACTGCCCCAAGACCGCGAATGTGCAGCAAGAGGACACGGACGGCGATGGGCAGGGGGACGCCTGCGACCCCGACGACGACAACGACGGGGTCGTGGACCTCGTCGACAACTGCCGCCTCACGCCCAACGACGCCCAGACCAACACGGACGCCGACGCCCAGGGAGATGCCTGTGACCCGGACGACGATGGAGACCTGGTGGTGGACGTCGCCGACAACTGCCCCCTCGTTCCGAATGGGGATCAGGGAGACATCGACGGGGACGGAGCGGGCGACGCGTGCGACCCCGACCGGGACGGAGACGGGCTGGCGAACGGCGTGGACAACTGCCCGGCGGTCTCCAACCCGAGTCAGACCGACGCGGACGCGGACGGGCAGGGGGACGCGTGCGACCTGGATGACGACGGAGATCTCGTGCCGGATTCGGCCGATAACTGTCCTGGCCTGTGGAACCCGGCCGGTCCCACCGGGACCCAGGGAGACGCCGACGGCGACGGGCTCGGCGACGCCTGCGACGGCGACGACGACGACGACGGGCTCGATGACGCGGCGGACAACTGCCCTCGCGTCGCGAACCCCGGGCAGGAGGACGCGGACGGTGACGGGGCCGGGGACGCCTGCGACAACGACGACGACCAGGACGGCGTGTTGGACGCGTCGGACGACTGTCCGTTGGTTTATGACCCCACGCAGGGGGACCTCGATGGCGACGGGGCGGGGGACGTGTGCGACGGCGACGACGACGCGGACGGGGTCCCGGATGTGGGGGACAACTGCCCCCGCGTAGACAACCCGAGTCAGGCCGACGCGGACGGGGATGGGTTGGGCGACGCTTGCGATTGTGACGCCGACGGGGATCTCATCGTGGAGTCCCTGGAGCCTGCCTGCTGGGGGGGGGGCCTGCCGCCGCTTCCCTGCACGACGGGCGTCTCGGGCTGCCGCGACAATTGCCCCGGGCTCCCCAACCCGGCGCAGCTCAACGCCGACCAAGACGGCCAGGGCGATCCGTGCGACGGCGATGACGACAACGACGGGGTCTTGGATGTCGATGACCTCTGCCCGTGGGTGGTCGATCCCGGCCAGGCCGACGCGGATGGGGATGGCCTCGGGGACGCGTGCGACGATGACGACGACAACGACGGCGTCGTCGACTCGGTGGACAACTGCTTGCTCCTGGCGAACCCCGACCAGGGCGATCTGGATGGCGACGGCGTAGGTGACCTTTGCGACGGAGACGACGACGGAGATGGGGTGGCGGATGCGCTGCCCGACAACTGCCCCCGCACGCCGAACACGGGTCAAGCCGACCTGGATGGTGACGGCGTGGGCGACGCGTGTGACGCCGATGACGACGGGGATGGAGTCGCCGACCTGGTCGACAACTGCGTGGATGTGCCCAACCCGTCCCAAGGTGACCTCGATGGGGACGGGGATGGCGACGCCTGTGACTGCGATGAGGACGGAGACCAGGTGACGGATGGCGACGGTGTGGCGGCCGTTGATGTCAACCTGTTCCGCGACCTCTGTTGGGGGGGCAGCACGGCGCCGGGGCCGTGCGTGGGCGGGGCCACGACGAGCTGCCGCGACAACTGCCCGTCGGTCGCGAACACGACGCAGTCCGACCAGGACGCTGACGGCAAGGGGGACCCCTGCGACGCCGTGGGCGATCAGGACGGGGATGGCGTCATGGATCTCACCGACAACTGCCCGACGGTGCCCAACACAGACCAGGCGAACCTCGACAAGGATGGCCAGGGAGACGCCTGTGACGTGGACGACGACGGGGACCTCGTGTCCGACGCCACGGACAACTGCCCGCGCGTCGCGAACACGGGGCAGGAGGACGCAGACGGTGATGGGCGAGGCGACGCCTGCGATCTCGACCGCGACGGCGACGCCGTGGCGAACGGGCTCGACAACTGCCCCGACATCTCGAACTCGCTTCAGGAGGATCTCGACGGCGACGGGGACGGCGACGTCTGTGACGCGGATGATGACGGTGATGGGATCGATGACGTCGCCGACAATTGTCCGAACACCGCGAACGCTGGGCAGGAGGACCTGGACGCCGACGGTGCGGGGGACGCGTGCGACTTCGACGCCGACGGCGATGACGTCGCGGATGCCTTGGACAACTGTCTCGCGTTGGCCAACCCGGGGCAGGAGGACCTTGACGGCGACGGCGTGGGAGATCCCTGCGATGGCGATGATGACGGCGACGGCGTCGCCGACGGGCTGGACAACTGCCCCACCGTGTCGAACCCCGGTCAGGAGGACCTGGATGGAACGGGGGGCGGCGACCTATGCGACCCCGACGACGACGGGGACGGCACGGTGGACACGCTGGACAACTGTCCCGTGCTCGCGAACCCGGATCAGGCCGACACCGACGGTGACGGCGTCGGGGATGCGTGCGATGGGGATCCCGACGGCGACGGTGTGGGTGGTGGTGCGGGGCAGCCCCCGGACAACTGCCCGGATCTCCCCAACCCCTCGCAGCTCGACACCGACCTCGACGGGCTGGGGGATGCCTGTGATCCCGATGATGATGGCGATGGGGATCCGGACGCGACCGACTGTCAGCCCCTCAACGCCGCCGTGTCGCACGGGGCCGCTGAGGTCTGCAACGGCATCGACGACGACTGCGACGGCGTGACCGACGAAGAGGGAGCTGGGGGCTGCCAATCGTTCTTCCGCGACCAGGACCAGGACGGCTGGGGTACCGGGCCCGCCGTGTGCGCTTGCGGCCCCCTCATGCCCTTCACCGCGAGCCAGGCCGGCGACTGCGACGATGACGCGATGGCGGTTCATCCAGGGGCCACCGAGCGCTGCGACGGGGGCGTGGACAACAACTGCGACGGAAGCGCTGACCAGGGTGCGGGTCTCCCAGGGTGCGCGCTCTACTACCCGGACGCGGATGGGGACACGTTCGGAGCCCTGGGGGCTTCCCCACAGTGCCTCTGTGCTCCCACCGACGTGTACCGGGCGACGCGCACCGGCGACTGCCAGGACAGCGTCGCGGCCATCAACCCGGCTGCCACGGAGCGCTGCGACGGCGTGGACAACGACTGCAGCGGCACCGTGGACGAGGATGGTGCGGCGGGCTGCTTGGCGCGCTTCGTGGACGAGGACCGCGACGGCTACGGAGGCGCGCAGTCTCGCTGCGCGTGCGTGGTCACCGCGCCCTACGACGCGAACAACGACCAAGACTGCTACGACGGCAACGCAGCGGCCCACCCGGGGCAGACGGCGTGGTTTGCGAGCGACCGCGGGGACGGCGGCTTCGACTACGATTGTGACGGGGTGGCCTTGAGGCGCTGGACCGGGAGCGGCTATTGCGCTGGTGCCACCGACCTGTGCGATGGCGCCCAGGGGTGGCTCTCGGGCGACGCCCCGTGCGGCGAGACCGGGAGCTGGATGGTCAAGTGCCACTTCGACTGGTTCAGCTGTGGGAGCGCCTGCTGTGAAGACACCGAGAGCCGCACGCAGCAGTGCCGGTGAGGGCGTGCAGGGGCAGGCAACGGGGGGGAGGCTCCCCGGGAGTGCGGTGTCTTGCGGCGGGGCTGTGACTCATGTCGTCTAGCGATCGGGATGGCCCTCGGAGCGGGCGGCGGGGCTTCTTTCGCTTGGGGCTCGACCGACTGCGGGCTTCCGTGGTGGAGGCCGCGGAGGTCCTCGCAGAGGAGGCGTCTCAGCTTCGCGCCCCGGAGGAGGCAGCCGCCGCCCAGACCACGACTATTGGAGAACGCGAATTCCACCGCGCCCGGGTTCGCGGTGTCGGTGGGGGTGGAGGGGGTGGTCGACGGCTCGTGCGCCCCCCGGGGGCCGTGGCGGAGCCCCGGTTCCTGGAGCTCTGCGTTCGCTGTTCGGCGTGCGCCGACGCGTGCGCGCCAGGAGCCATCGTCCGCACGGGGCCACACTGGGGCCCCTCTCTGGAGCTCACACCCTCGCTCATCGTGGAGGAGCGTGCTTGTGCCCTGTGCGAAGCCGTGCCCTGCGCGGCTGCCTGCGAGACGGGAGCCCTCGTTCCACTTCAGGCCGGGGAGATCCGCATGGGCCTGGCCGTCGTGGATCCGACGCTCTGCCGGAACGAGTTGGGCGAGTGGTGCACGGACTGCGGCGACGCGTGCCCCGTGGACGGCGCCCTCCGTGTGCCCCGGAAGCGAGGCCGGCCCAAGGAGCGAGCCCGGCCCGCCGTGCCGGTCGTCAACCCGGCCCTGTGCACCGGCTGCGGGCAGTGCGTCGTCGTGTGTCGTGCGTACCCCAGAGCGATTCGGGTCGTCCCGAGATAGGGGATGCCAGCAGCACGACTCGGATCCCCCTCCCTCGCGCGCTCCCTCGGTCCGGGTTCTACGCGACGCGATGGGGGTCTCGCCCTCGGGGCAGGGAACTCTCGTTGCCCCTACAGCGACGGCGTGGCAGCGTCTCGGGGTGCGAGGTCTTCGCTTCCAGCTTCGCGCGGCGCCACCGGGCCCCGCGCACTGCCCGTCGTCGGCGTCTCGCGCTCGACCGCGCCGGCGTGGGCTGGTGGCTTTCGAGCTCTTGCTCGCGGTGCTCGCCGCGTCTGGTGCGAGCGGCTGTGGCGAGGCGTCCACGCCCACGGATCCCCCGGCCGTGCCCGGGCAGGCTCCTCGGGGGACCAAGACGACGTCTCGCGACGGCGTGCTCGCCGTGGCGTTGCCCATCGACCTCCTGGTGCATCGGCACCTCCACGGACTTCAAGGGACCCGCGTGGACGGCACGCTCCGGGTTCAGATCGAGCACCTCCCCGAGGACAAGATCATTCGGCTCGTGGGTCACGCGAAGGACGTGCTCACGCGTCGTGGGTGGGAGGTCGCCAAGGAACGGCACTACGAGTACGCCTCGGAGCTCACCTTGAGGCAAGGACCGCGGTCTGCGCCTACGCTGCTGCGCTCCATGTGGTTCGTGCCAGAGGGAGGGCGCGTGCTCCTGTGTGACGGGATCGCCGACCCGCGCTGGGAGACGAGGCTCGGCGAGGCGTTCGGGGCGCTGTGCCGCTCCGTGGAGCTGGCGCCTCTGCCCGAGCCGGCTCCCGGCGCGTCGGCTGGTGACACGCTGGCACCGGATAGGCCAGACGCCGCAGTGCCTCCCGACTCCTCGCTCCACTGGAGATAGTCCGCACCTTGTGGAGCGGCTCGCCGGGATGGCGGCTGACCCAGCCGCGAACGGCGTGCATGCTCCCCCCCCTCGTCGTCCGCGGCGAGGGCAGGTGGGCGGCTTGGCCCTCTTGTCCCCCGGTCCCGCGCTTGCGTGTGGCGGCTTGGCCCTCTTGTCCCTCCGGTCCCGCGTTTGCGTGTCGATGAGTTACTGGCGGTCGTGGCGCTGGTCCCGCCCCGAGCCGCTACCTACTCTGGGATTTGGCTTTGGATCCCGCGTGTGGGCGGCGTCGGGCTGCGCGGCCCCACGAGCGGCTGGCCGCTCGACGTGACGCAGCCACGCCTCCGCGCCCAGCCGCTTGCCTCCTTGCCCAGACGCGGCCTCCTGCGCCTCGGTCCGCAGAGCGGGTGTCGGATCGGGGGCCCGCGCGGGACGTTGACGCGCAGCGATGCAAGGTTCATTGTCCCGAATCGTCATTCGGGAGGGCGAACCGTGAGTCAGGAGTCTCCCATGAGCGCGGCCCAGCGCCGGCGCGCGCGCTTGCAGCGAGAGGCACGGGACGAGATCTTGGACGCCGCCGTGGCGGCCTTCGCGCAGGCCGGCTACCGCTCCGCCAAGATGTCCGACATCGCCGCGGCTGCGGGCTACACGACGGCGAACCTCTACACCTACTTCGACAGCAAGCGCGCCATCTTCGATGGGCTCGTGGAGCGGCTCTTGCGCGAGCTGCGCGACGCCTTCGAGGACCCGCTAGACCCCAGCGCTCCGTTCGAAGACCAGCTTCGAGCCCGCATGCGGGCACTTTTCGCGTGGGCGGATCGGCGTCGGGACGGGTTCCTCTTGTTGTTCATGCTCCAGCGCGACTATCTCGTCGCCGTGGCCCACGGCGAGGGGGGGCAGACGCAGGACGGGCACGCCCTCGTGGTGGAGCTCTTCGAGCGGTGGTTCCGGGCGGCCAGTCCCCCTGTCCTCGAGGGCCTCGATCCCGCCGAGATGGCGGGGGCCTTCTACGGTGTGGCGGTGAGCTTTTTCTTCCGGTGGCTTGCCGACAGCCAGGGAGGGGATCTCTTGGATCGGGCGGATCTCGTCGTGGACCTCTTTCTTCGCGGCGCCGAGGGGGTGAGGCGTGGGTGACTTGACCCCTCTCGTCGCCGCCCTGCTCGTGATGGCCGGCCCAGCGGCTCCTCCGGCCTCCCCGTCAGCGCCCGAGCCCAACGCCCCGGGGACGCCCCCCGCGCGGGCTGAAGCGCCCGGCGTCGGCCAGACGCAGACCCTGAGCCTTGGCGAGTGCGTGCGGCGGGCCCTGGCGCGGGGGCACGACCTAGCCGCAAAGGACCTCGTCGTGCGGGGGGCGGAGGCCGACCGCAAGGCCACACGCGGAAACCTGGGGCCCAAGCTCCGGATCGAGTCCGGCGTGCAGGTCTGGGACTCCCCACTCACGACGCGCTTTGACGTGGGGGACCTCCCCATTCAGGTGCCTCCCATGAAGGTGCGGGATCAGGTGACCTGGAGCCTGTCCGTCATGATCGTACAGCCGCTCACGGGGCTGTGGACGATCTTCGAGGCCTCGGAGGTGAAGGCTCTGGGGGTGGACGTGGCGAAGCTCGATCGGGACCTGGCGCGCCGGGACAGGGCGCTGCAGGTTGCCCAGGTCTACCTCGGCCTTCAGCAGCTCGAGAGGCTGGAGGTCGTGGCAGAGCAGAGCCTGCGACAGCGTCGCGGGCAAGTGGAGCGCGCATCGGCTCTGTTCGAGCGCGGAGTGGTTCAGCGCAACGACCTGCTCCGGGCGAGGTTGGGGCTGGCCGATGGTCGAAACCGGGTCATCGAGGCGGGCCGCAACCTGGCTCTCATGCGCGCCCGGCTCGCCATGCTCTTGGGGCTCCCCCAAGGTGTCCTCATCCGCCCCAAGGGCCCACCGCCCTCGCTGGGATCTCTCGCGCCCCTGCCCTCTGTGGAGGTGGCGACGGCGCGGGCCCTGGAGCGCCGTCTTGCCCTCAAGCGGCTGCGACAGCAGGTGGAGCAGGCGCGACATGGGGTTCGCATCGCGCGTTCGAAGATGCTCCCTGACGTCGCCCTCGTGGGCGCGTACCAGAAGACTGGCGGCTCGGAGTTCCAGCAGGCGGACGCGTTCTTCTTGGGACTGAGCCTCAAGTGGAACGTATGGGAGTGGGGCGCGACCTGGTTCGGCATCGATGCAGCGGGCGCGCGAGCGCGGGCTGCGGCCCAGGGGCTCTCGATGCTGGAGGACGCGGTTCGGTTGGAGGTCCGCAAGGCGCTCACGGAGGCACGGTCGGCGGAGGATCTCCTGGCTGTGGCCAAGGAGGCCGTCGTGCAGGCCGTAGAAAACTACAGGCTGGCCACCAAGCGGTATGAGCGGCAGGCCGCCACATCCTTCGACGTGTTGGACGCAGAGACCCTCTTGACGCAAGCCCGCGTCCGCTACGAGGCGGGCATCTACCAGGTGCTCGCGGCGCGCGCGGCGCTCGCTCGCACCATGGGCGCAGGGCCCGAAGAGATCATCCGCGAGGTGGAACCGTGAAGCGAGCGCTGTTCCTGTTGATCGTGTTGGGGGCGTTGGGGGGCTTTGGTGTTCTCCTCAAGGGCCGGGTGGACGAGGCCAAGGCCGAGCGCGCGCACCTGGAGCCCGCGGACACCCGCCCACCGGCCGTGGAACTGGGGACGCTCGTCCGGCGGGACTTCGCCCGGTCCTTCACGGTGGCCGGGACCATCGCCGCGCGCGACGCCGTGCAGGTCTTCGCGAAGGTGGGGGGCAAGGTCGAGGACGTGCGAGCCGACGTGGGCCAGGAGGTCGTCGCCGGTGAGGTGCTGGCCGTCGTGGAGCACGGCCAACTGGACTGGCAGGTCAGGCAGGCCCAGGCCGCCCAGGCGGCGGCCCAGGCCGGGGTGGCCGTGTCCCAGGCCCAGCGGGATGCGGCGGCGACGGAGGTGGCTCGGGCGCGCGCGTTGGCGAAGGATGACGCCATCGCGCGGGCCGACGTGGAGCGCGCCGAGGCGGGGCTCAAGACGGCCGAGGCGGCTGTCAAGGCGGCCCGCGCTCAGGTCCGCGTGGCGGCCGCCGCCGTGGGGTTGGCCAAGGAGGCGCGGTCCTACGCGGAGATCACGAGCCCCATCGCCGGGATCGTCACGAGCCGTTCCGTGGACAAGGGGCAGATGGTGGGGCCCCAGCGCCCGGTCTTCGAGGTGCAGGACCGGAGCGCGCTCAAGGTCGTCGCGCGGGTCCCGGCGCGGGTCTTCGGTGATATCCAGGTGGGCAGGACCCGCGCCTCGGTGCGCGTCCAGCGGGAAGGCGAGGCCCGGATGGCGGGGACGGTCACGAAGACCGACCTGTCCCTGGACCCAATGAGCCGCCGAGTCGCCATCGAGGTGACCCTGGACGAGGCGCCGCCCGACCTGTTGGCCAACACCTTCGTGGAGGCGACCCTCGACCTGGGCGCGCGGCGCGGAGTCTTGGCCGCCCCCGCTCGCGCCGTCTTGAACCGTGCTTCGGGCGCCGTGGTCTTCGTAGTCCGCGGTGGTCGTGCGGTGGCCGTCCCGGCGCATCCGAGCGAAGCGGAGGACGGCTTCGTGCCCGTGGACGAGGGGGCCTCCGGGGCTCGTGCCGGGGAGGCCGTGGTCGTCGCGGGGCAGAGCGGGCTGCATGCTGGTGTCGCGGTGCGGACGGCGCCCGGCGCTGCCGCGAACGGGGCTGGGGCTGAGGCTCCGGCGCAAGATGCTGGGGGCGCCGGAGCCACCGCGGCGGACGAAGGGGGCCACGCGGTCGGTCACGAGGAGGGCGCGCCGTGAAGATGACCGAGGTCGCCATCGACCGGCCAGTCTTCGTCACGATGGTCACCCTGGCCGCCGTGACCATGGGGCTGTTGGCGGTGGGGCGCATGGGGCTGGACCTGTTCCCCGAGGCGAACTTCCCCATCGCGATCATCGTCACGCCGTACCCCGGGGCCGGGCCGCGCGAGGTAGAGCAACGCGTGACGCGCCCCTTGGAGGAGGCCGTAGCCAGCATCAACGGCGTGGACGAGGTGACGAGCTACTCGCGGCAGAACGCGTCCACCGTGGTCGTCGTCTTCGACATGGGGGTGGACGCGCGGCGGGCCATGAACGACATCCGGGACCGCGTCTCGCGCGTGCGCGGCACTTTGCCCGAGGACGTCATGGACCCCATCATGAGCCGGCTGGACCCCACGGCCCTGCCCATCATGACCTACGCCATCGCGAGCCCCCGGAGCTCGCTCGCCCTGCGGAAGTACATCGACGACGTCATTCGCCCTGCCCTTCAGCAGCTCGATGGTGTCGCCAGCGTGGACATCTCGGGGGGGGCGGAGCGCGAGATCCGCGTAGAGCTGCACCAGGCGGCGCTGGATCGCGAGCACCTGACCGTCGCGATGGTCGCCCAGAAGCTCGGAGCCGAGACGCTGGACATCCCCGCGGGGACCCTGACGGTGGGCGCTCGCGATGAGGCCGTGAAGGCCGACGGGGCCCCCAAGGACGTGGAGTCGCTGCGCGACCTGGCGCTGCTGTCCCTCCCCAACGGGGCCCAAGTGCGGCTCGGCGACGTCGCCACGGTGCGGGACGCGGAGAAGAAGGTCGAGACGGTTACGAGGCTGGATGGGCAGCCCGCCATCATCCTGGACATCCAGAAGCAGGGGGGGGCGAACACGGTGGAGGTCGTGGACCGCGTGCGGGCCAAGCTCGCAGAGCTGGAGCCGCCCGACGACGTACAGGTCACGAACGTCATCGACGGTTCGGCCTACATCCGCATCAACATCGACAACCTCTGGGAGCACCTCATCTTGGGGGGGGCCTTCGCGGTGCTGGTCATCTTCCTGTTCATGCTGGATTGGCGCTCCACGGTGATCTCCGCTCTCGCCCTGCCCGTGAGCATCATCACGACCTTCTTCGTCATGTGGCAGTTCGGCTTCACGATGAACATGATGAGCATGATGGGCCTCACGCTCGCCATCGGCATCCTCATCGACGACTCCGTGGTCGTGCGCGAGAACATCTTTCGATTCATGGAGATGGGGCACGATCCCTTCACGGCGGCGCGAGAGGGGACGAGCCAGATCGCCTTGGCTGTGCTCGCCACGACCTTGACCATCGTGGCGGTCTTCGTACCCGTGGCCTTCACCGGCGGCCTCGTGGGGCAGATGTTCACCCAGTTCGGCATTACCGTCGCCGCGGCCGTCATGGTGTCGCTGGTCGTGTCCTTCACGCTCGATCCCATGCTGTCCGCGCGGATCACGCAGCAGATCCCCGAAGACTACCATGAGCGGCGGCGGCACCACCCCGTGCTGGGGTGGCTCGTGCGCTTCTATGACTGGATGGACGGGGTCTACCGGGAGATCTTGCGTTGGACCCTGCGGCACAAGTTCACCACCGGGGCCCTGGCGACCGCGGGCTTCGTAGGGAGCATGGCCTTGGTCCCGCTCATGGGGCAGGAGTTCGTCAACCGCGGCGATCGCGGCGAGTTCAACATCAAGATCGACCTCCCCGCCGGGACGAGCTTGGCGGAGACGGACGCCATGACGCGGCGAGTCGAGGACGTGCTGCGCCAGGACCCCGCGTTGCGGATGATCGCCTCGGTCATCCAACCAGGGGGGCGCAGCGGGTACGCCCAGCTCAAGGTGCGCATGACGAGCAAGGCCGAGCGGCCCGACCGACCTCTGGCCCAGATCCTGGAGGAGCTCAGGCACAAGCTCGCCGACATCCCGGGGCTCGCCTACTCGGTGCGAGAGGCCAACATCATCGAGGGGGGCTTCGAGGAGGCACCCATCACGATCTTTATCTCGGGTCCGGACTACGAGGTCCTGGGCGACCTCGCGACGCGGATGCTTCGGGTGGTCCGGGAGACGCCGGGCGTTCGAGACGCCGTCACCGGCTACAAGCCGGGCGCCGTAGAGCAGCGGCTCAGCGTGGACCGAGCCCGGGCGGCAGAGCGAGGCGTCTCCTTCGCGGCGGTGGCGATGACCCTGAGGACCGCCCTCGAAGGCCAGAAGGTGACCCAGCTCACGGACGGAGAGGACGACGTGGACGTGCGGGTCCTCGTGGACCGGGCCGACCGTGCGAGCCTGCAGTCGCTCCTGGACCTCACGGTCCCGGGTCTCCAGGGGCGGCCAGTGGAGCTGCGGGACGTCGTCACCATCGAGCAGGCTGCCACCCCCTCGACCATCGAGCGGAGCGATCGCGAGCGGCACATCGTCATCAACGCGAACACCTATGGGCGCCCGCTCGGCGACGTCATCAAGGACCTCCAGGCGCGGCTGGATGCCGTGGAGCGGCCCCCCGCCTACTCGTTTCGGTTCAAGGGCGAGGCCGAGCGCATGAAAGACACCTTCGACAACCTGGGCCTCGCCATGGCCCTGGCCGTCCTGTTCATCTACTTCGTGCTGGCGTCCCAGTTCGAGTCCTTCGTGCACCCCCTGACCATCATGGTCGCCCTGCCTCTCGCCATCGTCGGAGCCGTCATCGCCCTGTTCTTGGCCGGGGAGAACTTCGGCATGCCGGCGCTCATCGGCATCATCCTCCTCATGGGGCTCGTGACGAAGAACTCCATCCTCCTCATCGACTACACGATTCAGCTTCGCAACGAGGGGATGGGGATCCACGAGGCGCTCCTGGAGGCGGGGCCCACCCGGCTGCGTCCGATCCTCATGACGTCGGCGGCCATCATCCTGGGGATGCTCCCCACGGCGGTGAGCCACGGGGAGGGATCGGAGTTCCGTGCCCCCATGTCCATCGCCGTGATCGGCGGCGTCATCACGTCTACGTTCCTGACGCTGGTCGTCGTGCCGATGATCTACACCTTCCTGGACAAGCTCACCGTGCGCCACTGGCGCGAGCGTCGGGCCGGCCAGGCGGGCGTCTCGGAGACGTCGGCGGCCTCCCAACAGGGCGCCTGACAGACGGTCGATCCACGGGCGGCGGTCGCGTCGTCGCCGGGCGCGTCGCCGCTGGCGAGGGGCCGAGGCGCTCAAGTTGGCGGGGATGGGCTGAGCGCTCGGCAGCGTCGTCGCCACCGCCCGCTCGCCTGCGTTTCGCGCCCTGGCCCGCCGGGTCCGCCACGCCCCGCCCAGGCTCAGCCACAGCGTGCTCACTGTGGCTTTGGCGCGGCGCCAAAAGGGGCGGAGTGGACCTCGCGGGAAGGGGCTCCGGAAACGGGCCTTTGCTCGTGGGACCCGCTGGCGGTGGTGCTCGGCTCCCTCGTGGGGCCCTCGGTTCCCGGGGAGCCCGACGAAACGTCGGTCCTCTCGGCCGCCTCCACTTGGGCTAGGAGCGCGTCCCCGTACCGCTCCAGCGTCCAGGGACCCACGCCGGGGACGGTCTCGAGCTCCCCTTTGGAGTGCGGGCGGAGCGCTGCCACCCCTGCGAGGGCGCGGTTCGTGACCACCCGGTAGGGGCGCACACCCTCCTGGGCCGCCCGCTGGTTCCGCCAGCGCCGGAGCGTCTCGAACAGCGGGACGTCGGACGCCGCGAGCCGCGCCCGCCAGTCGGTAGGCTGCTTCCGTGGCGCGGCGGGGCTTTCCCCCGTGTGCCGCACCACCACGGCCAGGGCGGGTGCGCCACCGTAGTCGTGGAGGAAGGCCTGGACGTCCTGCACATCCAAGCCGCGCAGGCGTTCGGCCAGCACGTCGCCGGAGAAATCACCGCGGGTGGGGTCCAGGGGGAGGTGAAGGGTCAAGAGGTGGCTCATGGTGTCGCTCCTGGGTTCGTTTGGGCCTGCTCGCTCCCCTGCGTCGCGACGACGCGGAGGTGGTCCCGCGCGCGAGGGAGAGGGGCGGCGCCGCCGGGTTCCGCTCGGGGAGGGGAGCGGCTCCGCGGCGGTCGTCGCCCTTCGCTCCTGAATGTGGCGGGGGGCACGACAAACGCGACACGCGATCTGCAAGGGCGCCGATTTTTCCTCGGCGCCTCCCAGCGCTCCGAGCGAGGCGCCGCGTCCGTGACCGCGAGGCCCCGTGTGCGACCGTGGTGGTGTGGCGCGGTGTATCACCTGGTGCGAGAGTTCGGAGTGCTCCCGTCGCCGCGCGACGGCCAGGCGTCTCAGCGCATGGGGGGCGCGGTCGCAGCACTCCGGGTGCGCGCTACGAGCGCCCGGACCCGTCGTCCCAGGCGGGTCTCGACGTCCCGCGCCGCGGCCGTGAGCAGCCCCACGGCCGGCCCTGGAGGCAGCCCGTGATCCTCGGCGAGTTCGACCGCTCGCGACAAGGCTTGGGACCACTGTCCTCTCGTCCCCTGCTCGGCGCGGGCGCAGCAGGCGATCCCCGCCCAGGCCTCCAAGTGTGCGCCTGGGAGTTCCCCGGCCTCCGCGAGCCGAGCTGCCGTCGCAAAGCGAGTCTGGGCCTCCGTGAGCGCTCCTAGCGCCAGCATCGCTCGTCCTTGGGCGAGGTGGCTGGGGAGTAGGGCTCGCGGTGCCAGGCCCGCGCCTTCGGTGTCCAACTCCTCAAAGACCTCCAGGGCTTCCTCGCGTCGTCCGGCTGAGGCCAGCGCCTCGCCCAGGGTGGACAGGGCCTGGATCGTCTCTCGCGTGGCGCCCAACGGGCGGAGGAGCGAGATGGCCTCTCGGGCGTGGAGCGTCGCCGCATCGGGATCGCCCCATCGCAGGGCTACCTCGGCTACACCTCGCAGGCAGCCGGCGACCCCGACCGCATCGCCGAGACGCTCGAACTCGCCCATGGCCTGGTGGTAGGCGGCCAGGCTCTCGTGCGGGTGGTCGGCGGCGAGCGCCTCGCCCAAGGACAGCGACACCCTGGCCGCGGTGACCGCGTCGTCCAGCGTCTCGGCCACGCGTCGCGCCTCGGTGAGCGTCTCCGTGGCCGTGTGCCACGCGCCGGCGCTGAGATGGGCTCGCCCCAGCGTGAGGAGGCTCCGCGCCAGCAGCTCACGGTCGGCACCGCGCCGGGCCGCGTCCACGGCGGACCGGGCGCTCGTCGCTGCGGCCTCCGCCGCGCCAGCCGCGAGATCGAGCTCTCCCTCCATGGCCCAGATCTCGGCCCACCGCGCTGACTCCGGCGGCGTTCCGGCTCGTTCGAGCGCTTGCCCGTACGAGGCTAGCAGCGCTCGGGCGGCGTCCTCGTCGCCCACCCGCGCCGCGCGGGTCGCCGCGGACAGGAAGGAGGAGGCGGCCTCGGAGAAGGCGCCCGCCGCGAGGGCGTGTCGCCCCAGGAGGGCCTCATCGCTCACTCCCTGAGCGCGGAGCCACGCGAGGGCCATCCCATGGCCGACTCTCCGATCTTCGTCCGGGAGCGTGTCGTAGGCGGCTTCGACCAGGAGCGCCGAGGCCATCTCGTACCATGGCCCACGGTCGCTGCCGGCCTCGGGCGGGGGAGCGATCCGGGTCACGAGGTGCTTGGCGCGTGCCGCGTAGAGCCACCGGCGCACGGACGTGAGCTCCCCCTGGCCGCCCAGGAGGGCCGCCACCCCCCCCTCGGAAAAGCGTCGACCGAACACGGCGGCGGCCCGCATGGCGCGGCGCTCATCGGCGCTGAGCCCCGTGAGTCGCGCGGCCGCGAGCCCGAGGGCCGTCTCCGGCGCCCCTTCGGGCGGGTTCCCAGACGCCACCCAGCGCGTGAGCTCCACGAGCAGCAGGGGGTTGCCTTCCGCGCGCCCGACGATACGGTCCAACTCGGCTCTCAGCGGTCCTGTGTGCTTGGAACTCGGTGCGGGCTTCTTGGTTGGGGCGCGGTCGAGTCTTGCGGCGAAACCAGCGGTGGGGTCCGCGATGGGGGCGGGGGGCTCCCCGGGGCGCAGCCGGTCGCGTTCCGCTCCCGAGCCCGGGAATTGGCCGTCATCTCGGTCTCGGGGTCTCGGTTCCGGTGGGCGCTCTGGGGGCGCGCTGCCCGGGCCAAGCCTATCCTTGCCAGGGCGGGCGCCCTCATGCCGCCGGTCACGTTCAGCCCGCCGCGTGTGTTCCCAAGTCGCCCGCACCAGCGCGGCTGCGTCCTCCTCGGAGAGGGGGCCAAGCTGAATCGGGGGCCCGGCCAGGTCGCTCGCCCACAGCGCCTCGGAGCGCCGCATGAGCGATGGGCGGGCAGTCAAGACGACGCTCCCCGGGGCGCGGATGAGCCGGAGGGTCTCCTCCAGGAGCTGGAGGGTCGCGCCGTCCACCCAGTGCCCATCCTCCACCACGACCAGCGCGGATCGGGCCTCGCCAGGTGGGGCTCCTGGGGCAGTGTCTGGGGCGCCCGCCTCTGCGAGGAGCTCGATCCAGGAGGCGAGCGCGTGGGCGGTTCGCGCGAGCATGAGCGACGGGGTGCGGCGCGCGGCTTCGAGCGTCGGGTCGCTCCGAGCGGGGAAGGCGAGCCCCACGAGCTCCCCCAGCCACGGCGCGAGCCGCTCGGACGCCTCTCGGCCCCCGAGGGTCTCCAGGCGGGCGCGCAGCGCCCTCCTGCGTCGGGTGATGAGCGCCCCAGCGGGCGCTTGGGACCAGGCCGCGATCGCCCGGGCGATGGCCGCGTGTGGGGACCGGCTGTCCTGCTCTCGACCTCGCAGGACCAGCGCCGGGGACGGTGCTCCACGTGCGGCGCGTCGCGCGAGCCAGGTCTGGAGCAGCAACGTCTTGCCCATCCCGGGGCCTCCGAAGATCGGGGCCACGTAGACCTGGCCACGCGCGGCCGCCTGGGTCACGCCGCGATCGAGCAGCGTCAGCTCTTTCTCTCGTCCCACGCAGTCGGTGGGAGGCGCTCCCTCGCTCCCCTCGACCATCGCAGCGGTCGGGTCCAGCAGCACCCTCTCCCCACCTTCCCGATCCGCGAGGGTCTCCACGAGCTCGACCGCTCGCGCGAAAGGCTCGCCAGCCCATCCGCTGGCTCCAATCTCGCCTTTGCCCAGCGCTACCCCAACCTTCGCGTCGAGGATGGCGGCGGTGACGGCCCGCGCCGCCTCCAGCGCCCGTGCGGCGACTGCTGGTGCGCCGGGCTTTGCCTGGAGCGAAGCGACCCAGAGGCCTGGGCGGAGGCGTTCGAGGTGGAAGGCGGGGTCCTCGAATGCCCCGCTGAGCCGGCGCTTGGGCGTGTCCTCCGGAGCGTGGATGGCGAGCACGGCGAGCGCACGCCGCTCTTTGGACGTGAGCGTCCGCAGCGTGCCGCGCTCGGGTACTGGATCGTGGGCTTCTCCCAGGGCTGCATCCAGCGCCGCCACGAAGGCGTGGCCGTCGCGAGGTCGCGCGGCGCGCTCGCGCGATAGGGCGCTGGCGATGAGGGCGTCCAGGGCGTCTGGGAGCTGGTCGAAGTCCGCGAGCACCTCGTTGGCGCGCGGCGCTTCATCGAAGAGCTTCTGCGCGAGGATGCCGAGGCCTCGCTCGCCTTGGAACGGCGTGCTCGACGTGAGGCACTCGAACAGGACGGTCCCCAAGGCATAGACGTCGGCCCGCGCGTCCAGCGGCGTATCGCCGTGCGCCTGCTCCGGAGCCATGTAGTCCGGGGTCCCCACCACCGTGCCCGCGCCGCGGGCCCGCCCCGCCGCCCAGTCGTCGGCGCGCGCGGCGGCGATCCCGAAGTCCACCAGCTTGGCTTGGGCCGGATCGCCCCCCGGGAGCATGATGTTGGCGGGCTTGACGTCTCGGTGGACGATGCCCGCTGCGTGCGCGGCACCCAGCGCCGCGCCCACCCGGCGGGCGAGGGCCGTGGCCTCCTCCACGCTGGGCTCCCATCCACGCGCCAGGGCCGACGCCAGGTCCCCACCCTCCACCCACTCCATGGCCATCCAGGGGGCTCCGGGCCCCTCCCCGGATGGAGGTGGATCGAGCCGGCCATATCCCAAGAGCTCGATGATGGCGGGGTGGGCGAGGGTTTGGAGGACGCGGACCTCGTCCGTGAAGCGGGACGTCGCGGCTTCGCTCAGATCATGGAGGACCTTGATCGCTACCGGCGCGCCGGACCGGCGGTCCCGTCCCCGGTACACGGTCCCCATGGCGCCCGCCCCGGCGCGCTCCAGAATCTCGAACCGGCGTCCTACGATGAGCCCCTTCACCCCGCTATCCTCGTGGGCGGTGCGTGTCTGGGTCAACCGCACCTTTGCCTTCACACGGGCTTCGGCCGCTGCTCCAAGCGACCGGAGCCTCTCGCGCGGGATGGCCCGCGACGACGCGAACGCGGGTTGGAGCAGTTCGGATCCCGTACGACGGCTGTGGCACTCCAGGGGCAGCGCGTTACACTGCGCTGGCTGCGGGCCCCACTGCGTCTCGGTGCGCGGGGGCTTCCCCGGAGCTAGGAGGGCCGCTTGGGACAGCTCGTGTTCGCGTCGGGTCGCGCGCTGGGAAGCGGCTCGGGCGCCTTCGTCATCGCCGAGGCCGGCGTCAATCACAACGGCGACTTGGGGCTCGCGCGGGCTCTGGTAGATGCCGCCGTCGAGGCCGGAGCCGATGCGGTCAAGTTCCAGACCTTTCGCACCAAGGAGCTCGTAGCTGCGGCGGCCCCCAAGGCCGCCTACCAGCGTCGGGAGGCGCCCGACGAGAGCCAGCAGGCCATGCTGGAGCGCCTGGAGCTGGGGCGCACACAGCACGAGGCGTTGCGCGCGTACGCCCGGGAGCGGGGGATCGAGTTCCTGTCGTCCCCCTTCGACCCCCTGTCCGTGGACCTGCTGGTGGAGCTCGGGGTCCCAGCGCTGAAGCTCGGCTCGGGCGAGCTCACGAATCTGCCGCTGTTACGCCACGCGGCTCGCTCTGGGCTCCCGATCTTGCTCTCCACGGGGATGGCCTTCCTCGCGGAGGTGGACGTGGCCGCGCGGACCATCCTGGAGGTCCAGGCACCCGACGCGCAGGACCTCGCGTTGCTCCACTGCGTGTCTCGCTACCCGGCGCCGCTCGGCCACGCGAACGTGCAGGCCATGGTCACGCTGCGGCGGGCCATCGGGGGGCCTGTGCGTTTCGGCTACTCGGATCATACGCCCGGCGTGGCCGCCCCGGCCGCTGCCGCGGCGCTGGGCGCTCGGGTCATCGAGAAGCACCTCACGCTGGACCGGACGCTCCCCGGCCCGGACCATGCCGCGAGCCTGGACCCGGCCGGGTTCGCCGAGATGGTCCGGCTCGTGCGCGACGTGGAGGCGGCGTTGGGCGATGGGGTCAAGGCGCCCCAGCCAGGAGAGGACGAGATGCGCTCCGTGGCGAGGCGCAGTCTCCATCTTCGGCGGGCCGTGGATGCAGGGGCGCCATTGACCGCCGCGGACATCGCGATCTTGCGTCCGGCGGAGGGCTTGCCGCCGGCGCGGTTCCACGACGTCCTGGGGCTTCGCGCCGCCCGGCCCCTCGCGCAGGGGGCTCCGCTCCGCTTGGGCGACCTCGTCTCGCACGAGGCCCCCATCGAGGCCCCCACAAACGCGAGAGAGCCCCAGGAGGACGCGTGACCTCCCGGCGCGTGCTCATGGTCACGACCACGCGGGCCGACTACGGCCTCTGGCGGCCCGTCTGGCGCGCCCTCGCCGCGCGGGGCGACGTGGACGCGCGGTTCCTGGTGAGCGGCACCCACCTCGACCAGCGCCACGGAGAGACTGTCGCCGCCCTCCGGCGTGAGGGGGCCCCCGTGTGGGCGGAGATCCCGTGTCTCGATCCCGGGGATGAGCCGGATCTGGCGGCCCTCCGCGCCACGGGGCGGGTGGCCCTGGGCCTGGCGGACGCGTGGAGACGCGCAGCGTGGCGCCCGGACCTCGCGCTCGTCTTGGGCGATCGGTTCGAGATGTTGGCGATCGCGCTGGGCCTGAGTCTGCTGGGGGTCCCCTTGGGGCACCTGTACGGAGGCGAGCGCACGGAGGGGGCGCTGGACGAGTCCTATCGACACGCGCTGACGAAGCTCTCGCACCTCCACTTCGTCGCCACCGCCTCCTATGGCCGCCGCGTGGCTCAGCTCGGGGAGGAGGCCTGGCGGATCCACGTCACTGGGGCGCCGGGCTTGGACGCCATCGAGGCGGCGCGCTCGCGCGGGCTTCCCCGGCTGGATGAGGTGGATGGGCTCGCCTTGGGAGATGCCTTCGTCCTCGTCACGTACCACCCCGAGACCTTGAGCCGCGAGGCGACGGAGCGCGGCGCCGAGGCGCTGCTGGCGGCGCTGGAGTCCCCGGTGGCCGTGGAACTCCCGGTGATCTTCACCGCTCCCAACGCCGACCCCGGTGGGGATGCCCTCCGCGCCCGCTTTCGGGCTTGGTGCGATGCGCGCCCGGCGCGCGCGCGGTTCATCGCCAGCCTCGGGGTTCCCCGCTACTACCAGGCACTGAACCAGGCGGCGGTCATGCTGGGAAACAGCTCTAGCGGGATCTTGGAGGCGCCGTCCTTCGGCCTGCCGGTCGTGAACATCGGGGATCGCCAGCGGGGGAGGGTGCGCGCCGCCAACGTCCTCGACGTCCCGCCGGACTTCGGGGACGTCCGGGGTGCCCTGGAGCGCGCTCTGGCGCCAGGGTTCCGCGCCTCCCTCGCGGGGATGCGCAACCCCTATGGGGATGGTCGAGCGGCCCCTCGGGTGGCCCAGGTCGTCGCCGAGACGCCGCTGGACGGGCGGCTCCTCGCGAAGCGCTTCGAGGACCTCCCGGATCTTCGGCTCGGGGGGACGCCTTGAGCCGGCTGGCCCTCGTGGGCGGCGGCGAGCACGCGCGCGTCGTGGCGGAGGCCGCGTCGCTCGCGGGGTTCACGGTCCTCGGGTGCTTTGATCCGGGAGACACCGCGCCGCTGCTGCGCCTGGGGGATGACGCGGCCTTCTTGGACGGCCCCCAGGAATGGGAGCAGGCCGGGAGCCCGCTGGCGCTCATCCTCTGCGTAGGGGGCGGGGGCCTGCGCCGGAAGCTCGCCCGCGTGTATGGGGCGGCCGGGGCACGCTGGGCGACCGTCGTCCACCCAGCGGCCAGCGTCTCCCCTTCTGCTGAGCTGGCTCCTGGAGTCTTCGTGGGCCCGGGGGCCGTCGTCCACACCGGGGCGCGGGTCGGCGCGCACGCGATCGTAAACTCGGGGGCGATCGTGGAGCACGACGTCGTGATCGGTGAGGGCGCTCACGTCTCGCCTGCGGCCGCCCTCGGCGGGGCGGCGTCCGTGGGGGCGTGGGCGACCATAGGGCTCGGGGCGCGGGTGCGGGACCACGTGTCCGTGGGGCCGCGCGCGTTCGTGGGGATGGGGGCCGTCGTCGTGGGCCCCGTGCCTGCCGACGAGGTGGTCATGGGTGTCCCCGCACGCCCGCGCTCGCCGTCCCGCTGACGTCATTCGGCGCGCGCCTCACGCCGCCCGCCCGCAGACACCATGGAGCCGAACATGCTCGCACTCATCCCCGCCCGCGGCGGGTCCAAGGGGTTCCCACGGAAGAACGTCGCCACGCTCGCTGGGCGCCCGCTCATCGCCCACACCATCGAGGCCGCCAAGGCAGCCGCTAGCGTGGATCGCGTCGTCGTGTCCACGGACGACGAGGAGATCGGAGCGGCCGCCCGGGCCGCTGGCGCCGAACTCCCCTTCACCCGCCCGGCCGCGCTCGCGACCGATGAGGCTGCCACGGCGGACGTCATCCGCCACGCGGTCCGGGCGTTGGGCCTGGGGGATGATGATGCGTTCGTGCTCCTCCAGCCTACCTCCCCCTTGCGCACCGCCCAGGACATCGATGAGGCCATAGCGTTGTTCCAAGACCGCGACGCGGACGCCGTGATCTCCGTCACGGCGCATGAGCATCCCCTGGCATGGGCCCAGCTCCTCAACGAGGACGGGCTGCTCCTCCCCCACCCGTCGCTGGCCGCCGAGGGCCGTCGGCAGGACCTCACGGTCACCTACCGGCCAAACGGAGCGATCTACGTCATTCGCCTGGCGAACTTCTTGCGCCATGGGCAGATCCGTGGCCCCCGCACCTACGGATACGCCATGCCCCCCGAGCGTTCGGTGGACATCGACACCCCCTTCGACCTCCGCCTGGCGGCCTGTCTCCTCCGAGACCGGGAGGCCTGAGGACGAGGCCTTCTCACCCGCCCGCGCGGGTGTCTGACGCACCGACGCCCGCCGTGCGAACCCCGGAGGGGGGCGCGGGCGGGCGTCGGTGGCGTCCCAGGACGAGGTCGCACGCCGCTCATGGGGGGGCGGCGCGTGGCCTCGTTGGCCGAGCGTTCCCTACTGGATCACGATGCAGCCGGACGCGTTGGGGGCCAAGCCGCTCTCCCAGGAGTCGGGGCCCGTGCGCACCACGGACGTGCCGGACGGCACCGTCGCGACGTTGGGTGTCCCCGGCGTGCCATCGGGGCTCAGGAGGTTGTTGGTGTTGTTCGTCCCGTAGATGAGGGCGTCCACCGGCACCGTGCTGGCCGTGATGTTGCCCGCGGTCACGTCGAACAACGCGATGCCGTCGGCCGTGTCCTTCTGGTTCTGGATGCCGGGGCTGAAGGCCTGGGCCAGGTCGTAGACGGGGCTCCCGTTCGACGCATCGGACGTGGGGCCGCCCACGACGAAGCAGTCGCCGGCCGCGATGGTCCCCGAGAGCTGCATCGTCCCGTAGGTGTAGTCGTTCCCGCCCCAGCCCAGGGACCAGGTCGAGAGGTCGATGTCGGATCCCGAGCCGTTGTAGAGCCGGACCCATTCCTTACCGTCGTCCAGGCCGTCGGGGTTCAGGAAGACCTCGACGAGCATGAGCCCGTAGAGTTGCGCCTCGGTAACCGAGGCCGTGGCGGAGACGGTGTTCGTGCCGTCGCTCACTTCGATGGTCGCGTCGCCGGCCGTGGTCCCCGCCGTCACGTCGAACGTGGCGCTGAAGGCGCCGGGCTGGAAGTCCACCGTCGCCGGGGCGACGAAGTCGGCGAGGCCCGTGGCCGTGACGTCCAAGGTGAGCCCCGCCGGAGGGGCGGGGAGGTCCAAGGTCACGGTGAAGGTGGCCGTGCTCCCGGTCGCCATCGTCGCCGTCGCCGGCTCTAGGGCAACGGGCACGGGGATCGTGGTCGCGTCGAGGATCGTGACGTTCGCCTGGAGTGAGTCGTTGTCCAGCGTGGCGGTGAGGGTGACCGTTCCGGCGCTGAGCCCCTGCAGCTCGATCTGGCCTTCGAGGGAGCCGGCCGGGATAGTCACGCCGCCACTGACGACCGTGGCGAGGGTCTCGTCCGAGCTCGTGACGGCCACCGTGACCGGGTCGGGGCTCGTGTTCGTGAGGCGCACGGTGAGGGCCGGCGAAGTCGTACCCGTCTGCCCCGCGTAGAGGTAGGCCGTGTCCGGTGTGAGGCTGAGCAGGCCGGGGGCCCCCAGGACGACGTCCTCGGCGCTGCGCGGCTCGAGCTTGTTGCGGTTCCAGCTGTAACGGACCACGCCGGTGATGGACGGGATGATGACGCCCACGGCGGGCGTGGGATCGATGAGGTAGAAGTAGTCATCCACCGTGAGGTCTCCCGTGACGACGAACTCGCCCGAGACCGTTTCGCCCGTCTCCCCCGCGGGGTTGTCATCGGTGACCTCGACGTTCTCCACCGTGATGAGCAGCCCCTCGTACGCGGCGGCGTTGGCCCCCGCTTTACCGACCTCGGCAGAGGCCACGACCGTCGGCGCCGGCGTGCCCGCGGCGGGGTCCACCACCGTGATGGTGGGGCCTTCGAGCTGGATCTGCCCATAGAAGTCGTTGACGGTCCCGTTGACGTCCACGCGGGCCCCTACGGGCGGGGAGCCCCCGGCGGGGTTGTAGACGTAGATGCCCGAGAACTCGGGGCCGGCGTAGCCGGCGCTCGCCGGATCCACTTGCATCCAGAAGGCCGTATCCACGCTCGCGGTGACTAGCGCCCCCTGCACCAGGGCGCCCTCGCCCGGGCTCACGACCCCCTGCTTGATGTCGTAGATCGTGGCCGGGCATGCCCCGCCTCCCGGGTTCGCGAAGTCGGGGCAGGCGTCGCACGCGTCGCCCGTGCCGTCTCCATCCGCATCCGCCTGGTCGGCGTTGGCCGTGTTGGGGCAGTTGTCCGTGGGGGCCTGGACCCCGTCGCCATCGATGTCCAGCGGGTCGATGGACGAGCAGGCGGTCGTGTCCGCGTCGAAGGGGCAGGGGTCGCACTCGTCGCCCAGGCCGTCCCCGTCCGCGTCCATCTGTACGTTGCCCTCCAAGGGGCGTGGGGGGTTGAAGACCGTGGGGCACAGGTCTTGGGCGTCCGGGACGCCATCCCCGTCGCCGTCCGTCGCCGTGGCCTGGCCGTCGAACTCGTTCGGGCGCATGGGGACGCACGTGGGCTCGTCGGCCGGGGGCTCGGGGCCGCAGAAGAACAGTGGGTACGTCCACTGATCCATCTCCCCCTGGAGCGCGGTCACGGTCGTGCCGATCTCGCGCTGGGCACAGATCCGCTTCGTCGAGCCGCAGACGTCGAGGGTCTCGCAGTCTTGCGTGTCAGCAAGCGCGGCCACCAGGGTGTCGTCGCCGTAGAGCGGCAGCCCGCCCCGCAACACGAGGGCCACGCCATCGGTCTCGGCGTCCAAGATCGCTCGGTAGCCCGTGTGGACGCGGCCGTCCCAGACGGTCACGTCGGCGGCCTTACCCTGGACCAGGCTGCCGAGGACGTCCCCAAAGCCGAGGACCTGCGCCGCGTTCGTCGTGACCATAGCCACCAGCTCGGCGTCCGTGAAGTAGTGGTCGAAGTAGTCTCGGTTCCAGCGGTCGGCGCAGGCCAGCTCGCGGACCATGTTCATGGAGCCCGAGGGCGTCCAGTCGCTCCCCAGGGCGATGAGCGCTCCGAGGCGGTCGTAGACCGGGACGTTGGCCGTCATCCCGTAGAGGCTCACGTTGGAGCGGGGGGACCAGACGAGTCCCGTCCCGTTCGTAGCCATGACGGCGATGTCCGCCGTCGTGAGCCCGATCCCGTGGATGAAGGCGGCGTTGGGCTCCACGAAGTCCACGCCGTCGGCGTCGCTCCCGTCCACGCAGAGGAACTCGTTCTCGGCCGTGGCGGCAATCCCCTCCGCGACGTGTGGCACGTAAGCGTTCTCGGAGGCGACGCTGTTCGGATTGTCGTAGTTGTACTCGGTGCATCCAGACGAGTACATGGCCCCGTTGCTGTCGCCGAGCGGGAACGTCGAGTACTTGGCTGGCTCGTGGGAGAGGCCTTCGAGGAGGTTGCTCTTGTCCAGGTTGCGCATGAATCCGGCCTGCCCGCCCGAACCAAAGAGGCTCGTGGCACCCAGCATCACCTGGCGCATCTCGCCCCAGGCGTCCCCCAGGGCGTGGCTGTTCTGATAGTAGGTGAGCTTGGTGTGACCGTTCTTCCCCTTGCGCCACTCGTGGCGGTGGTCATAGCGCTCGTCTCCATGGTCGATGGGGCCCTGCTGGTCAAAGGTGATGTGGTCGTGGGGGTTGATGAGGCCGGGGCTCACCACGCCCTCCGCGCAGACCACGTGGGTGGCGGCGTTGGCGCCCGGGGCGTTCGCGCAGTCGCATCCCACGCAGGTGAGCACGCCACCTTGGATGAGCAGGCCACCACCCTCCAGGATGCCATCCGGGAGGATCAGGTTGCCTTCCAGAAAGAGGTCGTCGTTGCCGGCGGTCGTCGTGCAGAGCGAACCGTCGCCCGGAGGGGTGAGCGCCGTCCCGCACGAGGTGGTCTGTGTGGTGTCGGTGTCCGCGTCCGTGAGCGTGTCGGAGGTCGTGTCGGTCGAGCCCGTGTCGCCCGGGCCCTCATCCCCGACGGCGTCCGTGGGACCCCCATCCATCGCGGCATCGGCCCCCGTCCCGTCGCTCTCGCCCGTGTCACCGCCGCCGAGGACGTCGCCCTGGACGTCGGTGTTCCCGCCGTCGGCGGCCACGTCCCCCGGACCGGGGCCCGCGGGGTTGTCGTTCGTATCGGCGCAGGCGGGGGTGAGCATCAGCCCCAGCGCGGTCGCGAGGGCCAAGGCTGTCGGTCGAAGTGGGCGCATCGTGTCGTCTCCTGTGCAAGAGCGCGCTGGTGGGGAGGGGAGAGCCACCGGGAGGACGGGCCTCCAACGTGGCGCGTTCGCACCCGAAAGGCCGCGCGCGGCGGCGCCGGGAGCCGGGGGGAGCCTGTCACGCCGTCGCGGTCAGGTCCAGTCCCACCGCGAGCGCGGTCCTGAACCCCATCGGAGCCGAGCGACCGTGAGAGCAGGGCCGAGGCAACGCCGGGGCGCTGTCGGTCGTGCGCGGTATCCACTCGCGCTCCCGTGCCCGCGCGCCTATCCTCCCCCCATGCACTACCGGACGCTCCCGTTCACCCTGCGCCAACTCCAGTACGTCGTAGCGGTGGCTGACGCTCGCAACTTCCGCCGGGCGGCGGAGCTGTGCTTCGTGTCCCAGCCGGCGCTCAGCGCGCAGGTCGCTGAAGTGGAGGCGGCGTTGGGCGTGAAGCTGTTTGAGCGTGATCGCCGTCGTGTCTTGGTGACCGCCGCGGGGGAGGACCTCGCGGAGCGTGCGCGGCAGCTCCTCCTGGGGGCTGGTGCGCTGATGGAGGCCGCCAAGCGGTTCCTCAACCCCTTGGAGGGTGTCCTCCGGGTGGGCGTAATCCCGACGATCGGACCCTACCTCGTGCCCCTCCTCGACCCGGCGTTGCGCGGGACGTACCCGTCGCTGACGCTGCGCTGGCTCGAGGACAAGACCGAGGTGTTGGTTCAGCGTGTCCACGAGGGTGAGCTGGACCTGGCACTCCTCGCGTTGGAGGCCGACATCGGCGGGCTGGACCACGACACCGTGCTCGTCGATCCGTTCTTGCTGGCGGCGCCCCCGTCCGACCCCTTGGGCCGAGGGGATGGGGCCGTCCCCGCGGAGATCCTGAACGAGCGAGACGTGTTGCTGCTCGACGAGGGGCACTGCTTTCGCGATCAGGCGCTGGACTTGTGCTCCAGCGTGGGGGCCCGGGAGATGGGGTTCCGCGCCACGAGCTTGGCGACCCTGGTGCAGATGGTGGCTGGCGGCACGGGCATCACGTTGCTTCCCGAGATCGCCATCGAGCTGGAGAACCGGCATGGGCTCTTGGTCACGAGGGCCTTCGAGAGCCCTTCGCCGCGGCGCACCATCGCCTTCGCGTGGCGGCCCGGGAGCCCCTTCGCCGACGCGTTCCGTGCGCTCACGGCGACCGCCCGGGTGGCCGTCGCCCAGCGAGGGTGGGGGGCGTAGCCCCCGGGAGCGCCCCCGGGGGCCTGCGCGGCGCGCGGGTCGACTATAGGCTCTTCTTCGCGAAGTACCACTCGGTCACGTCCAGCGAGTCGTCCTGGACGCGGGCCTCGGCGGCCTGGGTCGTCGCGGGGGGAGGGACGATCGCCGGCTCGCCGGGGCGCCAGTCGGCCGGACAGGCCACACCGTGTTCGTCCACTGTCTGCAGGGCGTCCACGACGCGCAGGATCTCGTCGAAGTTCCGGCCCACGTTCAGCGGGTAGTAGATCATCGCGCGGATCTTGCGCGCGGGGTCGATGAAGAAGACGGTCCGCACGGTGGCGGTGGCGGCGCTGGCCTCGTGGAGCATCCCGTAGAGACGGGCCACGTGCATGTCCAGGTCGGCGATGATGGGGAAGGGGATGTCCACGCCGAAGTTCCGCTTGATGTCGCGCACCCACGCGATGTGGCTGTAGACGCTGTCGATGGAGTTCCCCAGGAGCGCGACGTTGCGCTGCGACAGCTCCTCGGCGAGCTTCGCGAAGGCCATGAACTCCGTGGTGCACACCGGCGTGAAGTCGGCGGGGTGGGAGAAGAGGATCACCCACTTCCCCTCGGCGTAGGTGGACAGGCGCAGGGGCCCGTGGGTGGTCACGGCCTCGAAGTCGGGGGCGGGGCCGTTGAGCTGGAGGGGGGCGGGGGTCGTGGTCTCGGCGGGCTCGGTCGTAAGGGTCTCGGTCATGATGCATCTCCTGTGCGTGGATGCCGGCGCGTTGCGGCGGGTCGACATAGGCTCTCAAGGGGCGCCTCGGGGCCTCTCCCCGCGACGCCCTTTCACCATGAGCTCCGCTCGGGAGGCGGTCCAAGACAGCGTTTGGGTCACAGTGATAGGGCGGGCCTATCAGCTCCCGTGTTCGCCCCCGGCATCCGCATTCGCATCCGCCTCAGCGACCGGCTCCGCGTCCGCACCTGCTTCCGCACCCGCTTCCGCACCCGCTTCCGCACCCGCCTCCGCACCCGCCTCCGCACCCGTTGCCGCTTCCGCCTCCGCACCCGCCTCCGCACCCGCTTCCGCACCCGGCCCCGTTGCCGCTTCCGCCTTCGCACCCGCCTCCGCACCCGCCTCCGCACCCGCCTCCGCACCCGCCATCGCGGTCGGTACGGCGCGCGCGGCAGCAGCGCTGGATTGGAGTCCACGCTGGGTCTACGCTCTCCAGCATGAGCCCATCCGCCCAGCGGGGTGTCGCGACCCTCGGCGCTCACCATCGTCCAGCGGTCTCCACACCCGCCCGGCGTCCCGCGTGGGGCTCTCGCCTGTGGCTCGCGCTTGCCTACGCCGTCGCGACGCCTGCTCTTGCTCTGGTCGCGTGCGGCCCCGGGGAGGCCGGCGGGGACGGACCCATCGGGGACGCCGCGAGCGCCTCGGAGGTCATCCAGGACGCGACCCAACCCCAATCGGACACGGCTGGTTGGGTCTGGCTGGACGCGGGCGCCGACGAGGTCGCCGGTGACGTGGATGAGGAGGCTCTGCCAGCCCCTCCATGGCCCGCTCCTCGGCCGTCCTGTGTCGACTGGGGCCAGGCCGCGAACCTCAGCGACCCCGAAGCGCCGCTGTTCCAACGGGACTGCGTGATCGACGTGACCATCACCATGGATGTCGGCGACTGGGACGCCCTGCGCCACCAGACCCGACCGCTCCTCGACGCGGTCGCTGGAGACTGCCTGGCCGGGCCGCCGGCCAAGGTCTTCACGTGGTTTCCGGCGCGCGTGACCGTCGGCGACGCCAGCGTGGACGGTGCGGCCGTGCGCAAGAAAGGGTTCTTGGGCTCGCTCGACGAGGACAAGCCCTCGCTCAAGCTGGACTTCAACCACTTCGTCCCCGACCAGACTCTCCACGGCGTCGGGCGCATGACCCTCAACAACATGAAGCAGGACCCGAGCCTGGTCACGAGCTGCGTGGCCTACGAGCTCATGCGCGACATGGGCGTGCCAGCCCCGCGCTGCAACTTCGCGCGGGTCTCGGTGAACGGTCAGGACCTGGGGGTCTACGCGCACGTGGAGGCCATCAAGAGGCCGCTGCTGAGGCGCCTCTTTGGCGATGACACGGGGAACCTGTACGAAGGGACTCGGAGCGACTTCCGAGACGCGTTCCGAGGTACGTGGGAGAAGAAGAACCATGAGGCCGCGGACGACTGGACGGATCTCGACGCCCTGGTGACCGCCCTCCAGGCCCCCGACGATGGGCTGCTGGCGGCGCTCGAACCCCGCGTGGACCTGGACGCCTTCTACACGTTCTGGGCTGCGGAGGTGCTCCTCGCCCATTGGGATGGATACAGCGGGAACCTCAACAACTTCTACCTCTACGCCGACCCCAGCGCCGGGGGGCGATTCCGCTTCATCCCGTGGGGCATCGACTCCGCCCTCCACGTGCCCCCCGACGGCCTGGGGACGCCCAACCTCCTCCGGTCCGTGTATGCGAACGGGGTCCTCGCGCGTCGCCTCTACGACCTCCCCGCTGGCCGCGAGGCCTACCTTCAGCGCCTGGATGAGCTGCTCACGGAGGTGTGGGACGAGGAGGCGATCCTCGCCGAGCTGGACCGTCTGGAGCTTCTCCTGCGCTCCGAACTAGCGCCCTCCCGGCGGGCGGTGTTCGCGCAGGCCATCGAGGACAAGCGCTCTTGGGTGCGGGTGCAGGCGGACGCCGTGCGGGCCGAGCTCTCCAGCGCGGTGGGGGCAGGGCCTGCGTGGCCCTTCGCGCCGCCAGCTCCCGCGTGTTGGGCGGAGCGCGGGACGTTGAGCGGCACGTTCGACACCGTCTGGGGGAGCGTGGGCGTCTTGTGGCCCGCAGGAGGGCAGGGGAGCCTCTCCATGACTGTCGACGGGAGCCCGTACCCCGTGGCGAACGTGAGCGCCAACGCCCGCATGGGCACCAACGAGGACACGGAGGGGCAGGCGATCGTGGAGCTCATCGGCAAGGACGCGCAGGGGGCCTGGGTCGTCGCCTGGCTCATCGGTCCGCCGGAGCAGGTCGTCTCGGGAACCAGCCGGCCCTTCGATTGGGCTCCATGGCGCGGGTGGGTGGCGCGGACCACCTCGCTGGACCTCGACGGTTTCGAGCTCCTGGGGCTCCTGGGTGGGGGCCAGGTGTCCTTCGACCTGGGTTCCACGATCACCAACGAGCCCTTGAAAGGGGCCTTCCAGGCGACCCTGTACGCTCCTTGATGCCGCCTGGGTTCGGTCCCTGAGGCAGCCGCGCCCCCGGGGCGGGCAGCCGTGGGGCCCCGGGCACGCTCGGCGGTCGACACGGACTCAGGGTTCCCAACCGCGGGCCGGGTGCGGTTGAGCCGACCGGCGCGCCCTGCGTATGCTCATCGCTGTCACGGGAGCGGCTCTTGGCCGCACGGTGAGCGCGGTGAGCGCTTGGCGCCCGAGGTCCGGGGTCCCAGGCGGGACCGCCGCCATGGTCGACTGAGTCCCGCTGCCGTTCGGTCCGCGCGGGATGTCGCGACAGTCGGAAACGAGCCGGGAAGAAGACGAGTCAGGGAGGCGACGGATGCGAGCCGCAGTGGGTCAGCGAGGGCGAGTTCTTGGGACGGCGTCGCCAGGCCCGTTGTATGACCTTCTCCTAGGAGGCTCGCGTGAGTGGGCGCTGGCGGGGGTGTTGGGGCTAGCCCTGGTCGGCTGCTCGGATGCGGCCAGCGGCCCCAAGCTGGGGTTCCTCCAAGAGGATTCGCTGTCCTTGGACGCCGGTGCGGCTGGGCACCTGGACGCCGGTGCGGATGGGGCCGCCGCCGACGTCGGATCTGACATGGGGGCCGACACCGGCGACGGGGCGGACGCTCACACGGTCTGTGCGACGGACGAGGACTGTGCCGTCCTCGCGGACCTCGCTCCGTGCCGCGTCGCGCGGTGCACGCCCGCTGGGCAGTGCGAGACGCTCCCTGCGGACGATGGGGCGACCTGTGACGATGGAGACCCCTGCACGGGCGGGGACGCGTGCCTCGGCGGCCAGTGCGTGGGTGGCGACAACCTCTGCGCTTGCGAGGTCGACGCGGACTGTGCCGCCTTCGAGGACGGCGACGCGTGCAACGGGACGTTGGTGTGCGCGGACGGCGGTTGCACCGTCGACCCTTCTACGGTCGTCCACTGCGATGGTTTTGCGCCCGGCACCTGTCAGGGCAGCGCATGTGATCCCTCCACGGGCTCCTGCACCCCGGCCTCCGCGCCCGACGGCGCGCCGTGCGACGATGGGAACGCCTGCACCGCCCAGGACACCTGCCAGGGAGGCGTCTGCCAAGGTGGTCCCGCTCTCGGCTGCCCGGATCAAGGGCCGTGCGCCACGGTGGCGTGCGACCCCGCCGTGGGATGCGTGGCGGAGCCCATCGCGGACGGGACGGCGTGCAGCGATCTCAACCCGTGCACCGCGAGCGACACTTGCCAGGCCGGGGTCTGCGTGGGGGGGGCGAATAGCTGCCAGTGCCAGGCGGACGCCGATTGCGCGCCCTACGACCTCGACGCTTGTGACGCACCCCTCGTCTGCGTCGACGGCGCCTGCGTCCCCAGCCCGGCTGGTCCCCCTATCTGTCCCGAGCCCGACGACCCCTGCCAGGTTTCGGCTTGTGAGCCCGCCAGCGGCTGCGTCGTGACCCCGGCCCCGGACGGGACCCCCTGCCCGTCGCCTGATCCGTGCGCCGCGGAAGCCGCGTGCCAGGCGGGCGTCTGTATCCCTGGGGCGCAGACCTGCGACGACGGGGACCCCTGCACCGATGACGCGTGCGATGCCGTGAAGGGGTGCGTGCACCTCCCGAACACCGCCGCGTGCGATGACGGCAACCCCTGCACCGAGGGAGACACCTGCCAGGACGGGGCTTGCGTCGGGGGGACGAACGCCTGCCAGTGTGAGAGCGACGCCGACTGCGGCGCCCTGGGGCTCGACCCGTGCTTGGGCGCGTGGGTTTGCGTGGACGGCCAGTGCGCCCCCACACCCGGGACGGCCGTGGATTGCTCCGGGTTGGGAGGACCGTGCCAGGTGGCCGCGTGCGACCCCGCGACCGGGCAGTGCGCCGTGACCGCCCTGGCGGACGGCACGCTGTGCGAGGACGGGTCCGCGTGCACCCAAGCCGACACCTGCCTCGGGGGCGCGTGCGTCCCCGGGGCGCCGCTGCTGTGCGACGATGGGAACCCCTGTACCGATGACGCGTGTGACCCCGCCTCGGGGTGCACGTTCACGCCGAACCAGGCGCCGTGCGATGACGGTTCGGCCTGCACGACGGGGGACGTTTGCGCCCAGGGGGTCTGCGCGGGCCAGGCCCTGGCATGCCCCGCCGCGGGGCCCTGTAGCTTGGGCGTCTGTGACCCCGATGTCGGGTGCGTTCCGTCGCAAGCCGAGGACGGCACGAGCTGTGACGACGGCGACGACTGCACACAGGGAGACACTTGCCAGGCGGGTGCGTGCGTGGGCACGAACGTCTGCGAGTGCGTCACCAGCGCCGACTGCCCCGATGACGGGGATGCCTGCAACGGCTACCCAACTTGCGACGATCAGGGACACTGCGTCGTCGATCCCGCGACCATCGTCGTGTGCCCCGGTGGAGCCGGCGGGTCGAACGCCTGCGACGCCCTCACGTGTGACCCCGCCACGGGGCAGTGCGTGGCCGCCGTGCAAGACGGGGCGCCCTGCGACGACGGCGACCCCTGCACCGTGGGAGACGCCTGCCAGGGGGGACTCTGCGTGGGGCAGGCCGCCGACTGCGACGACGGGAACCCGTGCACTGCCGATGCGTGCGACCCCGCCACCGGCGGGTGTACGCATCAGGCAGTCGACGGCGTCCCGTGCGATGACGGGGAGCCGTGCACGGTAGGCGACGCGTGTGCTGGCGGCGTGTGCGCGAGCGGAGGCCCCAACGCCTGCGACGATGCGAACGCCTGCACCACCGACACCTGCGTCCCCGGGGGCCAAGGCTGCGTGCATGCGCCCACCGTCTGCGATGACGGCGACCCCTGCACGACGGATAGCTGCGACCCGACGCTGGGGTGCCTGAGCGCCGGGATCGTCTGCCCGCCGTCCACGAACCCCTGCGCCGTGTCGAGCTGCGACGCGACTCAAGGGGGCTGCGTGGAGACGCCGGCCGCGGACGGGACGCCCTGTGACGACGGGGATCCGTGCACGACCGGGGACGTGTGCGCGGCGGGCACCTGCGCTGGGGCGCCCATGGTGTGCGACGATGGCAACGCCTGTACGTCGGACTCGTGCTTCGCGGGCCAGTGCGTGTCCACCCCCGACCCGAACGCCGGCGCGTGTGACGACGGGGATCCCTGCACCGTCAACGACGCGTGCTCGCTGGGGACGTGCGCGGGTACGCCCAAGGATTGCAGTGACGGGGACCCCTGCACGACCGACCTCTGCACCGACGGGCAGTGCTCCAACCCGCCCATGCCCGGGGGATGCGCCTGCGTGGGGCAGCCCGGCGGCACGGCGTGCGATGACGGGGACCCCAGCACCTACGCGGACATGTGCTCCCAAGACGTGTGTGCCGGGTTCCGGCGCTATAGCTTCACGGGCACGGACTCTTTGGGGCACGTGGAGTATCGCCACGTGAACTACGCGCTCGGCCACTGGTTCGCGGCCGGGCGCAACGGCGGTGGAGTCCTGCCCGGCAGCTTCGGGCTCGCCGAGATCGACGATCCCCTCAACACCAACACCTACGTGGGCTCCTTGCAGCAGGAGGAGTACACCGACCTCTACGGCGGCTTCGCCGTGGACACGGGCGGTATCCTGCGCGAGTTCGACGGGACCGGCTGGGTCGTGGGGACCCCGCTGCCCTTGGCGCTCCACGACGCGGGCGGTGGCGGGGCGATCCAGGCGGTCTGGAGCGCCACCGTGGGGTCTCACGCCCACGTGTGGACCGCGGGCGCCTGGGCGGACGGGACCCCGGCCGTCTTCCACTGCACCCAGGGGAGCTGTGACCCCCAAGGACTCGAAGGCTCCCCGCCCTCGGACCCCCGCGCCATGAAGGGGCACCTGGACTGCACCGGGGTCGGGGCGGGTTCGTGTAGCCCCTACCTGGTCATGGGGGCTGACTTCGTCTCGCCGTCCTGGGGCGGTCCGGACCAATACTACAACGACGTCTACGGCAACGATGGTGGCGACCAATCCGTTTGGCCCTACACTTTTATGGACCAGGGACCCTCGGGGTCGCGCACGCGGGACGTCGCCAGCTACGGCGACGGGCGCTACCTGGTCGTCGGGGAGCGCGGCTACTTGCGATTCCGGGACGCGGCTGGTGACTGGAGCCAGAACCTGGTGTTCGCGTCGGGGCAGAGCGCCTACACCTTCACCGGCGCCTGGGTTGGGGCCGACCTGGTCGTCGTCTCGGCCCACACGGGGGGATCCAACCCCACTCTCCAGCTCTGGACCTGTCCCCTGGGCGCGGACCCCACGGATGGCAACAACTGGACGCAGCACACCCTGGAACAGGTCTCGGGCCAGGACTCCGCGCTGTGGGATGTCTGGGGTCGGGGCACCGGCGAGCTCCGCGCCGTGGGTACCGGCAACGTCCAGGGGGCAGCCGGAGACCCCTGGCGAGATGGCCTCATCTACGTCCGACAGCCCTGAGCACTCTCGTCGCCTCTCCGTGTCCGCCCCGTCGGGCCGGCCCAACACCCAGCGCCGGCGCCCTGCGCTCAGGGGCTGGATCTGCGGCGGGCGCGACACGAAGGTTGATTCATGCCTCCTGGTGCATTTATCGTTTGAGGGTTCGCGCCTGACTCGGCGCGGACCTCGAACGAAGACAAGGAATGAGAGCACGCCGACCCGCTGGGGTCCGGCTCTGCGAGGCATGAGGTGCGGTGTGAGTCGACGAGGGATGCAGTTCAGGACGCGGTTGGTCTTGGGAGCGGTCGTTTGGGCGCTGGTGGGCGCGGGGGCGTCCGGTTGTCTGAACCGTCGAGCGGGAGGCGTGACGGCGGGCGGAGTCGCCGCCGACGGGGGCAACGGCACGCCGGATGCCGGGGAGGCCGCGGGGGATGGAGGAGGAGGGACCGCCGGTGTCGACGCGGCCGACGGCGGGGCCTGGACCGACGGGGCGAGCGGTTGGGCGGACGCCGTTGCGTGGGACGTCGGCCCGACGTTGGACGCGGGCTCGTGGTCGGACAGCGGGCCGGACGCCGCCCCGAGTGGGTGCCCCAAGGCGGTCATCCAGGTTCCCGAGGGCGACGCCGTCGTCTCACCCGCGACGCTCCACCTCACCGGATCGCACAGCGTCGGGTTCGGCGTCGAGGTCACCGCCTACGAGTGGACCGTACAGGGGCCTCCGGGCTTCTCGGGTAAGCTCAAGCCCAGCGCCACCGTCGCCGACCCCACCTTCGAGGCCACCACCCCCGGGACCTACACGTTCCGCCTCGACGTGTGGGACGCCAACGGCGTGAAGTCCTGCAACACCGCCGAGGCGCAGGTGACCGTGACCCTCGCCGAGGCGATCCGCGTGGAGCTCACGTGGGAGACGCCCGCCGACCCCGACCCCACTGACCAGGGGCCCGAGGCCGGGGCCGACCTGAACCTCCATTTCGTCCACCCCGCGGCGCAGGGGCCGCAGGACTGTGACGGCGACGGGCAGAACGAGCCTTACTTCGACTCGAAGTTCGACTGCTATTGGTTCAACAAGAACCCCGATTGGGGGGCGGCCGTCGACGGCTCCGACGACCCCTGGTTGGACAGGGACGCCACGTCGGGCCCTGGCCCCGAAGTGATCCAGCTAGACTACCCGGAGGCCGGCCTCACCTACCGTGTGGGCGTCTCCTATTGGTCCGACCACGGGTTTGGCGAGAGCCTCGCCACGGTGCGCATCTTCATCCACAAGCAGCTCGCGTTCGAGGCCCCCGGTGTGGCGCTCCAGTCCGGTGACCTGTGGGAGGTCGCCACCATCACCTGGCCGGAGGAGCCCGCGGCGGCGGGGGCCGAGCCCGTCGTCGCTCCGGTGCTCGCGCCCGACGACGGGCTGGTGATCTACTCGCAGTGCAAAGGGATGCCTTTCATGAACTGAGCGGCTGTAACGGAGCGGCTGTGCACTCCCTGAGGGGAGAGGCGAGCGCTTCCCTGCGGTTCCACGGGCGCGGACGGTGACAACGCCCCCGCGTGCGCGCTAGACAGTCTCTCCGCGAGCGCCCGCCGCCAGCCGCCGTTGGCCGACGGCGGTTGGCGCGGGCCTTGGTTCGCCCCATCGAGCGCGGCGCTGTGGCCGCGGAGAGAGTCCCCATGGAGCACGTACAGACCTTGGTCGTGGGCGCCGGCGTCACCGGCCTCGCCTTCGCCGACCGACTCAATGCCCACGCCCAGGCCGCCACCGGCTCTCCGCTGGGTCCGGATCGACTCCAGGTGTTGGAGGCTGCGGGCGAAGTGGGCGGTTACTGCAAGACGGTCCATCAGGACGGGTTCGTCTGGGACTACTCGGGCCACTTCTTCCACTTCAAGCACCCCGAGATCGAGCGCGAGCTCGTGGACCGCATGGCCGACCAGCGGATCCGCAAGGTCTCCAAGGTCTCGAAGATCCGCTTCGCCGATGGCTTCGTGGACTTCCCCTTCCAGAAGAACATCCACCAGCTCCCGCGCGAGGACTTCCTCGCCTGCCTGACCGATCTCTACGACAGCTTCCGGGCGCAACAGGCCCGCGCGGTCGCGGGGCTGAGTGGCGCGGGTGGGCAGGCGCCCCCGCCGCCGGCCAACTTCCGCGAGATGCTCGTGGCCAAGTTCGGGCGCGGCATCGCCGAGCGGTTCCTCATCCCCTACAACGAGAAGCTCTACGCGACGGACCTGGGGCGGCTCGACGTGGACGCCATGGGGCGCTTCTTCCCCTACGCGGACCTGGACTCGGTGATGACCCAGTTCCGCCAGGCGGACAACGCCAGCTACAACGCCACCTTCACCTACCCCGAGGGGGGCGCCATCGAGTACGTCCGCGCCATCCAGCGGGGTGTCCCCGAGGCGTGCGTGCGGTTGCGCCAGCACGTGAGCGCCATCGACCTCCAGGCCAGGGTGGCGCACGTGGAAGACGACGCGGGGGCGCGCGACGTCGCCTTCGACTACCTCGTCAGCACCACCCCGTTGGACCGCCTCGTTCGCATGACCGGGTTGGCCGAGCGCGGCGCCGTGGACCCGTCGGTCTTCAGCTACAACAAGGTGCTGGTCTTCAACCTGGGCTTCGACCGCAAGGGGCCGCGGGGCGTCCACTGGATCTACTATCCCCAGCGCGACGTGGCCTTCTACCGCGTGGGCTTCTACGACAACATCTTCGACACCGACCGCCTGAGCATCTACGTGGAGGTGGGTTACCCCGCCGACGCGGTCGTGGACGACGCGGAGGTGGCCCTCGCCCGGGAGCGCGTACTCGCCGATCTGGCCCGCGTGGGCGTCATCGACGGGCACCGTCTCGTGAGCGAGCACTCCATCGTCCTGGATCCCGCCTACGTCCACATCACCCGGGAGTCCCTGCGTGCCGTGGAGCACCTCAAGGGCGTGCTCGCCGTGCGCGGCGTGTACTCCGCGGGGCGCTATGGCTCCTGGACGTACTGCAGCATCGAGGACAACATGGTGGAGGCGCGCGCCCTCGCCGACCTCTTCCGCGACGCGGGCCTGCTCGGCGCGTGACGCGGGCGGGCGGGACCCGAGGTTGATTTCTCGGCCCCGCGTGAGCACGATCGGGGTGGCCGGCGCCCACCGAGAGCACCCCAGAGCTCCTCGATGCGCGTGGAACGAGTGGGGGAAGTCGGGGGGCAGGGCCTCACAGGAAGCGGGAGAGCGAAGGCATGGCGGACAAGGAACGACGGCGCCCGGACGAGCCGGGGCGGCAGGCCGTGCTGGAGCGTGACCCCAAGGTGGCGCGGCCGAAGATGTACCGAGTCGTGCTCCACAACGACGACTACACCACCATGGAGTTCGTCGTCTGGGTGTTGCGCGAGGTGTTCCGGCTGGACGAAGGGGAGGCGACCCATCTCATGCTGACCATCCACCACAAGGGGCAGGGGGTCGCCGGTGTCTTCACGCGCGACATCGCCGAGACGAAGGCCGCCCAGGTGCTCGCCCATGCCGAGGCCAAGGGGATGCCGCTCATGTGCACCACGGAGCCCGACGCATGAGCCACGGTGAGAGGGGCCGTGAACCGCACGCCGTGCGCCGTGCTCCGCGCGGGGCGATGCGGCGTCAGCCCTGGCCCACCCAACCGGCGAGGAGGAGCCCATGAAGTTGAGCACCGAGCTTCAGATCTGCGTGGAGCTGGCGCTCACGGAGGCGAACCGGCGACATCACGAGTTCGCTACGCCCGAGCATTTGCTCTTCGCGCTGCTCCACGACGACCGCACGCGGAAGGTGCTGCGCGGCGCGGGCGCGAGCATCAAGATGCTGCGCGCCGAGTTGGAGGCCCACCTGGACCGGGACGTGCCGACACTGGGGCCCGACGACGACATGGCGGCCCAGCCCTCCCTGGGGTTCTCGCGTGTGGTCCAGGGGGCTGCGCTCCACGTCCAGGGGGCTGGTAAGGACACCGTGACGCCCGAGAACGTCCTCGTCTCCTTGTTCAGTGAGACCGACAGCTACGCGAAGTATCTCCTGGAGCGCAGCGGGACGAGCCGGCTCGATGTCGTCCGCTACATCTCCCACGGGGTCTCCAAGGGAGGCGCGGCGAAGCCCGGCGGGAGGCGGCGACCAGCGTACGAGGCGGGGGCGGAGCCCGCGGGTGGCAGGGAGCCCGGTGCTCGCGGTGACGAAGACGAAGACGAGGAGGCTGCCGCCGATCCCCTAGAGGCCTACACCGTGAACCTCAACGAGCGCGCCAAGGCCGGCGCGATCGACCCGCTCATCGGTCGCGAGGTCGAGGTGGATCGCGTCGTCCACATCCTGGCGCGCCGCCGCAAGAACAACCCGCTGCTCGTGGGGGACGCGGGCGTGGGCAAGACGGCCATCGTCGAAGGGCTCGCCCGTAAGGTCGTCGAGGGCGCGGTCCCCGATCTCCTCAAGGGCGTGACCATCTACGCCTTGGACATGGGCGCGCTCATCGCCGGGACCCGCTATCGTGGGGACTTCGAGGAGCGTTTCAAGGGGGTCATGGGGGCTCTCCGGGGCCGGGACGACGCCATCCTGTTCGTGGACGAGATGCACACCATCATCGGCGCGGGCTCGGTGAGCGGGGGCTCGTTGGACGCATCGAACATGCTCAAGCCGGCGCTCGCGGAGGGCTCCCTGCGGGTCATCGGGGCCACCACCTTCCAGGAGCACCGCAAGCACCTGGAGCAAGATCGCGCGCTCGCGCGGCGTTTCCAGGTGGTGGAGGTGGGTGAGCCCTCGCGCGACGACGCCGTGGAGATCCTCCGGGGGCTCAAGAAGGACTACGAGGGGTTCCACCAAGTTACCTACACCGAGCCCGCGCTCGAGGCGGCCGTGGATCTCTCGGTGCGCTATCTGCCGGACCGCCACCTCCCGGACAAGGCCATCGACGTCGTGGACGAGGCGGGCGCGAGCCGGCGCCTCGCGGGCGGCGGGGCCGTGGACGTGCCGCACATGGAGGCGGTGGTGTCCTCCATGGCCAAGGTGCCCGTGGAGAAGGTCACGCGCGACGACCGCGAGCGGCTCCGGGACCTGGAGGGGGAGCTCGCCAAGCGGGTCTTCGGCCAGGACGCGGCCATCCGTACCGTCGCGCGCGCCGTGAAGCTTGCCCGCGCCGGGCTCCGCTCCGTGGAGCGCCCCATCGGCTCCTTCCTGTTCGCGGGGCCCACGGGGGTGGGTAAGACCGAGCTCGCCAAGCAGCTCGCCAACGTCCTGGGAGTGGCCTTCCTGCGCTTCGATATGAGCGAGTACATGGAGTCCCACACCGTATCGCGCCTCATCGGCGCCCCGCCCGGCTACGTGGGGTTCGACCGCGGTGGGCTGCTCACGGACGCCGTGACCCAGAACCCTCACGCGGTGCTGCTCCTCGATGAGATCGAAAAGGCGCACCCGGAGGTCTTCAACATCCTGTTGCAGGTCATGGACCACGGGACGCTCACCGACAACAACGGGCGCAAGGCGGACTTCCGCCACGTCGTGCTCATCATGACGTCCAACGTGGGCGCCCAGGACATGAGCCGCCGCAAGGTCGGCTTCCATGAGGGGGCGGCGCTGGGCGACAACGACGCTGCCTACAAGCGGTTCTTCTCGCCGGAGTTTCGCAACCGGCTGGACGCCAAGGTGGACTTTGGGCCCCTGCCGCGCGAGGTCATGGAGCGCATCGTCGACAAGCTCGTGGCGGAGCTGGAGGGGCAGCTCTCGGCCCAGCGCGTGCGCATCGAGCTCACAGATGCGGGGCGGGCGTGGCTCGCCGACAAGGGCTACGATCCCGCCCAGGGGGCGCGGCCGGTGCACCGCGTGCTGCGGACTGAGGTGAGCCAGCCGCTCGCCGAGGAGATCCTCTACGGCGCCCTGGTGGACGGTGGAACCGTCATCGTGGACGCCGAGGACGGTGCGTTGCGCCTCCGCTTCTCGGGCGCCTCCTGAGGCCGCTGGGCGTGGGGTGCCGTAGCGGCTTGCGGTCGCGTACGCCTCATCGTGCCCCGTCGTGACCTCCGGTCGGGCTGCGCGTCCCAACAAGCGCCCGGCCACGCGACCTGACGGGGCCACGCCCGGACGGCAGCCCGTCGCGCCCTTGCCCACACGCGGCCTCCCGCGCCTCGGTCCGCAGAGCAGGTGGCGGCTCGGGGCGAAAGGGCTTTTCTTGCCGCCCAACCGGCGGCCTTGGTACGTTCCCAGGCGTCTTATTGCGCGACATCGCGCGGCGCGAGGCCCCCAACGTGACGACACGCATGTCTTGGTGCCCCGAGGTGGGCGCGACGCTCTCGGACCGCTACGAGCTCCAACGGCGGTTGGGAGATGGCCCCACGGGGGTCGTCTTCGCCGCCCTGGACCGCAAGCTCGCCGAGCCCTGCGCGCTCAAGGTGCTCCACCCGGCGCTCTTCGATGGCGCCCACAACGCCACGAACCTCCTGCGACTCCAGCGCGCGCGGGCGTTCGTTCACGAGGGCATCGCCAAGCTCCGAGACGTCGTCATGGACGGCCAGCGGGTGTACGTCGTCACGGAGCTGCTGGCGGGCTCTCCGCCCCTCGACGTTTGGATCGAGCGTCAAGGACCGCCGTCGTCGTCGGACGTGAACGCGATCTTGAGCCAGCTCGTCGCCGCATTGGAGTGGATCCACCAGATCGGTGTCCACGGGAACCTCAAGCCCGCGAACGTCCTCATCGATGTCCGTGAAGGGGACCCCAAGGTCACGGTGACCGACCCGTGGACGCTGGCCGGGCGAAGTGACGTGCCCCGCGGGGAGCTCCCAGGCGTGGACGAGGCGTGGCTCGCGCCCGAGCAGCGCCGCCTCGGGTGGGAGGAGTCCCGGGCGGCCGACGTACACGGTCTGGGGCTGCTCCTGGGCTTCATGACGGCGGGGCGCCGCGTGAGCGGAGGGCTGCCCCTCATCGCTCAGGGGGTCGTGGCCCCCGTCGCGTTGGACAACGTCTTCGAGCGCGCCACAGCCGTGGCGCCCGCGGACCGTTTCGCCTCCGTGCGCGCCCTGTTCGAGGCGGCGGAGCCGGCGGTCATGGCCGCCTCTCTCCCCCTCGTGTTGGGCCGACGGGAGGGCAGCACGAGGGATCCCGACGAGACGACGGACGACGCGCTGGCGGACGCGGGGCTGGACCAGGAGAGCGTGGACGCTCTCATGCGGGGCGGCGCGACCTCGCCGGCGCCACCGCAGGAGCTCCCTGCGCCCTCTCCCGACGCTCCCCCGGCGGCTCCTCCCGGTCCGCCCCCGACCGAGGACGCGCCAGGGCAGGTCCCTGGGGCGGCTCTCGCCTTCTCGGAGCCTTCGGACATCAGCTTCGGGTTTGGGGGGCCCGAGGAGACCATCGTCGACTTCGGAGGGCGCCACGGGGCGGCGGACGCCGGCCCGGGCTCGACGACCTTGCCCCCCCTTTCGGAGGTGGACGCCGAGACCGGTGGGGCTGTGGACGGAGACGTGGCCGCGCCCACCGATGAGGCCGCTCAGGCGCCGAGCCCCCAGCCGGGCGAGCTGCCCAGTGGCGCGCTGGATCCAGAGGAGACGGCGGACGACCCTTCGGACGCGACCTTGGTGCTCGGCACGGGCGCGCTGATGGCTTCGGTGGGCGAAACGGGGGCCGGGGAGACCGAAGACGATGCGCCCATGTCGGATGGGGGCGCCGAAGCCCCTCGGGAGGCTGGGGGCGGGGGGCCTCCGCCGGACGAACTCGATCTGACCACGCGCCTGGACGAGGCTGGCGCCGTCGCGGTGCTGGAGGCGAGCGGTGCCGCCGCGGGGGAGCCGACGCTCATGGACGTCGCCGCGACGTTCGAGATGCCGGCGGCGACCCCACCACCTGGCTTCGCGGCGGAGGCCGCAGAGCGAAAGGGCGATGACGTGCCCCGTCAGGCGGGAGAGGTGGAGGCCCGCGTCCAGGGTGGCGAGGGCGCGGACACCTCCGGTGGGGAGCCGCTGGCGACTCGGACGCTGGACGCGGAAGTCTTGGACGCGGAGGTCTTGGACGCGGAGGTGCTGGAGGCCGAAGCGCTCGACGCGGATGTGCTAGACGCCGAGGTCCTGGACGTTGATGCGCTGGACGCCGAGGTTCTGGAGGTCGAGGTCCTGGATGAGCCCGACGTGGCCCGCGTGGAAGCCCTCGGCGCGACGACCCAACCGGCGCCCACGGCTCCCGACGTGGCCGGCGTCGCCGACGCTTCAGTGGGGCCCGCTGGTGGCACCGAGCCCGATGCGGGCGGGCTCTTGGGGGCCGAGGACGTCGTCGAGCTAGGCGCCTCGGCGCTCATCCCCGAGGGGGCAGCGGATGCGCTGGCCGCGGGCGTGGAGCCGAGCGGGCAGGCCGAGCCTCTGGAGGTGGGTGATGACTCCATCGTCGAGGCGGTGGAGTTGGATGAGGACTCCATCGTAGAGCTGGGCGCGTCCGCCCTCCTGGAGGTGGGGGCGGAGGAGGCGGCGATCGAGTTGGGCGCCTCCGCGCTCATCGAGACGCCCTCCGAGGGCGCTCCGTCGCCTGCGGCCGAGGCCCCTGGCGACGCCCCCATGCCCGCGCCTCCTTCCGGGGGGCGGTCCGGGCCGCGGTTCAAGCCTGGGCCGGGTGCGGGCGCGGCGCGCACGGGGCAGATCTCCGTGGCCGCTATCCGCGCGGGGGAGCCCCTCCCCGGTGTGGGCGCGGGGCCAGATGCGCTGGCCCTGGGGCTGGAAGACGGGCTCCCGGCCCCGGACTCGGGGCTCCTCGGGGACCGCATGGACTCGGTGCTGAGCGTGGCGCCGCTGGGATCGGCGCTCGACGCCTACGACTCCATGGACGTGACGACCGCTGCGCGACCTCGCGGGACCTCGGAGCGTCGCCTCGGAGCGACGATCCCGCCAGGGACCGCCTCGGCCCTGGGCGCGGCCACCTCGGGGGTGAGCTCCTCGCGGCCCGGCGGCGCGGCGCCGCGGAAGACCACGACGCGCTCTCACGAGCTGCGCAAGCCCGTCATGCTCAAGCGCCGGCGCAGCCCCTTCGTGTACGTGGCGGTGGCCCTCATGGTGCTGGCCGCGGCGCTGCTGGTGTTTGTTCTCACCCGTGGGGGAGAGCCCACTCCGGCGCCGCCCCAGGCCCTGGCAGCGGGTGGTCTGGACGCGGGTCACAGCCCCGGGGCTGGCGAGCGAGATGCGGGTGGTGGGGTCTCCGACCGCATGGGCCATATCGTCGACGCGGGCGGGCCCACCTTGCCGGATGTTGGCGAGCCCAACGCGACAGCGGGCGGGGTGGCCGCGGCCGCGGCCCAGGTGGACGCAGGGGCCGGTGTAGCGGTGCCCGACGCGGGGAGCCGTGCGCCAGAGGACGCCGGGGTGAGCGCGGCGGCGGGCGTCGAGGCCGGAGCACTGCACGGCGCCGACACCTCCGGTGGATCCGCAGACGTCGCCGCAACCTCCTTGGACGCGGGGCGCACCGCGGACGCTGCGGCCGTGGCGTCCGGCTCGCTCGACGCCGCGACCGGGCAGGCCGGCGCGCAGGACGCGGGGCCCGCGGTCGCGGGTGACGCGGGGGCGGCGGTGGCGAGCGCGGACGCTGGCACCAAGCCGTCCGGCCCCACGGCGGAGACCTTCGTCCCCAAGGACCCCAAGCGGTACCGGTGCCCAGGGGGGATGGCGAAGGTGCGGTCTCGCCGGCGGGTGACCCTCGCTGACGGCACCAAGGTCAAGGACTGGGACATCTTCTGTATCGACAAGTACGAGTACCCGGGGCAGGGACGCCCGCCGCGGGTGAACATCGGGCTGTCGGAGGCCAAGGCGGCCTGTAAGGCCCGCGGCCGGCGACTGTGCACCCGCAGCGAGTGGCGCAAGGGCTGCGGTGGCAAGTACCCGTATGGTCGCACCTACGACCCGACCCGGTGCAATACGGTCGGGGAGAGCGGGATGCCCAAGCCCCTGGTGACCGCGGGCTTCCTGCGGAGGTGTCGCAGCGGGTGGGGCACCTACGACATGGTGGGCAACGCGGCGGAGTGGACCTCGGACGGGCGCGTCAACGGCGGCAGCGCCTACAAGGACGGCGCCAGCGCCACGTGCTTCCGATCCAGCCGTCGTATGGGGGGCCACCCCTACGTGGGTTTCCGCTGCTGCGCGGACGCCATCCCCAAGTAGCCGGCTCTCCTCAGGCCAGGGGGCTGTCCCGCCGCAGGAAGGCCAGGGGTTCGCCTCGGGGGGGCGCGCCGCGGCGCGGGTAGGGCGCCAGGGCGGCGCCCGCGGCGTCCAGGACGGCCGCCGGGGTCCCCGGGAGGCCCAGGTCCGCGGCGCTGGGGCGGTCGGCCGGGGGCCGCGGGGGCAAGCGCCACCCGAGCTCTCGGTCGTCATCGTCTCCCACGCGGTAGATGGGGGCGCCATTCCCATAGATCTTGACGACGGGGGTCGCGCCCCAGAGGTGGCGCCAGGCCACGAGCGGATGCGTAGGGTGGCGGGTCGCGAGCCACAGGGCGACCTCGAACACCAGCCCCACGTGCTCGCACGCCAAGACCGCCCAGCGGCCGTCCTCCGTGGACCGGAGCTCGAAGGCGAGCCACTCGCGCTCCGCGGGGCGGTACCCGCGGGGGAGGGGCGAGCCGTGTTGCTCGTATCGGCGCGCGTGCAGCGTGTCGGTCAGCAGCTCGCCCAGGGTGGGGGCTCCGGGGGAGAGGGTGGCGAGGATGGCCGCGCGCGAGGGGAGAGGGGGGTCCATGGGGTGATGATGGCGGTCGAGAGGGACGTTGGCAACGTCCCCCTTGGCGCCCCAATCCGCCACCTACTCTGGGATTCGGCTTTGGATCCCGCGTGTGGGCG
>CAYZID010000010.1:0-50267 GCA_964478315.1 uncultured Myxococcales bacterium | reverse complement strand
GCCCAAACGCGGCCTCCTGCGCCTCGGTCCGCAGAGCAGGTGGCGGATCGGGGGCCCCGCCAGGCGGCGCCCGCCCGTCGCTGACGCACCCGCGACCTCGCGCGCCGGGGACCTCGAAGGCCCCGCGGAGCCCCTACGGGCCCGCGGGGGGCGAGGCGGGGGGCGGCGTCGCCGTGACGCGCACGAGGTAATCGCCCGTGGCGGGACCGCTGCCCGAGACGCGCACGTCCAGCTCGGTCACCGCGTCCAGGTGCAGGAGCGCGATGGCGGCGAAGAAACCCTCACCTCCGTCGTCATCCTCAGCCAACAGCGTGGGCGTCGTCTCCCCAGCGGCCGGGGGCTCGTAGACGCGCAGCGTCGTGTCCGTCGTGGAGCCGCAGTAGGACAGCGTCTCCACGATGTAGTCTCCCGCGCCCAGCGCGATCCGGTAGCGGTCCACCTCGTAAGGCACGCTCAACGCGCCATGCATCCGCTGGTCCAACTCCAGCGGTGTGGGCTGGCCCGGGGACACCCCCTCCCCCTCCGTGAGCTTGGGCTGGCACAGCGGTGGCAAGCCCGGCTCCTTGACGCACGCCTGGTCCTCGCACCCGCAGTCCACGTCCTCGGCACACACGGCCTGCTGCACCGAGACGACGTAGGGTCCAAACGTGGCCGCCACGCTCCGCACGCGCACCAGGTAGCTTCCCCCGTCCGGCGGCAGGAAGCCTTCGATGAGCCCGTGCCCCTGGGGCCCGCCTCCCTGGGCGGTAGCCAACACGGTGGCACCGGTGGCGTCGAAGACGCTGACCTCCGTCTGGAGCGCACCGCCATCCTGGGCGGGGTCCGCGTCGGAGCAGAAGGGCCGCGTCGCCACGCGCAAGGGCACTCCCTCCTCCAACGTCACGGAGAACCAGTCCACGTCCCCGGGCGCGGCCAACGCCGCGTGGAGCTCACCCTCCGGCGGAAGCGCCTGCGCCTCCACCGCCCCATCGTTGGGCTCCTGCTCACCGGGCATCTGGGGTACGCACTGGCCGTCCGTGGCCGGGGCGCTGGAGCACTTCAGCTCTGGGCACCCGCAGTCCAGATCCGTCTTGCACGGAGGCGGGTCCTGGACCTTCACGGTCAGGAGGTAGCCCCCGACGCCGCTCAGATCGTAGGCGGTCACGCCGATGAGGACGGCGTCGTCGTCCCCGGGCTCCAAGTCGCTCACCTTCGCCCAGCTCCCCGGGCCGCCGTTGTCGTCCTCGCCCAACAGGACCCCCGAAGGCTGCCCGTAGACGCCGAGGAGCGTGTCCAGGGCGCTCCCGCAGTGGGACCCCGTCGTCACCGTGACCAACTTGCCCGCGACCCCCTCCAACCGCCACCAGTCGGTGTCACCGGGCGTGTCGATACGCGCCTGGAGGGTCACGAGCCCGGTGGCCCCCCCGTCCGGCAGGACGATGGGCACGGCCGCGCTCTGCTCCTCGTTGGCGACATAGGGCTCACACGCCGTCACGATCGCCCCGCACATGGGCACGGGGGTGCCCTGGCAGGCCCCGGCCGCGCAGGTGTCCCCCTGGGTGCAGGGATCTCCATCGTCGCACACGCCGCCGTCCGGCTTGGCGCCCGCCCCGCAGCTCCCCGTCACCGGATCGCACACGCCCACCGTGCAGGCCGAGTCCCAGGCGGAGCAGTCCAGCGGCTCCGCCTCGCAGTGCAGGACGTCGCCCACCAGGACGCACACCCCCACGGGCGCACAGGCGTCCGCCGTGCTGCAGGTGGCCCCCACCTCCAGCCCCGCGCATGCCCCGCAGGTGTCCGTCGTCCCCGCACAGATGCCGCCCGCGCACCGATCGGCCCCCGTGCACGGCTCGCCGTCGTCGCAGGGCAAGTCGTCGGGCAGGGGCACGGCGACGCAGGCGCCCGTCGCCGGGTCGCAGGTCGCCGCATTACAGGCATCCTCCAAGCCCGCACAGTCCTTGGGTGTCCCAATGCACACCCCCTGGACACAGGCGTCGTCGGTGGTGCACGGGTCGCCGTCGTCACACGGCGTCCCTGGGAGCATGGGCACGACGACGCACTCACCCGTCTCGGGCAGGCAAGCCCCCTCGAGGCACACACCGTCCCCCAGGGAGCCACAGTCCACCGGCACGCCCAGGCAGCTCCCGCCCTGGCACTCGTCGTTGGCCGTGCACTTCTGTCCATCGTCGCAAGGGGTGCCGTTGGGCTTGTCCACGCAGAAGCAAGTATTCTGGCCCCCCCCGCAGCTCCCCGCGGTGCAGAACTCCCCCTTCGTGCAGGGGTCTCGGTCGTCGCAGGGCGTGCCATCCGGCAGGTCCTCGGCCCCACAGGCCCCCGTGGCGGGGTCGCACACCGGGGCCTTGCACTCGCCCGGCTCGGGGCACACCCGGGCCTCCCCCAGACACGCACCCGACTGGCACGTCGGCTCTTGGACGCACAGGTCCTCCAGCGCGCAGGGCGTCCCGTCGGCCGCCTCCACGGCGCCACCACAGACTCCGTCCGCGCAGGTCTCGCCCGTGGTACACGGGTTCCCGTCATCGCACGGCCCTCCCTGTGGCACGGGCTCCTCCACGCACTCCCCCGTCTGGGGGTCACACGCCCCCACCAAGCACGAGTCCGACGCCGTGGCGCAGTCCTTGGGCGTCCCCACGCAGGTCACGCCCCCCCCCTCGCCGCCCACGCAGGTGTCCTCCGAGGTGCACGGGTCGCCATCGTCGCAGGCCACGCCCGGGGGCGCCGGCTCGGTGACGCAGGCCCCCGTCTCAGGCTCGCAACGCGCCAGCTCGCAGGGCCCGGCAGCCGCGGCGCAGTCCCGGGGGGCGCCACCGCAGACCCCCGCTATGCACTGGTCACCCTCGGTGCACGCGAGCCCGTCGTCGCACGCCGTGCCGTCCGGACGAGGCGCCGGCACACAGCGCAGCCCGCTGCCGTCCGGCCCGGGCGTCTCGCCGTCCACGGGCGCGCAGGTGCCCACGACGCACGCCCCGTCCAGGTCGGAGCAGTCCAGCGCCGGGCGCCCCTCGCACACGCCCAACCCACAGCGGTCGTCGATGGTGCAGGGGTCGCCGTCGTCACAGGGCGTGCCGTCCACCTCGCCGTGGCAGAAGTCGTCGGGGATGGGCCGGGGGCCCGCGTCGCTGGCGCAGGCGCCGAGCGCGAGCCCAGCCCCCACGAGCCACGCACCCCACAGCGCCGGACGCTGGGTGGGGCGCGGCCACACGGGGCGCTGGGGGGCCGAGGGTCGCAGGGACTCCGTCCGTCGTGTCCGTGGCATCGAGGGCCTCCTGGGCGTGGGGCTATTCGCTGACCGGGCGCGAGCGGTAGCGGAAGTAGACGATGATGTCTTCGATGACAGGCGCCTCGTCCGCCACCAGCCCGTCTCCCGTGATCCAGGCGCTGTCGGCAGACGCGCCACCCACCTGGAGCGGGATGATGATCTTCCAGTCCGGCGACGCCAGGGCGCGGTCGCGCGCGAAGTAGCGCCAGCACAGCCCGGCGTCCAGGGAGCCCTGGACCTCGGGCGCGTTCACGCACGCCGTGAAGGGCTGGCTCACCGTGTAGAAGCTCGCTGGCTGGTCCTTGGCGGCCTCCAGGCTCTGGGGCGCGTAGCCGATGATGTGCTTGCGCACTGGGTAGGTGAGGGTGGGCATGGTGCCCAGCTCGGCGATGGTGGACTCGGGAACGCAGGCGCGGATGAAGTCCGTGGCCCCACGGGCGAGCTGATAGCGGATGACCTTGCTGGGGTCGTCCAGGTTCTCGCCCACGAAGTTCAGCGCCACGGAGCCCGACTGGGAGGCGCTCCCGTCGGACGCGCCGGGCGCGCTGGGGTCGCTGGGGTCGCGGCCGTCGATGAGATGATTGCACGACAGCGGGTCCACGAGCCACACGGGCTTGCCGTCTGCCGTGTTCTGCAGCGGCGTCACGGGGACGCTGAAGGGGATCTCGATCTGATCAGTGATCTGGCCCGCCCGCACGCGCCGCTTCAAGAAGGGCGGCTGGGTGATGAGGTTGTGGAACCGCTGCCCTGCCGTGAGGACCTTGCCCGTGTGGGCGTCCACGACGTCCCGCAGGGTGGGGAACAGGAGCTGGCGCAGCGACAGCCGAAGCGTCTCGGTGTTGTTCTCGTAGTCGCAGTCCAGCCCATTGAAGCCGCAGTATTCCAAGGACTGCGCCTGGAGGAGCCCCAAGAAGACCTCCACGTCGTCCAGGGTCACCGGGGCCTGGGACTGGGCGATGAGGGTCGCCGCCGGCCCGGGGGGCACGTTGTAGTTGTGGATGAAGGCCATCGTGGCCCGGTAGGTGTACTGCAAGATGCGCCGGAACTGGTCGCCGCCGTCGCGGACGAGCCCATTGGCGACCAGGTAGTTGCCGCTCTCGCGCCCCACGAGGTGCTCGGCGAGGAAGGTCACCTTGCGGTCGTAGAGGCGCACGGCCTCCTCGGCGCGGAAGCGGGCGTCGGCGATCTGCGCGTCGATGTTGAAGGCGTCCTGGGTGAGCGCGTTGAACTCGTCGATGAGGGAGTCCACCTCGCGCTGGAGGTCGTTGAGGTCGCCGGCGGCCCCGATGCGATCCTCCACGGACGCCTGCTCGGCCTCGTGGATACCGATGTCGGCCTCCAGCGAAGAGGCGGTGAGCTCGACGAAGCTCTTCAAGATGAGCAGGGCGTTGTCCACGGTCATGCGCGAGACGGTCTCAGCGATGTTGCCTGGGCAGTTCGTGCCATTCGACATCCCCACGACGAACACGCAGTTGGGCGACTTCGTGCCCGAATCCGCGACCTCCTTGACCGTCTCCAGGGCCGTGACGACCCCCTGGAGAGTGGTGATGGCGATCTGGCGCCCCTTCATGTAGCTCGCCAGGTCGTCGTGGAACTTCGCCGTGGCGTCCGTGACCTGGTAGATGCTCAGGAGCTGCTTCAGGAGCGTCTCTAGCGATCCGATCACGATGCGCCGTTGGCGCATGAGAGCCGCCTTCTCCTGGATGAGGGCTCCCACCTCACCGCCCACACAGGGCCGGCGTTCCCCGTGCACCACCAGGTACTCCACGCCCCGGTCCAAATCGCACGTGGGGGCGCTGGCGATGCCGCCCCCCGTGGTCCCCTGGGTGATGGTGTCGGTGTTCGCGATGAACTCCTTGACCACCGTCTGGCACTCGTTCTCCCCATCGAGTTGATTGCTCTCATCGTCGCACCTGAGGGCGGTGGAGAACTGGGGGTAGCTCCCGCAGTCGGCGGGCTTGGTGAGCGACGAGTCCAGGCTCGACAGCATGCAGTCGCGCGCCGTCACCCAGTCGTCTGCGGAGGCGAACTGCTTGAGGAGGTACTGGCAGTAGTCATCCGTCGTGCCGGTGGGATCTCCGGGGTCGGGATCCCCGCAGATGTCGTTGAGCGTGGCACGGAGGTCCTCGCTGGTGTCGAAGAGGCTCTCCTCCAGGGTGTCCAGGTCGGCGAGAGCACCCTGGAGGTTCTCGACGGTCTGGTCCACCGTGTCGCGGGCCTCGGCCAGCAGGCCCCCAGCGCCGTCCTCGCCCACGAGGATGTCCATGTAGTTGAGCCAGTTGTTGCGGTCGAGGTTGCTGTTCTCGAAGAAGACGCGGGCGGGCGTGACGCCGATGGCGTTCTTGACGGGGTTGAGCTGGTTCAAGATCCCCTGGACGCGCTCGAACACGGACTGGGCCTCGTCGCGGTAGGAGAACAGGCTCCCCTGCCAGTGCTGCTCCAGCGCCATGAGATACACCTGCGTGAGGTACTCCTGCTGGCCCAAGTGCTGCGCGAAGGCGTAGTCCGTGCCACCGGTGCTCATGAAGACGCGACGCTCTAGGTCTACGAGGTCGGCGATGGCCGACAGGCGGTCGTTCACGGCCGTCTGCATGATGGTGATCCAGTCGATCCCCGCCTGCTTGAAGGCCCTGGCCGGCCAGGAGAACAAGACCTTGGCCGCCGCGGGTCCCACGATGAGGCGCATGAGGTCATCGTACCGTCTCACCGAGTAGCGCAGCTTGTCGGCCTTGTAGCTCAGGGCCGCGCCAGCCTCGAAGGGCGCCACGGCGTTGCGGTAGAGCACCATGAAGGCATCCGAACGGGCGCGATCCGCCTCGTACTTGAGGAGCTGGGCCTCGTTGAGCCAGAAGCGGTTGTGCTCCTGGAGCGCGAAGAGGTCCGGGCTGTCGCCGGCCGCGTCGGGACAGCCGTCGAGCGGGATGGTGTCCGGGCAGAACAGGTCCAGCTCCCCCACGACCGGGTCGGAGGCGGGGCCCGCGACGCTGGACGGGTTGAACCACCCCTGGAGATAGGCCCGCTGGTAGGCCGTGAGGCCACACAGGGCCGCGTCCTCGCGGATGCACATGGGCGAGGGCGAGCTGGTCACCGTGTCGCAAGGCACGAGATACTGCCCCAGGAAGTCGTAGATGTTCAGGGCGTCCTGCTGGTCTTGGGGGGTCTCCGTGCCGATGCCCGTGAGGGCGTCCTGGACGAGCCCCTCGAAGTCCCGCAGCGTAGGGAAAATGACGTGGCGCCTGGCCGGGTCCTGGGAGCGGTTGGCCTGGGCGAGGTAGGCCGTAAAGGCCGCCTGGGAGGCGAACTGCGCCATGGCGGTGGCAGGGGCGTCCAGCCCGGTGAAGCCGCCGTCATCCGCGGCGGCGCAAGCCGTCTCGTTGGCCGCCTGGAGGTCGGCCAGCACGTCGGCGTCCGAGGGGAAGGAGATGGCCGGCCCCGTGGTCTCGAAGTCGCTGGGCACCACGCTGCCGCCCGACGTGTCCGCGAAGAGCTGGTCCAAGATGAAGCCACCCTCCAGCGTTACGTCGTAGTCCGCCGCGAGCCCGCTGAGCTTCTCGCGGTAGATCCCGTGGAAGCGCGCCGTGGCCTCGTCGAAGGGCCCGAAGAACTCGATCTGCCGTCGAACCGTGCGCTCAAAGAGGTTGCGCACCTTGAGCTGGCTGTCGTCTGCGGGGTCGCAGGCGCCGTCCTCGGCCACGCAGAGGTCCGCTGGGATCTCGATGACGCCCAGCAGGCGAATCCGCCCCAAGTCGGGCGAGTAGAGCCCCACGAAAGGCACCTCGGACCCCGTGGCGCCCGTGGCCTCCCCGGGCATGAAGGCAAACGATGTCTCACCGTGAAGCCAGCCGCTCACGCGGTAGCCGCTGGTCGTATCCGTGAAGCCCGCCTCGTCCCCGCCAGCGTCGCTCGCCAGATGGTAGGCGTCCAGCAGCTCGTCCCACTGCCAGAGCTCGCCGTCGTGGACCCGCATGCGCATCCCGAACGAGATGGGCTTGAGCCCGTTCAGAGCGTTGGCCGGCACGTCCTTGTAGACCGTCAGCGACCCGTCGTACTCCCCGGACGGGGTCGCCTTGGTGAAGATGACCGGGATCGTGTCGCTGTCCCCGTTGTCGTAGATGGCACGCACGGTCGCCGTGTAGACGCCCGGCGTGAGCTTGTCCGCGGCCACCTTGTCCAAGACCACGTCGAGCTTGGGCTCGCCCACGGCCGTCACCGTCCCGAAGGGGGACGTGAGCGTGAGCCACTGCTCGGTGTCGTCCACGTAGCAGTCGTCCTGCCGCGCCTCGCAGGCCGCCTGGCTCTCGCCCGCCGGGAGCTGCGCCGGGTCGGCGCAGTCCACGAAGGGGCGCATGCAGGCCGTGTCCTGCTTGAGTGAGTAGGTCACCTCCAGGCGGTAGCCGAAGCTCACCGACGGGTTGCCCACCACCGCCTTCTTCGTGAGGAGGTCCAGCACGACCAGGGGCGAGGACTCCACGTCCTGCACGGCGTCCAGGCGGAGCTGGTCCCGCGTGAAGCGGATGGCGTAGTTCTGGGGGTCGAAAGTGAAGCCGCCGTCCGCTTGGGGCGAGGGGACCGCACGACAGCGGTTGTTCTCGGTGCAATACCAGCCCCCCGACGGGCAGTCCGACGAGCGATAGCACCGCGGCGCACACCGTCCCAAGAAGCAATAGGAACCCGCCGGGCAGTCGCCGTCCACGTCACAGGTCGCCTGGGTGACGTCGATGGCCACGCAACGTCCGCGCGTGCGGTCGCACACGGTCCCGTTGCCCATGCACTCGCGGTCCAAGGCCCCGAGCCCCGGCTCGCGCCCCGCCACGACCCCGCAGTCGCGCTGGCAGCTGTGGTGCTCGGGGTCGCAGTATAGGCCCAGCCCACAGTCCTCATCCGTGGCGCAGGCCGTGAGGTCCGGGGCGTCGCAGGTGCCCTCCTCGGGGTCACACGACGGCTGCTCCAAGAACGCCAGGATACACAGATCCAGATCGAAGATGTTGAACGTCCCGTCTGCGTTCTGGTCCAGCAGCCGCGTGAGGTTCGCCTCCAGGGAGCACTGGTTGTCGCTGAAGGTCGGCTGGAGCCCACCCAGATGGTAGGCGATGCACTGGTCCACCAGGTTCAGGTCCACTCGGAACTTCGCCGGCTTGCAGTAGTACGCCTTGCCGCCGTCCACGGCCGCCCCGGGGACGCACGTCTCCCCGGGCGCGCAGGCCGCCGCGTCGGGCGTCGCGGCGACCCCCTCGCCGCCCTCGCACGGGATCTCACACCGCGCCTCCGCCCCCGGGTCGGGCGCCCCTCGCACGCAGCGAGTCGCGTACTCATTCCCGGCGCAATCGGCGTCCTCCACGCACACCTCACCCTGCCCGCCCGCCGCGGTGCAGGCGTTGTCCGCCTCGCCGGTGGGCTCCAGGGCCCAGGCCCCGCCGCCCGCGAGGAGCGCCCACGCGCCCAACACCGCGCTCGCGACGCGCCGACCGGCCGCCCCGCGGCGCCACCAGCCCGCGCGCCGCGCCGCCTCAGCGCCCATCATCCTGGCCGTCCGCCTCGATGTCATGGCGTCCCTCCCTGCTCCACCGCGGAGGCCAGCGCGAGGCCCTCGCCCAGCAACACGCCCTCGTTGGCGCCCTGGGGCGCAAAGATGGGCATCCGCGCGCGAACCCGGACGGTGCGATCCGCCAAGGTCCCACCCACTCCAACCTGTTGGAACGTCAGGCGCACCAGCGCGCCCGGTTCCAGCGCCGCGAGGTTCGACGAGGCGAAGGCCACCAACCGCACCTCACCGCCACCCGCCGCACCGTCCTCGGGGTACGCGGCGGCCGGCGCGTCTTGGGCCACCAACCGCTTGCCCGCGTCCGTGAGCCCCGCCAAGGGCTCGGCCGCGAGGAAGCGGAGCCCCACGCCGTAGGCCACGCGCACCTCCATCATGCGCGGAGCCACCTGCCCCTCCCGCCGCGCGTAGTGGAGCACGGCGGCCACCTGCCCGTCCGGCGCGCCCTCCGCCGCCGTGAGCCACAGGGTCCGCGGCGCCTCGTCCGCCGGCCGCGGGGGTACGCCGGGCGCCGCCGTCTGTACCTCCGCCCCCGCCCGATCCACCGGGGTTCGGTCACACGCGCCCACCGAGAGGATGAGCACAGCCACGGCCCCCAACGTCCAGCACCGAGCGCTCGGCCAGCCTTCGGCGCCTTGCGCGCCCGTCGTCGCTCGCTTCACAGCCCACCTCCTCGCGGCCCGCTTCATCACAGCCACCCCAGCCCCTGCTCGCTGGGCCCCCCGTCGCAGAGGAAGCGCAGCTCGATGACGTCGTTGTCGTCTACGTTGCCCAGCAGGTTCATGAGCCCGGACCGAGCAGGCGTCCCCGAGCCGCTCAACACGGCGCAAGCGTGCCGGGGGCTACCAGTCCCCCACGTGTCGGCGTAGTTGAGGCACCAGCGGCAACCCGAGGCGTTGAGGCTGTTGGACGCCTTGGCGTCGCCACTGACACTGAACCGGTTGGCCGACACGTTCCCCAGGCCCGCCACGAAGGACGGCTGCTGCTGGAAGATCGCCGTCCCCGAGAGGGTCAGCGCTTGGAGCTGGATGGTGCGCGTCTCCCCCTGAGCGATGACCAGCTCGCCCTCTTGGGGCAGGTTGAGCCCGGCTACGCCCCCCTGGAAGTCTACGGCCTGATTGGCGAAGGTGGCGCCGCCATTCACGGTGAGGCCCGTGTCCGCGACGAAGGTCTCGAAGGTCGTCGTGCCGCTCACGGTCCCCTGGATGTCCACGCTGCCCTGAAAGACCACGGCGGCCGACGCCGTCGTGGTCAGCCCCGCGCCCACGCTCCCCACGACGCCCATGTTCTCGAAGCGCGTGAGCCCGGTGAAGCTGCCGCTGAGGTTGATAGGCCCATTGAAGACGGTCTCGCCGTCGATGGACAGGTCGCCCGCCACGGTGATGGCGCCGGCCACGGCGCTGGTCCCAGCAACGCGGAGGCCGTCCGCGAAGGCCACCGACGACGCCACGCCGCCCACGAAGGCAACCGGGCCGTCCAAGGTCGTCCCCGCCGTGACGTGGAGGGACGTCGCCCGCGCGCCGCCCGTCGCCGTCGCCGCCTGGACGAAGGTCATCGGCCCACCCAGCTCCACGGCGCCCGCGACGAGCAGGTCGCCGCCCAGCGCGGTGGTGCCCGCCCCGCTGGTGGCGACATGGAGGGTCTGGGGCAAGACCCAAGTGTCTTGCACGCCCCCCGGGAAGCTGGCGGCGCCCTGGAAGGTGGCGGCCTGGGTGTGGGTGGCCGAACCGCCGACCGCGGCCGCGCCGGACACGGTGAGCCCACCCTGGAGAGTGGCGCCGCCCGCCACAGCGAGCCCGTTTCCCAGGACCGCATCGCCCGTGACGCCCGCGGGCAGGACCACCGGGCCCCCGAAGCTGGTGGCCTTCTGGACGGTGAGCGAGGCACCCAGGGTGAGGTCGCGCGCCTCGCCCGTGGCGTGGACGAAGGCCTGGGCGGCGCTGGGGTCGGTCTTGCCGCCGTCGAAGGTCACGTGCCCCTTGAAGCGCACGCCGCCATGGATGAGGAGCTGCCCCAGGGTCCCGTCGGGGTTGAGGCCCAGCTCCGCGCCGGTGAGGGCCGCCACACGCTGGGAGGGCCCGCCGCCGCCCGTCATGTGGAGCCCACCCGCCAGCTCGGCCGCGGCGCCCGCCACGGCCAGGGTGCCCGTGACCAGCGCGGAGCCGGTGGCGTCGAGCCCGCCGCCCACGCGGGAGGCGCCCGTGACGTCCGCGCCGCCCGCGGCCACGCGGAGGCCCTGGGTCGCTTCCAGCGCACCGGCGACGCCCGCGTCACCGGTGACGGCGAGGCCACCGCTCTGGACCCGGAGGCCACGCGTGAGGCCGAGCCGACCGCTGACCTGCGAGGCCCCGGTGACGTCTGCACCCCCGGACTGGACGCCGAGCGCGCCCGTGGTGGTGAGGCGCCCGCGCGCGGCGCCGTCTCCGGTGACGTGGGCACCGCCCGCCTGCACGGTGAGGCCCCCGCCCACGCGAGCGCGCCCGGCGACGTCGGAGTCGCCCACGACGTGGAGCCCACCGGCGTCCACGTCCACGCGGTCGGAGAACCGCACGGCCCCGTCCACCTCCGAGTCCCCCACGGCATGGAGACCGCCGGACTGGACGTCGGCGCGACCGGTGACGAGGAGCTGCCCCTCGATGGCCGAGTCGCCGGTGACGTGGAGGCCCTGGCCGGTGACCGTGAGCCCCTTACCGCCAGCGGGGGGCGTGACGGTGAGGTCGCCCGTGGCGTAGGTGTCCTCGCTGACCAGGTTCAGGCGCGTGAGGGGCACCAAGTGATCGGTGTCGGCGTCCTTGCCGGTGACGTGGATGCTCAGCGCACCGCGGTCGCCGGTGGGCGTCCAGAGCAGCCAGCCACCCTGGGCGTATGCCTCGTAGTCGGCGGAATCGGGGTAGAGCTCCAGGCACTGCGAGGCCGTGGGCGTCCCCGTGTCGAAGTAGCCCGTATAGAGAGTCCGCTGGAACAGCGTGTCGCGGTCGGCGGCGAAGCGGTGGGCGTAGTGGGCCTGCCCGGCGCGCGTGGCGCGGACGGACTGCTGAGCGATGGAAGCGAAGCTGGCCTTGACGGCGTAGGGCACGGCCCCGAAGGACACGGGCTTGAGGCAGGTGTCCACGCCGCCCGGGCAGATCTGCAGGGACAGGGCGGTCTCGCTCGCCACGAGCAGGGGCAGGTCACAGCTCATGTCGCGGCCGATCTCCAAGTTCAGGACGCTGGAGACGACCTGGACGTTGGCGAGCTGCTCCATGCAGACCACCTGCCCGGCACGGAGGACCTTCACGTAGACGGTCGGGAAGGTCTCGTCCCCCAGAGGCAAGCCCGCCTGACCCACGCGCGCCTGGAAGCGGAAGACCGGCGGCGCGGCCTCCACGTGGAGGTCTTGGAGCCCGAAGGAGCACGGCAGGGCACCCACGTCGTCGCAGGGGACCTCTTGGGCGCGCGCTCCAGGCGCAGCGCTCAGCGCCAGCCACAGAGCGGTCGACGCGGTGACGAGCCTGGCGACCGAGCCCAGGCCGTGACCGGGCAGCCCGCGACGCGGCCGGGGCGACGGTCCGGGGAGGGAAAGCGGTTGGGGGTTCATGGCGTACTCCTGCGTCATGCGTCTAGATCCAGCCCGGACCAGCCTCGTCGGAGCCGCCGTCGCACACGAAAACGATCTCCAGGACGTCGTCGTCGTTGACGTTGCCCGCGAGGTTCAGCAGCCCGCTGGAGCCGCCGTGGATCATCCGCACGCAGACGTGCTTGCGGTCCGCCGGGTTCGCCCCTTGGAGGTCCGAGTAGTTGATACAGATGCGACAGCGTGGCGCAGAGAAGCTGCCCGTGACGTCCACGTCCGTGGCGCTGAGCTTCGTGACCGTCACGTCCCCCAGGCCGGCGCCGAAGGTGGGCACCTGGTTGAACAGGGCGTTGCCCGAGACGACCAGCCCCGGCAGCGTGATGGTCCGCGTCTCGCCCACGGCCTTCACGTAGTCGTTGGCGTTGGGGATCGTGATGCCGGTGATGGTCGCCCCGGACAGATCCACCGGCCCCTTGAAGATGGTCCAGCCGTTGGCCGTGAGGCCCGTGTTCACGACCACCGTGTCGAAGGTCGTCGTGCCGGTGACCTGCCCCTGGAAGTCCACGCTCCCCTGAAAGACGGCCAGCCCCGCGACGTTGAGGTTCTGGGTGACGCTCACACGCTCGAAGCTGGTGAGGCCGGCGAAGGTGCTGCCCAGGTTCACGGGCCCGTTGAAGGTGGTCGTCCCGTTGATGGTGAGGTTCCCGCCCACCGAGGCGTTGCCCGCCAGGGTCGCCGTCCCCGCCACCGAGATGTTGCTGCCGAAGTCCACGGCGCCGCTCACGCCCCCGGGGAGGCTCACGGCGCCGTCGAAAGTGGAGGCGCCGCTCACGCGCAGCGTCGAGGCCGTGACGCCCCCCTGGAAGTTGGCGGCGCCGGTGAAGGTGGTCGGGCCCTGGAGGGTCGCCCCGCCCGCCACCGTGAGGCCGCCGGACAAGGTCGTCGCCTGGGCCACCGTGAGGCCACCGGTGAGCGTCACGTCCCCGGCGATCCCTCCGGGCATGGTCACGGGGCCCTGGAAGGTGGCTGGGCCCTGGTAGGTCGCAGCACCCTGGTAGGTCACGCCACCCGCCACCGTGAGGCCACCCTGGAGGGTGGCGGCACCCGCGACCGTGGCGGCCCCGGACACGGACACGTCCCCCTGGACGTTGAGCCCGCCCGTGACGCCCCCCGGGAAGCTGGCCGTCCCCACGACGGCCAGGGCGCCTCCCAGGGTGAGGTCGCGGTCTTCGCCGAAGGCCAACACGAACTGGTCGGCGGCGCTGGGGTCCGTGGTGCCACCGTCGAAGACCACCGGGCCGGTGAAGCGTACGGGCCCCTGGACGCGCGTGCCGCTCAGGCTGTCGTCTGGGTTGAGCACGAGGTCCAGGCCCGCCACGGTGGCGATGCGGCGCAGCGCCCCGTCCGAGGCGCGCATGGACAGCGCCCCGTCCAGCTCCAGGTCGCCGCCCACCTTGGCCGAGCCGCCCGCGCTGACGCTCCCGGTGACGCTGAGGTCCCCGGAGATAGCCGTGGCGCCGGTGATGTCCGCGCCACCCGACTGCACCGTGAGGGGGCCCCCCACGTCCAGGGCTCCGGTCACGCTGGAGTCGCCCGTCACCTGGACCCCACCCGACTGCACGGTGGTGGCGGCGCTCACGGTGAGGGTGCCGTCCACCTGGCTGTCGCCGGTCACCTGCGCCCCGCCCGACTGCACGGTGAGCCGCTGCCCCACGGTCAGGGTCCCGGCCACGTCGCTGTCGCCCGTGACGTCCAGTCCACCGGACTGGACCGTCATCGCTTGGCTCACGGTGAGGGTGCCGGCGACCTCGCTGTCGCCCACGACGTGGACGCCCCCGGACTGCACGTCCGTGCGGCCCGCGATGCGCACCGCCCCATCCACCTCGCTGTCGCCCACGACGTGGACGCCCCCGGACTGCACCTCCGTGCGCTGGGTGACGACGAGCTGCCCGTCCACGTCCGAGTCGCCGACGACGTGGGCTCCCTGGGCGGTGACCGTGAGGCCCTTGCCGCCGGGCGAGGGCGTGACGGTGAGATCACCCGTGGCGTAGGTGTCCTCGCTGACCAGCTTGAGGGTGTCCAGCTCGGTCACCGAGTCCGTCCCGTGACGCTTGCCGGCGATGTGGAGGTTCATGGCGCCACGGTCGCGCACGGGCGTCCACTGCAGGAAGCCCCCCCCTTCGTAGGGCGCGTAGTCCGCCGGGTTGGGGTAGAGCTCCACGCACTGCTCGGCCGGGTGGGTGTAGAAGTCGAAGTAGCCCGTGCCCAGGGTCTTGCGGAGGTAGAGATCCCGGTCGGCCGTGGCCCGCTGGGCGTAGCTCGCCTGGCCGGCGACGTTGGCGTGGTCGGCGTCCTGGGCGGCGGCGGCGTAGCTCGCCTTGATGGCGTAGGGGGCGGCGCCCAGCTCGATGGGCGGCAGACAGCTATCCTGGCCGCCAGGGCAGACTTGAAAGCGCAACCCCGCGTTCTCGGCCAGGACCTCGCCCAGCTCGCAGCTCATGTTGCGGCCCACCTCCAGGTTCAACACGCTCCCGCGCACCTGGACGTTCTCGAACTGCTCCAGGCACAGGACCTCGGTGCCGCGCAGGAGCTTCACGAAGACCGTGTTGAACACGCCCTCTCCCAGCGGCAGCTTGGCCTGGGACACGCGCGCCTGGAACTTCAGCACGGGGGGCACGCGCTGGAGCTTCACGTCGCGGAGCTGATAGCCGCAGGGGAAGTCGGCCGTGTCGTCGCAGGTCACGGCCTGGGCCCGGGCCGCGCACGGTGTCGCGAGGACACCAGCGGCCAGGGCGAGGGCAGCCAGAGTGGAGGCGAGCGGAACGACGGCCGCGTGGGCGCGTGGGAAGGCGCGAGAGAGCAGGGACATCTCGAGTCTCCGAGCTAGATGGACAGGGTGCGGGGCTTGGGGGAGGGGCGCGTCGGATGGACGGCGAGCGCGCGGAGAGCGGTGGGTCGTGCGGTGCATGACGCGCCTCCTAGAAGGACTCGGGTTGGAGGGCGATGGTCGCCGGCTGCCCGGGGCTCAGCCCCGCCGCGAAGCCGGTGAAGTCCCCGCCGTTCACAGTGTTGTCGGCGTTGGCGTCCACCCAGCAGGTGACGTCGTAGTCGACGCCGGGCGGCACGGGGGCGAAGACGTCCGTCTGGAGGAGCCCCGCCACGACGCACGGCCCGCTGGTGCAGGCGCGCACGCTCTTGCCCACGACGGGAGCCGAGCCCGGCGGCGGGAGCACGAGGCGGCCGGCGCCCGCCGGGGCCGCCCAGCACCGCACCGAGCTGTCGTCCGGCATCCCGAAGCTCTGCACGGCGACGGGCAGGTAGCTGAGCGCGCCCAGGTCGCCGTCCTCCACGACGACCTTCGCTGGCTGGCTCGCCGTCCCGGCGACCATGAGGGCGGCGCCGCGGTCGTTGACGGGCTCGAAGTGCGGCTTGCCGTTGTCGCCGTCGTAGTCGAGGTCGTGGTTCACGTAGAGGTAGAGCTGGTAAGCACCCGGCGCCACGACGGCGTCGCCTGGCTGCCCCAGGCGCTGGAGGACGAAGACCGCCTGGCCCCCCTCGATGCGCGCCCCCTCCGGCGCTTGGGCTACGGCGCGGAAGGGGGCCTGGGCGGTGACCAGCACGGCCGCGAGCTGGGCGCCGTCCGAGGCCTGGCTGTGGACCTCCACGGTGACCTTCATGGCCGCCTCGCAGGTTACCTGGACGTCGTCCACGTCCGCCGCCTGGAGGGTCCCCTTGCCCTGGGTGACCTTGCACACCTGCGTGGGGTTGGACGGCTGGCGGTCTACGGCGACCTCGTAGTCGTCGCTGGGCCCGAAGGGCAGGTCGAAGACGAAGGGACCATCGGAAGCCACGTCCAGCTTCGTGACCCCGCCGTTCACCATGAGGCGCAAGCCCGTTCCCTGGAGCCCCGTCACGGTGCCCCCGATGTGGAAGACCTGGGCGATGGGCGGCTTGGGCTTGCACGCAACGACCACGTCGGTGACATCCCCCCCGCCCACCGTGCCGACGCCCAGGGCCACGGTGCAGTCCTGGTCGGGGGCGGTGGGCTGCGACGCCACCGTGACGTCGTACGCGTCCCCGGTGAGCAGGGGCGTGGAGAACGTGAAGGTCGGCGTCTCGTCCAGGTTGGCCGGCGTGGGCACGGAGAGGGTCTCGGCGCCGTTGAGGGTGAGGCTGAGCCCGTCGCCCTGGAGGCCCACGACGACGCCGGACACGGCGTAGGTGGGGAGCGCCGCGCAGCTCACCTGGGCCCCCACGTGGGGCGCGGCGGGCATGGTCCCGGCGCCGTCGGCCACGGTGCAGAGTTGAGGCGGCGACGCAGGCTGCTGGACCACGGCGATGTCGTAGGCGTCGCCCTCGGGGAAGAGCCCCGGGAAGGCGGTGAGGCCGTCGGCGGCCACCTGGACCACGCGCCCGGACTCGCGCTCCAAGAGGGTCAGGCCGCTCCCGGCGAGGCCCACGACCGAGACCTGGAGGGGCGAGGTGACGACGTCGTGACAGACCACCGAGACGCCCGCGTCCGCCGCCATGAGGGTCCCCGCGCCGCCGGAGACCTCGCAGCGCTGCCCGGCGGGCTGGGAGGCGACCGTGACCTCGTAGAGCGTCCCCGGGAGCATGGCGCTGGCGAAGGGCTGGGCGCCGTCCGCCGTGAAGGACAGCGAGGAGACGCCCGTGGGCGGCCCGCCAGGGAAGGCCCGCCAGGTGTTGTGGAGGACGAGCGTGCCCGTGAGCCCTTGCACGGCGACCTGGACGCGGTAGGCCTGCCCACAGGACACCGGCACCACGGCGCCGCCCGAGGCCATGAGGGCGGAGCCCGCCTGGGGGTCCACGAAGCACTGGAGGTCGGGCGTCGTGGGCGGGCTCTCTACCGTCACGCGGTAGCGGTGCCCCAGCTTGACGCCGGTCGGGAAGGTCACGAGCACCGGCTCGGTGGGATCGGCCCCCGCCGTCACGGGCACCTGCTCCACGAGGGCGCCCTGGGCGTCACGCCAGCCCAAGACCAGACCGGCGCCCGCGTAGCCCGTGACCGAGGCGGCCAGGGACTCCACGGGCAAGGGCACGGCGTCGTAGCCGCCGTCGTGCCCAAAGCCCTTGAACAGCGAGAAGTCGAAGGACCCGAAGGCCACCGCGCCCGCGGCCGTGGAGACCTCGTTCATGGGGTCGGCGGAGACGTCCGCGCCCGTCCAGGTGTAGCAGGGCTGGGATTGGAAGACGCTCACGTCCACGGTGCAGTTGTTGGCCGTCTCCAAGATGGCCCCGCTCTCCAAGGGCCAGTCACGGACCATGACCAGGTTCTGGAGCTCGATCCGGGCGCTGTCGCCGCCGCCCGGCTCCACGTAGTTGCAGTTGAGCAGGGCCATGCCATAGGTGGCGCGGTCGAACTCCACCAGCGCCGGGCTCCCCGCCGCGCACACGCCCGGATGGGCGGCGCAGTAGGCGTCTTTCTGGTTGGAGCGCTCGGCGGCGATGTCGCCGTAGAAGACCTTCTTGGCGACCCCGTCGTCCACGGGCAGCAGGCCGCCCTCGTAGGTGCACACGCGGTCGGCCGTGACGTTGTTCATGGCGCTCGCGCCATCGACCTGGATGTCCAGCACGGCCACGGCGGGGCTCCCGCCGTAGAGGAAGTCCAGCTCGCCCTGCCCCACGAAGGGACACCCGGGGTGCTTGCGGTCACGGCAAGCCTGGTAGGCCGCGTTCATGGGCAGGTCCACGCGGTAGCCGTTCACGAAGCGCGACCCCTGGGCCTGGTCGTAGCAGGGGGTGGGCGCCGCCCCGGGCGTGCCCGCCTGGGCCGCCGTCTGGGCGAAGTCGTCCAGGCAGAACTGGTCGTCGCCAGCGCCCAGCCCCGTGGCCGCCCCGGTGACGTTCTGATAGGGCGTGGTCACCAGGCGCACGCGCAGGTCGTTGAAGGGGTGCGGCGAGGACAGGGCGTAGGGGTGCTGCTGGGCCTCGGCCACGGTGCGGTTGCGCACCTCGACGGTGCCCAGGCGGTGCCAGTCCGCCCCGTAGAAGGGCCCGCCCTTGGCTTCCACCAGGAGCTCTGGAGCGTGGCCGTAGTCCTCGACGCCGTAGGCCGTGATCTCCACCGGGATGTCCTGGCCCACCGCCTGGCTGTAGCCGGGCCAGCCGTTCATGGGATCGGGCGGCACGTCGTAGCGCGTCTCGCCCAGGCCCACCATCGTCGCCGGCGCAAAGTCCCACCAGCTCCAGTCGTGGAGGACACACTTGCCTTTGTCGCAGTACTCCAGCAGCGGGTCGCACAGGTAGACCGACTGCTCGTCCGCGAAGGTGTAGCACTCGGTCACGCACGCGCCCTCGTCGCAGGAGAAGCTCTTGGTGTCCGGGCAGCCCTCGGTCGTGGCGATGGTCAACGCGCCGAGCTGCTTGACCGTGTCGCGGCACTCGATGCAGGTGTGGGTGTTCTGGTCACAGAAGCGGCACGGACCGTTCAGGCACTGCTGGCCGAAGCAGTCGCTGTCCGTGGTGCAGTCCGCCGCGCACACCCACGCGAAGTTCGTGGCGGCCCCCCCCTGCCCGGCGGCCTCCTGCTCGACGCCCGCCGGGCGCAGCGTGCAGCGCGCCTGCTGGGCCGCGCACGCCGTCGGGTCGTTGGGATCGCAGGGCACCATGACGCACTCGGAGTCCACGCACAGGTGATAGGCGGGGCACTCGGCGTGGCTGTTGCCGCAGCTCGGGAGCTTGCTGTCCAGCGCTCCGTCCAGGCCCGCCGTCTTCAGGAAGTCCCGCCCCCGCGCGGCCTCCGAGCGGAAGGCGTCGGGGTCGCGGAGGCCGTCGTAGATCTTCAGGTCATCCAACCCCCCACGGAGCCCCTGCTGCATCTCCTTGGTCTGGAGGTGCAGGTAGCCGCCGGCCCACTCGCAGGGGTACAGGCGGTCTTCCCGCTCCCAGTCCAACCCGCGCACCCGCGTAGGCTCCAAGAACATGGACAAGGCGCCCCCCGCCCCAAAGAGGTCCTGGGTCCGCAGGACCACCGGGCGCGCCTTGCTCACGGCGGCCAGCAAGAGGCGCTCCCCGTCGGGGGCGAAGGCCGCCGTGTCCACCTGCTCGAACATCCCGGCCCCATCAAAGGCCTCGGGCAGCGCGGCCGAGGTGAGATCCTTGACCGCCAGCGTGCTCACCGCTTGGCGCGTGAAGGCGCCGAAGGGGATGGCCGCGGGGGTCCCGAGCGGCTGGTCGAAGTGCAGCACGGCCACCTCGCGACAGGCGTCGGACGTGCTCGCCCAGGCGCAGGTGTCCGCTCCAGCCAGGGGCTGGGCCGACAGCGGGCTGAGCACCTCCACCCGGATGAACGACCGCCCCTGGGGCTCGGCCATCTTGAGCTTCAGGGTCTTGCCCAGGGCGTCGACCATGGCGCCCACGGTGAGGGGCTGCCCCTGGTCGTCTTCCAGCACGGCCGTGTAGGCCGCCGAGTCGTACTCGATGTAGAGGTCGCGCACCTCGTGGGGGTAGCAGTCGGCCACGGTCCACGCGCCGTCGCCGTCGCGGTCCTCGTCCGTCTCCTGGAGGCCGTCGTGGTTGCGGTCCCAACAGTCGTCCGCATAGTCGTGCGGGCTGAACAGGACATGGACGTCCACCCCGCCGGTGGGCGCCAGCTCGGTCTCCACGGTGAAGTCCGGGTGGGCCGAGAACAGGGTGAAGGCCCGCTCGTAGAAGGCCCGCTCGTGCACGACGGGCACGAGCCCTGCCTCCTCTCCGTGGAAGGCAGCCAGGAGGCGCTGCTCCTCGTCGGGATCGCCGAGCCCGTCCACGGGGCTCGCGCTGGCGAGGTCGAGGAGCTCGGGGATGTCCAGTCGATAGACGCGGTGCCCCTGGTAGTCGGGCGCCGTGCTGTCGAAGAGCAGCCGCCCTCGGCGGTCCTGAGCCTTGTCGCGGCCCAGCAGCCAGCGCGCGTCCCGGTGGTGGCGCCCCGGCTCGCCGCTGGTGAGGCGATAGGTGTCGATGGTCTGGTTCGCCAGCAGCGTGTCATAGACGAGCTGGTCGGTGGTGGACCCGTCGGGACGCTCGATGGCTACGGCGTCCGCCGCCGGGTCATAGGCCACGTAGTAGAGGTGGCTCACGCGGCGGTAGGTGTTGTCCAAGCTCGGCACGTCGTAGACGTTGGACTCGAAGACGATGCCCGTGCCGTCCGGCGCCCACCGGGGGCGACGCGCGGCGATGCCCCGGGCCGTGTCCCCGAAGCCCTGGGTCACCTGGTGGAGCCCCGTGCCGTCCCCGCGGGCCGTCCAGATCTCGAAGTCCCCGCTGAGGTTCGCCGAGAACACCAGGCGGTCCAGCGGCGGATAGTAGTCCGGGTCCCGGTACGAGTGCTGGCTGTCGCCCAGGACGACCTCGCCCTGCCCGCCCGCCGCCTCCACACGCTCGATCTCGTACAGGTTCGAGCGGTTGGCACCGTAGTAGACGAACTCCGGCGCGCGCCCCCCCAGGACCTCCCCCTCGGCGTGGATGAGCACGTCCGTGTCCCCGAAGAGCTGGGGGCACACGGCCACCGGGGTGTCGGGGAAGGTGTACTCGTTGACCCGTTCGCCGTCGAAGTAGAGCTCGATCTTCGCCTGGTCGGCGTCCAGCGCGAAACCCACGTGGTGCCAGGTGCGAAGGGGTACATGAGGTGCCAAGACGGCCACCGTGGGCGGCGGGGCCTGGGAGAGCAGATCGCCGTCGAACAGCACGACCCGCGCGCCGCCGTCACCGTCGGCCTCCAGGCGCAGGCCGAAGCGCGTGCGCTCGTTGCTGCCGTTGTGGCTGAACAGCACCTGGGGCGTGGTCTTGAGCTCGTCCGCGCTGGCCCCCTCCGTGTAGAACCAAGTGCTGAAGGAGAAGCTCTGAGCCTTGGGGGCCAGGGGCTTGCGGAAGTGCACGGGCAGGCGCACGTGATCGGCCCCGCCGTCCAGATAGACGGCGGCGTTCGTTACGCCCTCGACCGTCTCACCGGCCTGGACGGCGCCCCGCTGGAGGCGGTCGAAGCGGGCCACGAGGCGGGCCCGGACGACGTCATCGGGCTCGTTGGCGCAGGCGGGGTCCAGGGCGCACAGCTCCTCGCCCGTGGGGACGTTCGCATAGGTGATGGGGGCGTCCAGCGTGTCGAAGCCGTACCAAAGGCGCAGCTTGGCCGGGGCGTCCTCGGGGGGGCCCAGGTGCAGGGGCTCACCCCACAGCGCGTCGTCGGCCAGGAGCCCTTGGACGTCGGAGGAGCCCTGGAGGGGCGCCACGGACTGGAGCTGGAGCGCGTCATTCCCCGAGAAGGCGACCGTCGTAGGCCCGTCGCCCGTGCGAAGGAAGACCAGCTCGATGATGGGCCCATAGGGGATGGGGTGGCTCGCCGTGGGGTCGTAGACGCTGAGCCGCAGGGTCCCGTCGGACAGGTGCGTGGAGGCGAGCTCCTTGCCTTCGAGGGTCAGCGGCGGGAGAGCGCGGGCGTCCTCCAACGTGAGCGCCGTCTGGTCATAGTCCACGTAGAGGTCCAGCGCGCGGGCCGGCACGGGGGTGTAGTCGTAGTAGACGTGGACGATGACCTCCACGTCGTCCTCGGCGACGACCTCCATGTGAAAGGCCGTGCACGGCGCGTCGCCACAGTCGCGGGGCTCGCAGCGCCCGGCCCCCAGGGCGGGCTGATAGACGCAGACCTCATCGAAGGCGCACGCCTTGTCGCCGCCGCACAGCGCCTCGGGGACCCCGTCGTCGAGGCCCAGGGCCTGCTCCAGCCAGTTGGGCACGCCGTCGGCGTCGCCATCCGCGCAGTCGCTGAAGCTGTGGGTGGGCCCCGCATCGCACACCACGTCCGGGCACTGGGCGGGCCGCTTGTCCGTGGGCCAGATGCACTGGGGGCCGCCGGGGGCGTCGTCCACGCACTCCAGCGCGGTGTCGGCGGGGGCGGCGCACTGCTCGGGCGTGCACTCGGGGGTGGCCTCGCAGACGGCGCCCGCGCACAGGGCGGCGGGGATGACGACCGTCTCGTCCGCGTCGGCGTAGCAGATGAGGTCGCGCGTGGGGTCCTGGGCGTCGGCGTACTCCAGCAGCGCCAGCTCGTGGTCCACACGGTCCACGGGGGCCACGCCGTTCTTCTCCCACAAGCGCGGGGCGTAGCCGCAGGCGTTGAGGCAGGTCTCGTGGGCGACCCACTGGTCGTAGGTGGGCGCGGGGGAAACGGGCAGCGCGGGGCAGCCCTCGGTGCACTGGACGTACTGGCCCAGCTCGTAGATCTCGGCCAGGGTCAGCGGCCTGGCCTGGGCACCGGGAGCCCACGCCAGGGAGGCCCACGCAGCGCTCAGCCCCAGGAGCCACGCGGCGGCGGCGAGGAGCGCTCGCGCAGGATCCAAGCGGCCGGGCTGGGGCCGAGACGTCCGCGGGAACCCAATGTGAAGTGCGCTAGCGAACATGCGGGCCTCCCAGGGCGTCGGTCCACACGACCACGGGGCTCCCCAGGGGCTGGCCCCAGAGGGTCTGGTCGGCGGTCGGGGGCGCGAAGGTCTGCTCGCGCTCGACGAGCGCGAAGGTGTAGGGGCCGGGCGGCGCCTTGGCGGCTCCGAAGGCCGGTCCGAGCCGGAAGGTCAGAATGAGCCAGCGGCCCGCCGGGATGGGCTCGTCACCCTCCGTGGACAGGACGAGGAAGGCGAAGCGCCGCCCCGAGGCGGGGTCGTCCCCGGTCTCCAGCTCGCGGTAGGGCTTGCCCGTCGTGGGGTCGACGTAGAGCTCCTTGTGGGCCTCCTGGATGGCGGGCCCCGTGGCGACGCGCGTGAGCGCGACGTCCCCGGCGGCCACGCCGCCATCCGCGCCATCCCCCAGGGCGTCGGGCCACGTGACGAGGAGCTGGAGGTCGGCGATGGACGGCGCCGGGGCGCCATCCGCGGGGGCGTAGTCCAGGGCCACGGTCACGGCCCGCACGGCGCCGTCCGCCTCCTCTTGGCCCACGACCTGGAGCTTGAGCGGACAGTCCGGGCAGCTCACGGCCTGGGCGCAGGGCCCACAGGTGCCACCGCAGCCGTCGGGGCCCTCGCAGGTGGCGGCGCTGCACCGGGGCGCGCAGACGCACGCGTGGTCGGCGCAGACCTCGCCCGCGGGGCAGACGCCGCAGGAGGTACCACAGTGGTCTCCGCAGACGAAGCCCTGCTCGGCGCAGCTCTTGGAGCAGTCGTCCACGGGCGCCTCCAGGGGCACGCAGGCCCCCTCCCAGGAGCAGACGCTGCCGGCCTCGCAAGTCCCGCAGACGCCGCCGCAGCCGTCGTCCCCACAGGCGCGCTCTCCGCAGGTGGGCGTACAGGCGGCCTCGGGCCCGGCGTCCTCGGCCACGGCGGGGGCTGGCGCGCCGCACCCCGAGGCCCACGCGCCCCAAGGTAGGACGGACAAGGCGATGAGCAGCGCCCCGCGCGAGCCCCCACCGTGGGTTCGCCGGGAGGGCGTCTGGGGCGTCGAGGGGACGCGCGGGATGGGCTCGGTGTTCATGAGTGGCCTCCCAGGTCGTCTGGGCCGGTTGGCGGGGTGTGGGGAGGGGTGAGCGGGCGCCCCGCGGCCCGCTCCTCGCGCCCCTGCAGAGGTCTACGTGTCGCGAGGCGCGCGAGATGCGACACGCGGCGCACGAGAAAAGTGCGGCGTGCGCCGCGCCCCGAGCGCTGCCCAGCGCGGGCGCCTGGGGCGCCTAAGGCGGCGCGGTCGCGGGGCGTCCCGAACCGGTGCCCCGTCGGGGAGGGGGCGCGCCGGGCCTCGAACCGAGCGGCGGCCGAGCGGGAAGGGCCATCCGCCGAAGCGTCTTCGGAGGACTCTCTGCGCCCCGACGTCCGCTCCGCGCCCTTGGGTTCCCGCTCCATGCCCGGTTCCCTCCCTCCGTCGGGGCCACCGCCATCGCCTTGGCTACTCGGGTACCGGGCGAGGAAACTTGAGAAAAAAGATTTCTCACGTGCAGCGCTTCAGTTCTCGCCCCGCGGGGCCGTTGAGGAGGGGGGAGCCCGCGAGGAGCGCGCCGGACCGCCCCGGCGGGCGAGGTGAACGGTCACGCGAGGAGCCGAGCGTGGTGAACGTCGAAGGCACCGGGAAGGACACGAGACGCTGGAGGCTGGCCGCCGTGGGCGACCGCGCCCGGCGCGTGGGGTCGCGCCCCACGGTCGTCTGGGGCACATACCTGGGCGCGTGGGCCCTCGCCGTCACGGGCTGCGCGCCTCCCCTGGAGCTGACGACACTCGGAGACGGCGAGCCCGCCCCGGTCATCGACTGCGTGACGCGCCACTGCGACCCGCAAACGGGGGCGTGCTGGGATGTCCCGGCGCCAGACGGGACCGCCTGCGACGATGGGGACGCCTGCACGAGCGGCGACGCCTGCCTGGCGAGCCAGTGCGTGGGGCGCGCGGTGACCTGCGACGACGACAACGCCTGCACGGACGACACCTGCGACCCGGAGGTAGGGTGTGTGTTCCAGGCGAATACGCGCCCCTGCGACGACGGGGACGCCTGCACCGAGCAGGACGCCTGCCGCGAGGGGGTCTGCGGGGGACAGCCGGTGGTCTGCGCCACGGACGACGTCTGCCGCGAGGCCGCGTGCGACCCTTCCCAGGGATGCCGGATCGACTATCTGGAAGGCTACATGGCCGCCTGCGGTCCCCTGGGGGCGACCTGCCCCGAGGGGTTCCGCTGCGTGGGCGGGGAGCACTGCCTGTCGTGTGACGGCGAGGACGTCTACGTGCCGGCGGGGCGGTCGTGGATGGGCTGCGACGGGGGCCCGTGCGACGCCGACGAGGCCCCGGGACACAGCGTGCGGGTGGGAGCCTTCGCCATCCAGCGGCACGAGGTGACGGCCTACGCCTTCAAGGCGTGCGTGGACGCCGGAGCGTGCGACGCGCCCCTGGCGGCGGGCGCCGCCTATCCCACCTTCGGCGTCCCCGATCGGGAGTTCGACCCCGTGAACGCGGTGACCTGGTTTCACGCCCGCGACTACTGCGCGTGGCTGGGCTCCGAGGACGGCCCGCGAGCCGGAGAGCCCTGGCGGCTGTGCACGGAGGCCGAGTGGGAGAAGGCCGCCCGCGGGGCCTGCCGCAACGTCTGCGACGATCCCTTCGACGACGCCTGCTGCGCGGCGGAGACGCCGGAATACCCTTGGGGTCACGAGCCGCCAAGCTGTGCCTTCACGGTCATGAACGACGGGGGCAACGGCTGTGGGACGGGGATCACCGCGCCCGTGGCGACGCACCCCGCCGACCAGAGCGTCTACGGCGTCCTGGACATGGCCGGGAACGTCTGGGAGTGGGTCGAGGACTGCTGGCACCCCAACTACGAGGGGGCTCCTAGCGACGGCTCCGCCTGGGAGGATCCCGGGCTGCCCCCCGGAGACTGCCTAGAGGGGGGGCGCGTCGTGCGGGGCGGCGCCTTCACGACGCCGGCGTCGGAGCTGCGGATGTCGAACCGCAAGCGCTTCGCCCCCGACGAAGCCTATGACGCCTACGGGTTCCGCTGCTGCCGGAGCCTGGACGCGCACAGCGCCCAAGCCCAGGGAGGGACGCCATGACACCGGCCCCCATGACACCGGCCCGAAGGATGCCGCGCGGGCGAACTCTCGCCGCGCCCCTCGCCGCGATGGCGTGCGCGGCGTGGCTCGGGGCCGGGGTCCCGGCCCTCGCCGGCGCGCCGCCGGCCGAGCGCACGAGGCCCGCCAGCGGCGCCAAGCCGGACGGCGACGTGGCCCCGGATGCGTCCCCAGATGCGGCAGATGCGGCCCCAGAAGCGGCGACGTCCCCGGGCCCGTCCATGGGCGCGGCGGCAGCGCTGGGCGCGAGCGCGCCGGGGGCGGGCAGCCCTGACCGGCTCGCGGAGGCGCTCCTCACCGGGGGAGGCGTGGCGCTGGCGGCGGCAGCGGTGAGCGCCGTGTTCTACGACCAGGCAGTGCGGGACCAGCGGGACGCCCAGCGACGCTTCGGGCAGGTGCAGCTCGGCGGCCCCGATCCCGTGGCCGCGGACGCGCTCGCGGCCCAAGCGCGGGCCGCACGAGCGCGCGCCGTGGACGCCTCCACAGCGGCGTGGACGCTGGGCGTCGCGGGCGCCGCCGCGCTGGGCACGGGCCTCTACTTGCTGCTGACCGCGCCGCCGAGCGGGGTCGCCGCCGCCGCCCGGAGCCCGGCGCCCCCCCACGCCCTCGTCCCCCTCCTGGGGCCCAGCGGCGTGGGCCTCTCGGGGCGCTTCTAACCCCTTCGCACCTTCCCACCCCACACCCCAAAGGTGACGCAGTGAACACGCACCCCACCCGCGCAGCCCGCCGACCAAGGCCGACCCTGCTCCTCCTCGCCGTGACCGCCCTCCTCGCCCCCGTGGCGGCGCCCTCGGGCGCCCACGCAGCGCTCCCCGAGGGCGCCGTGGACACCGACGGAGACGGCCTCGCCGACGCCGACGAGGCGGCCTTGGGGTGGGACCCCGCCGTGGCGGACACGGACGGCGACGGGCTGGTGGACGGGCTCGAGGACAGCGACGGGGACGGGCTCGACGACGCGGACGAGCTCTACGTCACGGAGACGTCGCCCACCGCCGCCGATACGGACGGGGATGGGCTGAGCGACTTCCAGGAAGTCGAGGGGCTTCACACGGACCCCAACGCGGTGGACACCGACGGCGACGACCTCACGGACGCCGACGAGGTGCTGGCCTTCGGGACCAGCCCCACGACGGTAGATAGCGACGGCGACGGCCTCCCCGACGGCCAGGAGGTGACCTTCTACAAGACCTCCCCGTCCCAGGCGGACACCGACGGCGATGGGCTGGGCGACGGGCTCGAGGCCGACACGCTGGGGACGGACCCGCTGCTGCCCGACACCGATGGCGACGGGACGGCGGACGGTGACGAGGACGACGACGGAGACGGGCTGCCCACGGGGGTGGAGGTGGCGACCACGGGCACCGACCCGCTGGTGGAGGACACGGACGGAGACGGAGTGAGCGACGGGGCCCAGGACGACGACGGAGACGGGCTGGGGCTCGCGGACGAGCTGCTGGTCTACGGCACGGATCCCACGCGCGCCGACACGGACGGCGACGGCGCGAACGACGAGCTGGAAGTGAACACGCTCAAGACCGACCCACTCGTGGTGGACACGGACGGAGACGGGCTGACGGATGGACAGGAGGCCGCCCAGGGCGACGTGGATCCCACGGACGCGGACACGGACGACGACGGGGTGGCCGACGGGGCGGAGCCCCGGTGGGACGTGGACCTGGACGGCGACGGGTTGGTGAGCGCGGCGGACGCCGACAGCGACGACGACGGCCTCTTCGACGGCACGGAGTTGGGCGTCACGGTCCCCCTCCCGGACACGAACACGGCGCTGGGCTTTTTCGTGGCCGACGCCGACGGCGGACGCACCGTGAGCGACCCCCAGCAGGCGGACACGGACCACGCGGGCGTGCCGGACGGGGTGGAGGACGCCAACCACGACGGGGCGGTGGGCGACGGTGAGAGCGACCCGGCGGACCCCTTCGACGACGGCGCCGGGGCCCTCATCGAGACCTCCGAGGTGGCCCCGGGAGAGGACGGCTGCGAGAGCGGCGGGCAGCGCGTGGAGGTGGGCTTCGACGACGGCGCGGGGGACGGGACACCCGCCAACGGCGTGCTGGAGCCCGACGAGGTGGACGTGAGCACGGTGGTCTGCGACGGCGTGGACGGGCTGGTGTCCCTCACCGAGACCCACGCCCTGAGCGAGGGTGACCCGGCGTGCCCCCTGGGCGGCGCGCGCGTGGACACGGGGATCGACGCGAACCGCGACGGGGTGTTGAACCCCGAGGAGGTTCAGGGTTCGTCCTACATCTGCACGCCCAAAGCCAAGGTAGCCGCGTGGGGCGGCGGCGGCTGCGCGGGCGGCGCGGCGCCCCGTGGCACCGGCGGCGGCCTGCTGTTGGCGCTGGCCGGGCTCGCGCTGGCGTTCGCCCGCGGGCGCCGGGCCTGAGGGGGACCGCCATGACCTCGCAGAGCAGGCGCAAGAGCCACCAAGCGGCGGCGTACGGCGCGCTGGCCGTGCTGGGGGCGCTCCTGCCGCTCGCCCCTCCCGCCCACGCCGGGAGCCCGGCGCGGGCCGTGGACACGCTGGGCCTCCACCCCGTGACGGGGCGCGGCCTGTGGACGGTGGACACGGGTGAGGGGCTGGGGCACCTCACGCTGCGAGCGGCGGGCGTGATGAGTTACGCCAACCGCTCGCTGTGGGCGGGCGCCAGCGACGGCGTGGACCTCCTCGCCGTGGAGCACCTCGCCCAGCTCGACCTGTCGGTGGCCTTGGGGCTGGGACGCTTCTCCGAGGTCGCCGTGGCCCTGCCCCTGGGGCTCTACGTCCAGGGCGCCCAGGGCGGAAACGGGTTGGCCCCGACGACACTGGGGGCGTCCACGGTGGGGGATCTGCGCCTGGTGCCCAAGATCCGCCTCTGGGGCGGCGCGGGCGACGCCCCAGGGCCCGCCCTGGCGCTGGTGGCCGAGATGGACCTCCCCACGGGCTCGCCCGAGGCGAACGCCACGGCGGGCGCGGTGACCTTCGCGCCCCGGCTGGCCGCGAGCTGGCGCCTGGCGGGGGCGGCGGTCTTCGCCGTGAACCTGGGCTACCGCGGGCGCCCGGGGCTGGACGCCGGGAGCTTCGAGGCGGCGCACGCCTTCACTTACGGCGTGGGGACCGAGGTGTCCCTGGGGGCCGGTGTGCGCATGGGCGCCGAGGTCTACGGCGCGGTGACCGAGCGCGGCGAGGGCAACGCCGCCGGGGGCGCGAGCCTGCTGCCACTGGAGGGGCTCTTGGGCGTGCGGTACGGGTTCGGCCGCGGCCTCACGGCGTCGCTGGCGGGGGCGGCGGGTTTCACGGCCGGGCTGGCGACGCCCCGCTACCGTGTCCTGGCGTCCCTGGGCTGGCGGGCCGGCCTGGCCACCGCCTTCGTGGACACGGACCGCGACGATGACGGCGTGGACGACGCCGACGACGCCTGCCCAGACGTGCCGGCCATCGGCGACGACGGCGACGACACGGGGGACGGCTGCCCGCGGCCCGACCGGGACCACGACGGGGTCTGCGACGCGCGGCCCGAGACCCAAGGTCGTGCGGGCGAGTGGGCGGGGATCTGCCAAGGGGCCGACCAGTGCCCCGAGGAGCCCGAAGACCGCGACGGCTTCCAGGACGACGACGGCTGCCCCGACCCCGACAACGACGGCGACGGGCTGGCGGATGGTGCAGACCAGTGCCCCGACGGGGCCGAGGACCGCGACGGTTTCCAGGACGACGACGGCTGCCCCGACCCCGACAACGACGGCGACGGCGTCCCCGATGAGGCGGACCAGTGCCCCGACCGGCCGGAGACGAGAAACGGGCTGGACGACGAGGACGGCTGCCCGGACACGAGGGTCGAGGGGGCCAAGTTCCGCGGCGACGTCATCGAGGTGACGGGGCGCGTCTACTTCGACGTGGGGCGCGCCACGCTGCGACCCAAGAGCGCGGCGGTCATCGAGACCATCGCCGAGGTGCTGCGAGAGCACCCGGAGGTGACCAAGCTTCGCGTGGCGGGACACACGGACGCCCGGGGCGACGAGGCGAAGAACCAGGCGCTGAGCCAGCGCCGCGCCGAGGCCGTGACGGCGGCGCTGGTGCGAGCGGGGATCGACACGCGTCGGTTGGAGGCGCGTGGCTACGGCTCGAGCGCCCCCGTGTGTCGGCAGGACACGGCCGAGTGCCGCGCCAAGAACCGGCGCACGGAGTTCGTCGTCGTGGAGGTGCAGGGGCGGCCCGTGAAGCGTGCGACGCCCGCCAGCCCTTGAGCGGAGCGCCCGCCGGCCCCGATCGGATCGGGCCATGGGAAGTGGCATCGCAAGAGACGGCGGCCCGTGGTAGGGCTCGGAGTGCTCGGGCGCTTGCGGCAGGCAGGCGCGCGGCGCCGCGCGCCCCACGCCCGGAGACGTCGCAGGGAGGAGAGCTATCGTGAGCACGGAACGTTCCCCGCGCAGCCGCCGTACGGCCTGGCTTACACCGATCTTGATGGCCGTCATCGCGACACTGCTCGTCCCGGTGGCCTGGAGCGGGCTGAGCCGCCTCCAGCTCCGCGCGGCGCGCCAGGAGGCCGCCCGCGACCACATGCGGCGCGCGGCGGAGGCCGTGGAGGCCGGCGCGTTCGAGCGAGCGGAGCGGGCATTCCAGGCGGCAGCGGCGCTCACGCCCCGGGACCCAGTGCTCCAGGCGGCCATGCGTCGGGCGGCCGTGCGCCGGGCGGCGGAGAAGCCCGAGACCATCGGGCAGGGCGAGCTGGCCGCTTTGGATTACGCGGCGCGGGTGGAAGGGGACACAGCGCCGGCGCACACGACGCTGGGGCACGTGGCGTTTCGGCAGGAGCGGGCCGATCAGGCCATGGAGGAGTACGAAGCGGCGCTGGCGCGGGACCCGTCGTTCGTCCCGGCCCTCGTGGGGAAAGCCCGCGTGTACCGAGCGCGCGGGGACCGCCTCGCGGCCCTTCAGGGGTTCGAGGCGGCGGTGAAGGCGGGGCCCCAGGACCTCGCCGCCCTCAACGACCTGGGGGTGCAGTACCTGGACATGGAACGCCCCAAGGACGCCGTGACGGCGCTCCAGCGCGCCCTGGAAGTGCGGGACAACCCGGCCACGCGGCTGAACCTGGCCGCGGCGCTGGAGAAGCTGGACCGGCGCGCCGAGGCCATCGAGCACCTGGAGCGGGCGGCCGCCATGGCACCGGGCTCCAAGGCGGTGCTGAGCGCACTCGGAGGGCTCCGGGAGAAGGCCGAGGAGTTCGACGAGGCCGCCCGGGTCTACGAGCGCCTGCTGGCCCAGGGGCGGGAGGCGAGCACGGTCATCGCCCTGGCGCGCGTGCGGCTGCGGCAGCACCGAGCCCAAGACGCCAAGGACCTGCTCACAGGGGTCTTGGCGCGCGATCCGCAGAACGTCCTGGCGCTGTTCTGGTATGGCAACGTCCAGTACACGCTGGGAGACCACAAAGCCGCCGCGCAGACCTGGCAGACCTTCACGCACTACGCCGCGGGCCGCCCCGAGTACGCGGCGCTGGTGAAGGAGGCTCGCGCCGTGGTGGCAAAGATGAAGGCCGCCGATCGAGCGACCCGTGGAGGCGCTGGCGACAGCGCGCGCGGAGGCGCCGCGGGCGAGCCCCGAGCCCCCACAAGCCCCGGGGGTCGGTAGGAGCGGAAGCGGTGGCGGTCGCGGTCGCGAAAGCGAACGCGGCCACGGATGCGGATGCGGCGGCGGTGGCGGCCCCGGCGGTCCCGGTCGTGGCCGCGGAGGCGAAACCGAGTCTCCCGGGAGCGAGACAGGGAACGGCGGGGGCGGTAGGCTCGGCGCGCCGCGAGAGGACCCGCGGCGCGGGAGGCGAGCGTGGGCGAGGTGGTGGGCAGCTACGAGCTCCTGGGGCGCATCGGGCGCGGGGGCATGGGCGAGGTCTGGCGTGCGCGACACCGAACGCTGGGGCGGCTGGCCGCCGTCAAGCGCATCCGCGCCGGCGCCCTGAGCGACGACGCCGAGATCGTCGCGACCCTCCTCAAGCGCTTCACGCGTGAAGCCCAGGCCATGGCGCGCCTCACCTCCCCTCACACGGTGCGCGTGTACGACTTCGGGGCCACCGATGACGGCGTCTTCTTCTACGCCATGGAGCTCCTCGACGGCGTGGACCTCCGGACCCTCGTGGAGCGCCACGGCCCCCTGCCTCCGGCGCGCGCGGTGCATCTGCTCCGCCAAGCCTGCGAGTCTCTGGAGGAAGCCCACCGCGCGGGGCTCGTCCACCGCGACGTGAAGCCCGCCAACCTGGTCGTGGGGCGCGCGGGCATCCGCTCGGACTTCCTCAAGGTCGTGGACTTCGGCCTGGTCAAGAGCCTGGCCGGTGTCTTGGACGAGACGCAGCTCACGACGGCGGGCGCCGCCGCGGGCTCCCCGGCCTTCATGGCCCCCGAGGTGGTCCTCGACGAGCCCTTCGACGGCCGCGCGGACGTCTACGGGCTGGGCGCGGTGGCCTACTGGCTGCTCACCGGGCGCCTGCTGTTCCAAGAGCGCACCGCCATCCGCACCCTCATGGCCCAGGTGGACCGCGAGCCCGCCCCGCCCTCCGCCCAGGCCGCCGAGCCGATCCCCCAGGCGCTCGATGCCCTCGTGATGCGCTGCCTCGCCAAGCGCCCCGAGGACCGCCCGGCCTCCATGGCCGAGCTGGACGCGGCCCTGGCCGCCCTGCCTCTCGATCGCCCCTGGACGGCCACGGACGCCGACGCTTGGTGGGGGGCCCACGGGCCGACGACGGACGCAGAGGCCGCGGGGAGCGCCCCGGGGCCTGACGCCCCGCTCCACGCGGCGCCATCCCCTCCCACGGAGGCGCTGGCAGCCACCGCACCAGGTGCGGCACCCGAGACGACGGCGAGCGGCGACCCCGTCACGCGAACCGACCCCGTCACCGCGCCCGCCGTCGCGCGGCACGCCCCGCCCGAGCGAGCCCGCGCGCTGGTCGTGGCGGCCCCCCTGGAGACCCGCCTGGCGGACGGCGGGGCGCCCCGCGGCGGGGACGACGGCGCCATGGCGCCGCCCTTGGTCGATCCCCTGGCGCCGCTGGCCGCGGCGTCCTCAGCCCCGCCGCTCGACGCGCGGGCCTCGCGCGTGCCACGCCCCCCCAAGGCGCCCCTGGAGGCCGCCCGGGAGGACGCCGTGCAGCGGCTCCAGACGGCCTTCGGGGAGGGCGACCTCACGCTGTCCGAGTACGACGAGCGCCTGGAGCTCACCCAGCGCGCCCGGGACGCGCTGGATCTGGAGCTCGCCACCCGCGACCTCCCCGGCGCCCCCGCCGCGCCCCCGAAGCCCGAGGCCCCGCGAGAGGCCCCTGCGTCGGCGCCCGGCCGAGCGGTGGCGGCCCCCGCGGCGCGCCCCAAGCCCATGCTGGCGCTGTTCAGCGGCGTGGAGCGGCGCGGTGTCTGGGAGGTCCCCGAGCGGCTCCAGGTGGTGTCGATCTTCGGAGGCGTCCAGCTCGACCTGCGCAAAGCGGCGCTGGCCGGACCCCGGACGGTCATCGAGTGCGTGGCCATCTTCGGCGGCGTGGAGATCGCCGTGCCCCCCGATGTGCGCGTGGAGGTCGACGGGGTGGGCGTGTTCGGCGGCTTCACCCAGGACCGCGGCGACGCCCCTCTCCCCCCCGAGGACGCGCCCGTGGTGGTCATCCAAGGCTTCGCCCTGTTCGGCGGCGTCGCCGTGTCCACGCGTGAGCCCGAGCGACACCCGTGGAAGCGCCTGGGGCCGCCGCGGCCACCGCTCCCAGGCCCTGGACGCGGGAAGCGCGGGGGACGCCGGAGCGGCCGCCGGGGAGGCCGTAGCTGCTGACCCCGGCGGCACGGTGGCGAGGAAGACCCGCGCCGCCTCGGCCGGCCCCCGGCCCCCGCTCAGCGCCCGCGGCGAAGTGTGACCAAGAGCACCAGGAGGGCCAGGAAGGCCGGCAGACTGTCTCCCGACGAGGCCCGCCCCGAGCCCGACGCCCGGCACGAGCAGCCTTCCGACGCTGGCGCGGGGGACGCCGCGCCGGCTGTGTCCGCACCCGAAAGGGTGTCGAACCGCACGTCCGGGGCCGGGTCTGGGGCGGGGGCCGGGGCCGTGTCCGGGGCCGGGTCTGGGGCTGGGTCCGTGTCCGGGGCCGCGTCTGGGGCCGCGTCTGGGGCCGCGTCTGGGGCTGGGTCCGTGTCCGGGACCGCGTCTGGGGCCACGTCTGGAGCCGTGTCCGGGACCGGGGCTGGGTCCGTGTCCGGGGCCACGTCTGGGGCCGCGTCTGGGGCCGCGTCTGGGGCCGCGTCTGGGGCCGCGTCTGGGGCCGCTTCTGGCCCGGCGCCCCCGGCACCACCCAACTCTCCGAAGACTACGTAATCGCCATCCGCGGTGAAGGGGACGGGCGTCGGATCAGCGCCCTGGGGTTGGAGGAGGACCGCCGTGATGCCCGGCGCGTAGAGGCGTACGCCGTCCAGGGTCGAGAGAGGGACCGGCTCGGGAGAGCCCGCCGGGTCGGGCGGATCGTCCGTCAGCGCCCGAACGGTCACCGTCGACCCGGTCACGGTGAGGACGAGCCGGCCCACGGGCGAGGGCGCCGAGAACACCTCCTGACCGTCCACGATCAGCGCCGAGGCGCCCACGAGGGCGAGACGCGTGGGGGGCGCGCTTGCGGCAGGAACGCCCTGGGGCTCCCAGGCGCGCCGCAGCAACACCAGCGCGCCGTCGGTCGTGAGCTTCACCGGAGCGTCACCGCTCGCCCCCTCCCCCGGGGCGGCTCCCCCGGCAAAGGTCCGCGTCACCCCCGCCTTGTCGGCCAGGACTACGAGGTCCTCGTCGGGGGTGAGCCCCTCCGCGCGGACCACCCGGTAAGCGACGGCGGCCAGCGGGTCAGACGCCCCGCTGCCCGAAGCATCCTCCGCGGAGAGCGTGGCGAACGTCGTGGTGGCCGGGGGGACGGCGCCGTAGGGCTCGTGGAGCGCGTCGAACGACGCGTGGGTGCCGTGTCGGCGGACCATGACGCAGGGGACGGGCACCAAGGGGTCGGGCCCTACGCCTTGGGCCGTCACGTAGGTCGTGTCCGGCTGTCCGGCGATCCACAGGCGCTCGCGCGCCAAGAGGCGCTCGTAGCCCTCGACGGTCACGGTGAGCGCCCCGCTGGGCTCCCCCGGCGCGCCGGGGTCCCCAGCGAAGGTGAGCGTCCAGTCGTCCAAGTGCAGGGCGCCAGCGTCGGGTGCGCCAGCGGTGTCGGGCGCGCGGATGACGTCCAGCGCGAGGTTCTTCACGGGCAGATCCACGACGCCGTCGTCGTTGCCGCCCCAGTGGGAGGTGCCCGGCCCACCCACGTCGAAGCCCACCTCCTGCCAGCCCGTGAAGTCCAGCGTCCCCTTGGCCGAGACGTGCGACTCGCCGGTCGCGTCCGCCAGGCGCAGCCGGTAGCCGTGGCCGGACCCGTCGCCCCAGATCCACACGGCCACGTGGCTGGGGGCCGAGGTGGACGCGGCGCCCGCGGGCACGGCGAGCCCTGCGGTGCGATACACGATGTAGGCGCCTGCAGCCGTGCCGCTGAAGTCGTAATCCAGGCGCGCGGAGCCCTGGCCGCTGTGGGCGACGGTGGTGTCGTAGGCCTGACCGGCCACGACGCCGGCGTCGTTGGCCCAGACGCCGCCGTCGTAGGTGTTGGAGTCGAACTGGAACACGAAGCGCGCCCCGCGCAGGGCCGCCGGGCTACCCGGCGCTGGGGTCTGGGCGGCGGCAGCGGTGAGGTAGTCGTACCCGGCCTCGAGACCCTCCAGCCCGTCGTAGGGGGAGAGGGTGAGGTCCGGCGAGAGGGAGCCGTCCGCGGCCGTATCGCCGCCCACGGTGAGGCTGCCCTGGGCGTGCCACAGCCAGTCGAAGTCGTGGGGAGGTGCGGGGCCGGGCTCGGCGGGGTCGGGGGTAGACTGGGCCGTGAAGCGGTCCAAGACGTAGCGGTCCGTCAGGAGGACGTCGCGGGTCAGGGTCACCCCCGGGACGGCGTCGCCCGCGTCGGCGCGGGCCCAGGTGAGGCCGGGGAGGGGGATGAAGCGCTGCGCGGCGCCGGTGGCCTCCTGCTGCTGGGAGGCGTCCACGACGACCGTGTTGTGGGCCACCGTGGTGCGGTCCCAGCCGTCGTGGAGGGCCGAAGCGTAGGAGTGGCTGCCCGGGTCCAGCCCCAGCATCCGACCGCGCCCGAAGAGGACGAGCCCCAGCTTGTCGAAGTGGCCGTGCCAGCCACCGTGGGGGCCGAAGTCCAGGGCGGCCCACCAGCGGTCGACGAGTCCATCGCCCCCGCCCTGAGCCGCGTCACCGCCCGCACCGTCCCCGGGGCCTCCGCGGAGCACCGCGAACCCGCTGGCGGGGAACAGGACGCTGTCCACGAAGCCGCCCGCTGGCGTGGGGACGTCTTCGCCGCCGGGGTCGCCCGGCGCCCCGGCGCTTTGGTCGCCGGGGAGCCCGGGCCACGTCTCCGCCCCCCACCACAGCGACCGGTCCGTGCGGGTCGCCGCCTCCAGGGTGGTCTGGCCCGACGGGCCGACGGTGGCGGTGACGAGGGGGATGGCGAGGACTGGATCTCCGGTGGCAGCGAAGGCCGCGTCGAACATCCAGGTGTAGCTCTGGCGCAGATCGGCCTCGTGCGCGTCGTTGAAGGCCGGGAGCACGAGATCCGGGGGCGCGAAGGCGATGGGGGCCGTAAACATGGAGCGCAGGGCCGGGTCGGCGAAGAGGTCCAGGCCGGCGCGGGCGCCCAGCTCCGCGAGGTAGGTGAGGGGGTGCAGGGCGTAGAAGTGGTAGCTCCACGAACCCTCGTACCAGAAACCGTCTGGGAGGACGCTGGAGGCCATGTGGAGCTGGAACCCACTGGGGCCGTAGAGGGCGGCGGCGGTGAGGCGGGGGTCGCCCAGGGCGCGCCCCGTCGCGGCGAGGGCGGCGTTGTGCCAGGCCTGCCAGTTGGAGGTGCCCGCGTCGTTGCCGGCGATGACGGCGGCGGCGGCCCGGAGGAGGTGCCTCTCGATGGTGGCGCGCTGGGCGTCCGAGAGGGCGCCGCTGTCGCCGATGAGGTCGTAGGCCCAGGCCATCTTGATGAGCCACCCGGCCTCGTCGAGGGTCTGGGCGAGGACGCGAGCCCCGGACTGCGAGGCGCCGCCCTCCTTGTCGTGGAGGGGGTAGCCCTCGTAGGCGCCGGCGTAGGCCAGCAAGATGGCGGCGGCCTGGGCGGCGCGGGCGGGATCTCCCCCGAGCTGCCAGGCCAAGCCCAGATCGCGCGCGGCCTCCGCCAGATCCGTGTGCTGGCGCCCGTAGATGACCTGGTCATAGGGCCAGCCCGTGAAGACCTCGCCGTCCACCGGGCAGGTGTGGGTCATGGGAGGCGTGTAGACCAGCGAGACGCCGTGCGTGGGGCAGATGTAGTGCGCGCTCCACTGGCCGCCCTCGGGGGGCAGCGGGGGCAGCGCGCTGGGGTCGTCGGCGGGGCTCGGCGTCTCCAGGCCGAACCGGGCGAGGTAGTCGGTGCGCCAATCGGCGGCGCGCTGGAGGACGCTGGCGCGCAGGCTGGAAGCCCAGGGGTGGGCGGCCGCCCAGGTGGCGATGCGGGCGAAGTCGGCCGCGGTGAGCAAGCCGCGTGGGGGCGCGGTGGCCGCGGGAGGAGCGGCGGGGTTGGCGAGGGGTTCGATCCAAGACTCGGGCTGACCGGCCGCCGGGGTCACCTCCAAGGAGACGTCCCACGGCGTGAAAGGCGGGTGGGCGGCGACGACCACCGCGGGGATCGTCACGGTGAGCTGGGCGGTCGTCGTGCTGCCGGCTGGCAGGTCCACGTGCGCCGGGGACGCCGCGACCTGGAGTTCCTGCGGGGCCGTCGCGCCGAGGGTCACGGCGAGGTCCACGCCCAAGGGGCCCCCCCCCTCGGGCTCGGGCGACTCCAGGGTGAGGGTGAAGGTGTAGACGAAGTCGGCCCCTTGCCACGCTTGGGTGCGCGCGACGTCCCGCACGACGGCGCGGCTGGCGGTGAGGGCGTCGAGGACCAGGTTCGTGTCCGGCAAGGGGGTGTGGCCCCAGCCGGAGGCGGAGAGGCGCACGGCGGAGATCTGATCCCAGCCCAGGGGCGACCGAGCGGCCTCGATGTCGTCCCGGGCGATCCAGAGGTGACGCCACCCCTGCCAGTCGATCGTGAGCTCCCGAGAGTAGTAGTCCCACCCGTCGCTCGGCGCGTCCGAGTCGAAGATGAGCTGGAGCTGGGCGCCGTTGGGTGCGGCCGAGTAGACCCAGAGCCCGACGTGGTCCTGCTGCGAGAGGTCCAGCGGGGGGTCGAACGAGCGCTTCACGGAGGGCACGGCGACCGTGTCCGCCCAGCGCCCAGCGCCCGTACCCTCGTGGACCAAGGTCGCCTCGGGCACGAGCCCCTTCCAGGCGGAGACGTCGTCCAAGGTGTCGATGACCAGCTCGGCCCGGGCCAGCGTGGGCCAAGCCCCAGCCACGCCCAGCGCGATGACCGGCCAGACGAGCCGCGCTCGCGCGGAGCGGCCCCGGATATTCACGGCCGTCCCGTGGCGTCGTGTCTCGTCGACCATCTCGCCTCCCCTGCCGCCAACCGATGAGGGGGTCGTGCCCCCGTCGGGCCGACCACGACGCGGTGCCTCGCGGGCCGAGGAGCAGCATGGCATGGAGCGGGAGCGCGCGCGACCGCGCGACCGCGCGATCGCGCATTCCACGGAGAGGGGATGTGCATCCTGGCATCACCTTCGGTATGGTGTTGACCGAATGAGTAAGAGGCCCGGCGCGGGGCCTCCGTGGGCACGCGACGCGGGGCGCGTGGGGAGGGAGAGAGATGCGAGGACGTTGGCGAGTGCGGCGAGTTCGTTGGGCGGTGGGCGTGGCAGGGCTCGCCGTGGCGCTGGGCGCGTGCGGGGACGTGGTGGTGCCGGCGCCCGTGGGCCAGGATCCAGGGCAGATCCCAGACAAGGACGTGGAGACCAACACCGACAAGGGCGGTGAGGTCAGCGAATGCGAGTTCGGCCAAGACGCTCAGTGCGACGACGGGGACTCGTGTACGATCGACAAGTGCCTGGTCACGGGCGTCTGCGAGCACGCGCCCAAGGACGACGTCTGCAAGATCGACGGCGAGTGCTACGACGCCGGGGCGACCAAGGCGTCCACGCAGTGCCAGGTGTGCGACCCCACCAAGAACGTCGCCGACTGGACGGCGGTGGTCTGCGACGACGGCAACGAGTGCACGAACGACTGGTGCGACCCGGGCACGGGCTGCAAGTCCCAGAGCGACGACAGCCTGCCCTGTGACGACGGCCAGGAGTGCTCCACGGACGACCACTGCGAGGCCGGCCAGTGCGTGGCATCGCCGTGTGGGAGCTGCGTGGAGGAGGAGTGCGCGGCCACGGCCGGGCCCTGCGAGACGGCCACGTGCGTCGAGGGCGAGTGCGTCAAGAGCGGCCAGCCCGAAGGCACGGCGTGCACGTCGGAAGACCCCTGCGTCAAGGACGCCACGTGCGACGCCGCGGGGAGCTGCGAGGGGACCTACGACCCGGCGCTGGATGGGTGCGGATGCAAGACGAACGCCCACTGCGACGATGGGCTGGAGTGCACGAACGACATCTGCGACACGGCGAGCGGCACCTGCTCCCATGAGACCATCGCTGGGAGCTGTCTCATCGCGGGGACTTGCTACGCCGACGGCGCCGGGGACCCCGAGAACCAGTGCCGGATCTGCGACGCTGGCAAGGATCAGGACGCCTGGACGGACACGAGCGACCAGTGCGACGACGGCGACCCCTGCACGGAGGACATCTGCGACCCGGCCACGGGCTGCGGCGTGAGCGACAACTATCTGTGCTGCACGGAGGCCGCCGACTGCGCCGACACGCCCCACACGGCGTGCGAGTCGGTGGACTGCGTGGGCGGCGTCTGCACGGCGACCCCGGACGCGACGACGGACGGCACGACCTGCGATGACGGGGACGCATGCACGACGGATGACGTCTGCTCCAACGGCGTGTGCAGCGGCACACCCAAGGTCTGCGAGCCGTCCGCCCCCTGCGTGACGGCGGCCTGCGACCCGGCCACCGGCGACTGCGTGGAGACTCAGGTGGACCCGGGGACGAGCTGCGACGACGGCAACCTGTGCACCCAGCAGGATCTGTGCAACGCCGACGGTGAGTGCGTGGGAGCCGAGTTGGACTGCTCGCCGCTGGCGGACCAGTGCAGCACGGCCGCCTGCGACCCGGCCACGGGTCAGTGCGACGTGCAGATTCAACCGGGGCAGGTCTGCGACGACGGCAACCTCTGTACGCCCGACGAGACGTGCGACGGCTTCGGTGCCTGCGTGGGCAACTACGACGCCAGCATCGAAGGCTGCGGCTGCCTCACCCCCGAGGACTGTGACGATGGGCTGGACTGCACGGTGGACGTGTGCGCGAGTGACGGCACATGCAGTAATGTGCCCAGCGAGGGCACCTGCGTCATCGGCGGCGCCTGCTACGAGGAGGGGGACCTCAAGCCGGACAACGCCTGCCAGAGCTGCAACACGGCGGCCTCCCAGCTCGCGTGGACGGCGATCACCTGCCAGGACGACAACCCCTGCACGGAGGAGAGCTGCGACCCCGCGAGCGGCTGCGTCTTCGCGCCCAACGACGCGGCCACCTGCGACGACGCGGACCCATGCACGCCCGACGACCACTGCGCGAACGGCGTCTGCACGGGCACGTGCGAGTGCCGCGAGGACGTGGACTGCACGGCCACGGCGGACCAGTGCACGCGCATGGCCTGTGTGGACTACCAGTGCGTCCAGATCCCCGACGCGGCGGCGGACGGGACGGCTTGCGATGACGGGCAGTTCTGCACCACGGGCGAGACCTGCTCGGCCGGGCTGTGCGTGGGCGGGAGCCCCACGGACTGCGCGAGCGCGGGGGACGGGAACTGCCTCCAGGGGGTCTGCGACGAGGCGAGCGACGCCTGCGTGGCCGAGCCCAAGCCCGCCACGGCGACGTGCGACGACGGCGACAAGTGCACCGTGGGCGACACATGCTCGGGCACGGACGCGACGTGCGCGGGGACGCCCATGGTCTGCGAGCCCAGCGACCAGTGCCACGAGGCCGCCTGCGTGGCGGGGAGCTGCGAGCAGACGGTGACCACCGGTGAGAGCTGCGACGACGGCGACAAGTGCACGCTGAACGACACCTGCACCGCCAAGGGGACCTGTGTGGGCACTTGGGACAACGCCAACTGCGGCTGCGCGAGCGATGACGACTGCACGGCGCAGACCAACCTCTGCAACACGGGCCGCTGCGACACGAGCAACCACAGCTGCTACGCGGAGCCCAACGTAGGCGCCGCGTGCAACGACGCGAACGCCTGCTCCTACGGGGACTCGTGCAACTCCGATGGGGTGTGCGCCGGGACGGCGTACAAGTGCGTGGCGCCCCTCGCCTGCATGACGAGCACCTGCGACGGAGACGGCGGCTGCAACGAGATGATCCTCAAGGGGAGCTGCGTCATCGACGGGGTTTGCTACGCCGACGGGGACACGAACCCCAAGAATCCCTGTCAGATGTGCAACGCGGCGGTGAACCAGAAGGCCTGGTCCAACGTCGAGAACGGCTCGAAGTGCAACGCGGACGACAACGGCTGCACGTCCGGCGACTCCTGCCAGGCTGGCGTCTGCAAGGCCGGGAGCCCGGTGAGCTGCAAGGATGACGGTCTCTCCTGCACGGATGACGTGTGCAAGAGCACGGGCGCTTACTCGTTCTCGTGCACCCACCCAGCGAACGGCAACGGCTGCTACATCGGCGGCGCGTGCTACGCCACGGGCGAGGACAACCCGTCGAACGACTGCGAGTCGTGCCAGCCCAAGACGTCGGCGACCACTTGGACGGACAAGCTCCCCGGCACGGCGTGTTCGGACGGGCTCGCGTGCACCACCAACGACACCTGCGGGAAGCTCGGCGTTTGCGTGGGTGGCCCCGCAGTGGACTGCTCCGACGGGTTGGCTTGCACGACCGACAAGTGCGTGGAGTTCAAAGGCACATACCTCTGCAGCAACCCCATCGACTCCCTGAGCTGCGTCATCGGCGACACCTGCTACAAGTCGGGCGCGACAAACCCCAAGAGCGACTGCCAGAGCTGCGCGCCAAGCGTGTCGCAGACGAGCTGGACCAACGACAAGGATGGCACGTCCTGCACGACAGTCACCGGGGGCGCCGGCACGTGCAACGGGGGCCTGTGTGAGCCGGTCATCCAGAATTGTCCGTACTGCTGCGCCGATGGTCTGCTGCTGTGCAAGTCGAGCGCCTACTGCAGCATCAAGCCTTGCCTCGTCATGACCTGCTCAGCCTCGAGCTGCGACCTCATCCCCCAGTAGGGGTCAAGGGTCGTCTTCCACGCGGGCCCGCCCGCCGCCCCGGTCCCCGCCGGGGGCGGCGGGCGGGCCTTGCCGTTTTGGCCCAGATGCTCGATCGTCGGCATGTTCGGCGGGCGGGGCGTGTAAGGGGCCCGCCGCGACGGCGTGGACGGCCGAGACACGGGAGACGGGCGATGAGGAAGGGACGAGGGCCGGAGCCGACCACGGGGGCGTCTGGATGGTCGCGGGCGTTGGCTACCGCGCTGTTGCTGGGTGGGTTGACTGCGGGTGGCTGCGGGGACGGCAGCGCGCCGGCGGCCACGGACGCCGGGATCGGGGTCGACGGCGTCGCGGACGCGGGCGCTGGACCGGACGGTGTGACGGATACGGGAGTCGGGATCGACGGCGGGGTAGACAGCGGGACGGTCGCGCCGCTCCCGTGCGGCGTGCGGTTGAACGAGCTCGACTGGCGCCAGGCCGGCGGTGGCGAGCGCGATCTCGTGGAGTTGTCCTTCACCGGGGATTGGCAGGGGCGGGACCTCACCGCGTGCGGCGTGGCGAAGGTCGCCTTCTATCAGGTGGTGGACGGGACCTGCGGCCCCCCCGAGAGCACCGAAGACCACGACGCGGTGACCGAGGTGGAGCTCCCCGCGGTCCCCATCCCGCCCAGCGGGTTGTGGGCCATCGGGGCCCAGGGGGATGACCGGGCCCAGCAGCAGGTGGCGGTGTCGGACCTCCTGGAAGACGACGCCCCCACCGGCCTCGTGGCGCTCTTGGGGGCCGACGGGGTCCCCACGGCGGTCGTCGCCTACGGGGCGTGTGAGCCCTGCGACGCGCTGCCCGACGCGGACGCCTGCGCGGGCGAGGACGCGGGGCCGGGCGGGGCCTCGCTGTGCGGCGAGGAAGCCGCTTGGCAGCAGGCGCGCCCCACGACGCCCGGGCAGGCCAACGACTGCGGCTGCCCGGCGAGCTGCCTGGCGTCGGGGAGCTCCTGCGCCCCGGCCCGGTGCGAGCAAGGCGTGTGCGTGGTGGAGCCGCTGCCCCAGGGCGCCCCCTGCGACGACGGCGACCCGTGCACGGTGACCGACCGCTGCGACGGGCAGGGCGCCTGCGCGGGCGAGGCCAAGGTCTGCAAGGCGCCCAACGCCTGCGTGGGCGAGGGGACCTGCGATCCCACGACCGGCGCGTGCCTGTACGGCGCGGGTTGCGCACCCGAGGCGCTGTGCCTGGAGGGTCAGTGCGTGTGCCCGCCGGGCTTCACCGGCGACGGCACGACCTGCCAGGACGTGGACGAGTGCGCCGACGGGACGGCGGGGTGCGACCCCACGGCCACGTGCGAGAACCTGGCGGGCGGGTTCCACTGCGTGTGCCCCGAGGGGTCCCAGGGCGACGGCTTCACCTGCCAGGCGGGGTGCGGCGATGCGGTGGTCGAGGTGGTCCCGGTGGACATCTGGGCCCAGCCCCTCCCGGACGACCAGGCGCCATCGGTGGAGGTCACGAGCGACCTCTGGGGCGAGATCGTGCTCACCCAGAGCCCGGGAAAGCTCGGGAGCGGCTTCGCGGTCTGCGAGCCCGAGGGGTTCACGGTGCACGTGGAGGCGCCGCTGCACGTCGCGGCCGACCTGACCCTGAGCTACGACGGGACGGGCGCGGAGGACGGCCTCGCCGTGGAGCTCCTGCCGGGCGAGGAGCCCGTGGGGCTCTACGCCACGAGCAAGGTGGGCGATGACGGGGTGCGGCGGTTCACGGTGTGGCTGGGGCTGCCTCACCTGTGGTTCGCCCCAACCGGGCGCCCGGCGCGGCACGGCAACCACCTGGAGCTGCTGCGAGACGGCGAGGAAGCCTGGGCGTCGGTGCGCACGGATCTGCTCCAGGCCGAGAGCTTCGTCACGGCGAGCTCGTGGTGGTGGACGAGCGACCTGGAGCTCATCCGCGACCCGGCTACGCACGCCTCGCTGAGCCCGGCCGAGCGGTGGCAGAACACGATCATGGGGGTGTTGGAGTCCCTGGAGGGGGTCCAGAAGAAGGTCATGGTGGGCCAGTTCTGGAGTCAGGACGGGCTCCTGAGCGGCGTCACGGTGGACGACGCGCTCACCGACAAGGGCGCCCAGCTCGGTGACCAGTTCGAGTACATGGGGCAGTCCAACCCCGCGGCCGGGCAGTTCGTGGTCACCTTCCCGGCCGTGGACTTCGGCGCGCGGGTGCTGGACGCGCTGGACGCCGACGGCGCGGCGGGCAAGCCCGGCGAGCCCATCGCCGACGAGGGGCTGCCGCCCTTCATGGAACCCTACGCCGTGGACGCCGCGGCGCTTCCGGCGGGGCTCTCGCTGTTCGACATCCCCATCGCGAGTTGGCACCAGAAGTTCCTGACCATTGACCAGAAGGTCGCCTTCATCGGCGGCATGAACATCAAGACGACCGACTGGGACACCCACGACCACGGCGTCTTCGAGTGGCGGCGCATGAAGTTCGACGCCACGGAGGACGATCGCCTGGCGGTCCAGGCCAAGGAGCGCGAGCCCGACCTGTCGCCGCGCAAGGACTACATGGTGCGGCTGGACGGGCCCAGCGCCATCGACGCCGTGGACGTCTTCCACCGCCGCTGGCAGTACCAGCTCCAGCAGGACGTGGAGTACGCGAACCTCTCCAGCGGCTTCTCGGTGGCCGACCCGCCGCCGCCCTACGCCGATGGGCAGGACGTGCAGGTGCTGGCGACCATGCCCGCGCCCTTCGACGAGAACCACATCCTGGAGGCGCTGCTCCGAGCCGTCTCCCGCGCGGAGCACTTCGTCTACATCGAGGACCAATACTTCCGCGCGCCGCTCATCGAGGCCGCGCTGGTCAAGCGCATGACCGAGGTCCCGGACCTCATCCTCATCGTGGTGACCCCGCCCGTGAACGAGTGGGGCGACCCGGCCTGCTGGCAGACCTACCTCCAAGCCCAGACCTTCGAGGACCAGTTCCCCGATCGGTTCCGCGTCTACCACACCCAGAGCTTCGACTACGCCATCGACGACGGGCTGTTCACGATCGACGAGACGGACGCCTATTTCACGCCGCACTCGCTGCACTCCAAGCTCCTCATCGTCGACGACGTGTTCCTCCACGTGGGGAGCTGTAACCACAACAACCGCGGCCTGCTGTACGAGGGCGAGCTGACCGTCGCCACCTACGCCCCGGCCTGGGTCCAGGCCCAGCGCAAGGCCATCTTCGCCAACCTGGTAGGCCCCAGCTTCGACCCCAACACCTCGGTAGAAGGCTTCTTGGCGGCCTTCGACGCGGCGGCGAGCCACAACCAGGCGGCCTACGACGCCTGGGACGACGAGGGCTTCGACCTGAACCTCAACGGCGCCCCCGTCCCACCGGAGTACCTGCCATCGGGCTTCCTGTATCCGTCCACGTTCCGAGCCCCGGACCACTGCTTCATCGAGAACGTGGGGCCCGACGTGACCTGACGCTCCGGGCGGGACCGCGCTCCAAGCCTCGCCAGGGCACACGCAACCCACCGTCGGCGCGAGCGGTTTTCGTTTCCGGGTGAATCGGGGCGGTGCTTTCGGTAGGGTGCGCGGGTGCCGCCGAGTGCACGGGGAACGCCGGGAGTGGCGAGGAGGGCGCTATGTGTTCAAGGACTTTGCTTCGGCTGGGGACCGCGCTGGCCGTGATGGGGAGTCTCGGCGCGGCGGGCTGCGGCGACGTGGTCGTGCCCCCCGGGGGCCACGACACGACGAGCTCGCCGGACCCGGGCGGACAGCCCGACACGGTCGCCGAGAGCTGCGAGTTCGGCCACGACGACCAGTGCGACGACGGGGACTCCTGCACGGTAGACGCCTGCCTGTCCACGGGTGTCTGTGAGCACAAGGCCAAGGACGACGTCTGCAAGATCGACGGCGCGTGTGTGGATGCGGGGACGCTGGCCAGCTCCAGCCAGTGCCAGGTCTGCGACCCCGCGCGCGCCAAGGACGACTGGTCCCCCGTCCAGTGCGACGACGAGAACCCCTGCACGCGCGACCTGTGCGACCCCGCCCAGGGCTGCACGGCCGTGCCCGACAACTCCCTGCCCTGCGACGACGGGCAGGACTGTTCCGCGGACGACCACTGCGAAGACGGCCAGTGCGTGGCCTCGCCCTGCGGCTGCACGGACGCCGCCACGGACTGTGACGACGGGCTGGACTGCACGGTGGACACGTGCGACGCCGCCACGGGCGTCTGCGGGCACGAGGTGGCCGCGGGGACGTGCCTGTTCGACGGGGTCTGCTTCGCCCAGGGAGACCCGTGCGACGACGCGAACCCTTGCACGCAGGACGACACGTGTCAGGACGGTGTGTGCCTCGGGACGCCCAAGGACTGCGGTCCGCCCGACGACGCCTGCCACGTCAAGAGCTGCGACACCACGACGGGAGAGTGCGTGCAGACCGAGGTGGATGCGAACACGCCCTGCGACGACGGGGACCCTTGCACCGAGGGAGACGTGTGCGGCGCGGGCGCCGTGTGCGCCGGCACGGCCAAGGACTGCTCGGAGCAGGAGGACGCCTGCCACACCGCCCAGTGCGTGGAGGGCTCCTGCGTGGCGACGCCCAAGCCGGGCGGCCCCTGCGACGACGGCAGCGCCTGCACGCTCGACGACACCTGCGCAGCCGACGGCTCATGCGTGGGCACGTGGGACGACGTGAACTGCGGCTGCGACGACGACGGGCCCTGCGCGACCCTGGACGGCCCATGCACGACGGGCAAGTGCGACACGGCGCTCCACCAGTGCATCGCCGAGCCCAAGGACGGCACCTGCGACGACGGGGACCCCTGCACGAGCGGCGACGCCTGCGCGGGCGGACAGTGCAAGGGCACGGCGCACCCCTGCGTGCCGCCGTTGAGCTGCATGACCAGCGCCTGCGACGGCGCAGGCGGCTGCACCGAGGGGGTCATGCCCGGCTTCTGCGCCATCGAGGGGGCCTGCTACCAGGACGGCATGGCGAACCCGGCGAACCCCTGCCAGGTGTGCGACGCGGCCAAGGCGCCCACGGCGTGGACGAACGCGGCGGACGGCACGGCGTGCAACGCCGACAACAACGGCTGCACCGATGGCGACGCCTGCCAGGGTGGGGTCTGCGTGGCAGGCGCCCAGGTGTCCTGCGACGACGGCAAGTCGTGCACGACCGACCAGTGCACCTCGGCGGGGCCGGACGCCCACACCTGCTCGCACCCCATCCAGCAGGGCTACTGCCTCATCGGTGGGGGCTGCTACGCCGACGGCGCCCTCTCCAGCGACAAGTGCGACACCTGCGACGCCAGCCAGAACCCCACGGCGTGGACCCCCCGCCCCTCCGGCACGGTCTGCGCCTCCCCCGACTGCCAAGACGACAGCATCTGCGACGGGGCCGGCACGTGCGTGGCGCACATCGGGGCCCACAATGGGGAGGTCTGCGGGACCAAGACCACAGGCCTCTGCGATAGCGGGGTCTGCAACTTCTGCTGCGATCCAAACATCGTGGGCATCAACTACTGGGCTTCCAAGTGCAGCAAGTTTGACACGGTCGTGGCCCCCACGAACTGCACTGCCTATTGTTGTGCATCGAAGTTTCAGCTTTGCTCCACCGCCGCCTACTGGTCGACCGACAAGTGCTCCACCTTCGAGATCACCTGCTCCTCCGAGGACTGCCCCACCCCCAAGTAGGAACTTCCTTCTGGAAGCTTGAAGCAGAGCCCGCACCGAGCGGGCACGAACGAAGGTTGTGCGGCCGTGGTCGCCCAACCCAGAAGGACTGGCCGTAGTCAGTTCGAGGGGCTTGGCCACCCCGGATGCGCTGCGATCGCCGTGATCCGGGACGGGAGGGCGACCTGTCCTAGTCCTACTACGAACAACTCCCGTCAGGTGCCAGAGATCGGACGCGAAGTCCGGCTCCGCCTGCCGCCCCACTCGTCGACCAGGGTCACTCGGTGCGCCCCGCGGGACCGCGCACTGCTAGAACGTTCCCATCCTGAAAAGCCTCCCGTCGCCGCGACGGCCGCTGCACGCACCATGCGCGTCCCCGCAACCACTTGAAGTAGCGCTGCTACTCCGGCGGGTTGCGTGAACGCACCTGGCACGCACATCGACTCGCCGTGGCTCGGTCCGCCTTTTCAGGATGGGAACTAGAACGACGAAGGCTCGCCGCGGCGCCCCGCGTGTTGGCGGGCGACGGGTCCCTGGCTGGCGGGATGGGCTCACGAGCGAGCCGCGCGTTGGGGGACGACCAGGATCGCGAGGTGGGGCGCGAGGCCCGCGGCTACCGCTTGGGGGCCAGGGGACGGAGGAAGGTCCCGTCTCGGGCGCCGAGGGCGGACTTCCCGCGGAGGGCCTCCCCGAGGCAGCCTTCGAGGGCTTCGGGCGGCGGCGATGGGCGAGCTACGGCCACGCGCACGACGTCGCCCGTGGCCACGGTGAGCTTCACGTCCACGTCCGCGGGCTTCTTGTGCGCCTTGCGCAAGCACCGCCGCAGGGCCACACGCTCCTCCCTGAGCAGGCCGTCGAGCACGGCGAAGACCGCGCGGTCCCGCGCCGAGGGGCCCGCGTCCACGGGCCCGTGGTCGGGCGAGACGCCGGTGGAAGCGCTGGCGCCGGCGGCTTCGCGGCCGCTGGAGGCGTCGAGCGTAGGCGTGGCGGCGGCAGCGGGCGGGGTCGGCGCGGCCGGGGCGTCCGTGCCCCGCATCCCCACCGAGATGATGAAGGCGACCCCGCCCACCAGGAAGAAGGCCACGGCGGCCCAGACGACCGAGGGATGACGCACGAAGAAGGGGACGTGAGAGGGCAGCGGCGCGGGCGTCGGGGGCCCCGACGACGGGGTGGCCGCGGGCTGGGGAGTGGCCTGCGGGGATGGGTCGTCGGGCGGGGCAGGCGGCGCCGCGCCGGGCCCGGGCGGTGCGGGCCCGGTGGGCGCCAAGACGCGAGGCGTCTGGGCGCGAGGCCGGACCGGGGGCTGGCCCACGGCCAGGGCTTGCTCGTGGAGGACGGCGAGCGTAGCGGCGACGTCCAGCGCCTGGTCTGGCCGCTCACTGGGCGGGCGGCTCAAGAGGCGCTGGTGGAGGTCTCGGAGGCCCAGCGAGGGGGCCTGCCCATCCGCCAGCGTGGTGGGCAGCTCCGGGCGCGGGCGTGTGAGGTGGGCGATGGCGATGGCGACCTTGTCCGGCCCGTCGAAGGGCGGCGCGCCCGTGAGCAGGTAGTGCAGCACGCAGCCCAGGGAGTAGAGGTCCGACCGCCCGTCCACTGGCTGGTGCCGTAGCTGCTCGGGCGACATGTAGTAGGGCGTCCCGAGGATGGCGCCGGTCTCCGTGAGGTTGGCGTCGCCCGAGTCCTCGTCCACGAGCTTGGCGAGCCCAAAGTCGATGATGTGGACGTGCTCGCGGCCGTCTAGGAGCTGGGTCACGAAGATGTTGCCGGGCTTCAAGTCTCGGTGGATGACACCGTGCCCGTGCGCCTCCACGAGGCCGCGCGCCACCTGGAGCAAGATCCCGGTGGCCTGGGCCTCCGTGAGCGGCCCCTCTCGCTGCACGCGGTCGGCCAGGCTCTCGCCTCCGAGCCTCTCCATGACCAGGAAGGGCACGCCTTGGGCCTGGTCGATGCCGAAGTCGAAGACGCTGACGATGTTCGGATGGGCGAGGCGGCAGAGGGCCTGGGCTTCCTGGTAGAAGCGCTGGACGTGGCGGCGGTTCGTCACGTAGTCGCGGAGCACCGTCTTGATGACGACGGGGCGGTTCACGGAGGTCTGGGTGCCCCGGTAGACGACGCCCATGCCCCCTTGCATGAGCGTCTCGTCCACGCGGTAGCGGCCTTGGAGGATCGTGCCCGGCGCGAGCCCGGCGTCCTCATCCCGGAACAGCGCCTCGTCCATGGTGGGGGCGCCGTCGTCCGGGCAGAACATGGAGGCGGTCGTGCGGCCGCACAGGGGGCAGAAGCGGATGGGTGCAGTCACGGCGGCCAGCCTACCCTGGCCGGCCGCTTCCGACTAGTGAGGGACGGCCCCGCACGCTCGGCCGCAGACCGAGGGGTGGGCACGGTGCGGAAGCGGGCTCTTACACCTCCACGAACCGCACCCCCCACTCCACCCTGTCGG